>NZ_JBFBNW010000010.1:0-366985 GCF_040683955.1 Streptomyces sp. NPDC093111 | reverse complement strand
GATGTCGCCCACCTCAGGGCAGCCGCCCGGGACGAGAAGCAGCTTCCGGGCGGCATCGGCTGCCAGGGCGACGCACCTGGCATGTGACTCATCGCTGAGGGAGATGACCTGGGCGGCGCCGAGCACGCCCTGGAACATCCACACATCGTCGATCTCACCCGAGAAGTAGTCCCCCCAGGCCCCGTTGGTCAGGCCGCGGCCGAACTGGACCTGGCCGTTGGCCTCGAAGGGCTGTGCCGCGGACGTCCAGGACACATGGTCGGCAC
The DNA here is from genome assembly GCF_040683955.1 of Streptomyces sp. NPDC093111. Taxonomy (NCBI): domain Bacteria; kingdom Bacillati; phylum Actinomycetota; class Actinomycetes; order Kitasatosporales; family Streptomycetaceae; genus Streptomyces; species Streptomyces sp. NPDC093111. The sequence goes on along the minus strand of NZ_JBFBNW010000010.1, from coordinate 366,719 downwards.
ATGTGTCCTTCGGGGCGTCCTCGGCGCAGATCTGGTTCTCCAGCGCGCCGTTGACATACAGCGAGAGCTGGTCGGCGAAGCCGTCGTACACCACGGCGAGGTGGTTCCACCCGTTACTCGACGAGTAATCGAACGTATGGATGGCTGTCTTCCGGGTGAACTCATCACCATCACGGTCGGTGACGCTGACGCTCCACTGACCGACCGGTGTCCCGTCGACAACCGCCACGTGGTCCCAGGCAACCTCGATCGCGCTCCGCTTGCTGCCCGCGATGGACAGTGCGGTCATGTCACGGTCCGGACTGGACGGCTGCTTCACCCATCCGGCGATACTGAAGCTCTGTCCGGTGTGAATGGGCATGGCCGTGGTTGCCGCGTAGTCGCCGTTACCGTTGAACGACAGGCTTCCCCCCGGGTCGCCGCCGGCACCCGGGAGGGCACCGCCCGTCGGGTTGATCGACGCACCGCCGTAGAGCTGCGCGTTCTCCGCGGTCGCGCCGGCGTCGTCGGGAGACACCTTGGGCGTACCGGAAGCTGTGTTGAACTTCCAGCGAGCGCCCAGCTGCGGACGCTGCTGCACCATCTCGCGGGCTTCGTCCACCGTGATGACCCGGTCGAAGACCCGCACTTCGTCGACGTCTCCACCGAGGAACTCGGTGTTGACGCCCGCACGGTTCACCGCACCGATCTGGAGTCCGCCCGGGGAGGCCCAGGGCTTCGTCTGCGCGTACGGGACCTCGCCCATGAGATAGCCGTTGACGAACAGGCGCAGCTTGCCGGTCTTCGCGTCCGACACGCCGATGACGTGGGTCCATTGGCTGTCGGTCGGACCGATGCAGCCGACGGTCCCGGCCGTGCACTGCTGCAGCACCGAGACCAGCGTCGCCGATGCCGAGTCGTCCGTGTAGCGACCGAAGACCCACTTGTTGGCGTAGGCGGAGTAGTACAGCACGAACTCGCTCTGATGTACGCCATTCTGACTGGCTATCATGCGCGCCAAGCTGTCGGTCGGATCCGACATGCGGACCCACGCCGAGACGGAGAAGCTGCGCGTGCCGTCGACCTGCGGACGTGGGGTGCTGATGAAGTCGTCGACCCCGTCGAGGCGGACGCCCTTGCCGGAAACGCCGTCCGCGGTGGTGCCGGCGCCGTTCTGCAACGTGGCGGGCATCGCCTCGGAGCGCCCGAACATCTTGCCGGCGACCGGCTCGTCGAGCGTCCACACGGCCTTGGCCGGCAGTCCCGTCGTGACGGGACGACCAGCCGCCGCCTCGGTCACCTCAGGGCCGCTGAGGGCACGGTTCCACACCGCGACGTCGTCGATCGAGCCCGACCAGGAATCGGCGGGGCTGTCCTTCCACTTCATCAGGCCGAAAGTCATCACTCCTCGGGCCGACCACATGCTCACGTTGGTGGTGGACGTCGCGAGGGCACCGTTGACGTACAGCGTGAGAGTGCGGGCAGTGGCGTCGTACACGCCCGCGAGGTGGGCCCATTCCCCCTCCTGCGCCGTGATGGCGGACTGGGCCGTGAACCAGCCGTAGCCGGACAAGGCGTCGAGGCTGGGGGCCTTGATGCCCCACTTGTCGCCCATGAGGCCCATGGTGATGGACTGGTGCCGGCCGTTCTGGGTGATCACGGCCGTGTTCCTGGTGGGAACGATGCCGACCGGCTTCGCCCAGGCGGAGAACGTGAAGCTGCGGTCGGTCTCGACAACCGCCCGATCCGTCGTCAGGTAGCCGTCGGCGGTGTAGTCCATGCTCACCGACGCACCCGTACCGGTCCGCCCGGGACCGCTGCTGACCGTGTTCCCCGCGGTCGTCTCGAAGGTGCCCTCGGTGCCGGTGAGAGTGCTCGCGCCCTGCGGCTCGTCCATGCTCCAACCCGCGCGCTGGGGGTGACCCGTCAGAACCAGGAAGTAGTACGTCTCCTGCTGCGAGGCGTTGCCCGAGCCGTCCAGGGCCAGGACCGAGAGGCGATGCAGTCCGACGGTGTTCAGCAGCAGGCTCACCGACCGTGGGGCACCGTCGGTGGTGGCGATGGAAATGCCGCCCCTGGCGTCCCCGTCGAGCGCGTACTGGTACTTGACCACGTCCTCCATGACGCTGTCGATCTCGAAGGTCCCGTACCTGCCGACGCCATCGGTCCAGGGAAGCGTGTCGGACTGCTTGTCACTGCCGGGGAACTCCACCGACGACACCTTGGGACCGTCCGGTGCCTGGATGTCGATGTACGTGTAGCACCCGGTGGCGTCTCCGTACGAGCTCCACGGGCCCCATTCGCCCCCGTCCCACGCGCGCGCTTCCCAGCCCACCCATGTGTCCTTGGGGATCGAGGCGGGAAGCGTCACGGAGAAGGGCGAGCCCGACGCCTTGAAGGTGCTGGACGCAGGGGCGGTGCCCTCGGCCCCCGTCGACCACCAGCGACGCTTGTAGCCGTCGCCCGCGTCCCAGTTGACCGCGAACTGCACGCCGATCTTCTCGTTGTCGGGATCCGTCGCGACCGCTGTGACCTGCGGGAGCTTGTTGATCTTGACGCCGGTGGCGAGGCACACCGACCCCGGGGACATGGTCAGCGACTTCATCGGGATCTGGCGCGGCGGCAGGTTGTAGTTCACCCGCAGGCTCGCATCATCGGTGAAGCGCTTCCATGCCTCGGCACGCCCCTCGTTCTCCGCCTTCAGGCCGAAGGTGACGTCACGCCAGCCGTTGGTGGCCGCCGTCTGAACGATGCTCTTGACGTTGGAGGAGCCGAACTCCAGGTAGCCGGCCGCGCAGCTCGAGCTCCAGCCCTTCGCGGCGGTCACGGTCTGGAGCCACTTCTGCCAGAAGCCGCCGGTACCGATGCTCGATGAGTTGTCCCAGGTCGTCCCGGTGCCGATGGCCTTGGTCTGGTACAGCTGCACGGGTTCGGCGGAGCAGCTGTACGAGTGGGACTCGTAGACGTTGAACTCGGCCGAGAGGATGTGCTTCCCGGCGAACTTGCTCGTCACCGGGATGCGGTAGTAGACCCGCTTCACATCGGCGACGGAGCAGCCTGGAGAGGCGCAGTATCCCGTGCCGAAGTCCTTCACGTACGTGCTGTTGTACGTGAACTTGTAGTAGGGCTGGCTGCCGTTCGCCCTGGAGACACCGGCCCACGCGGAAGCGTGGGGGGTGTCCCAGGCCGGGTCGATGAGCACCGGGTAGACGGTGCGCGGATCGTCGAGCAGGGACTGCGTCGGCGTCAGGACCATGGCGTCCTCGGCGCCGGTGCCCTGGCCGTCGGTCGAGAGCTCGATACCGACCGGTGCCGCGTGCGCGACGTCGGAGACGGGCGCGTCCGTGGGGGGAGTCGCCGCCGCGACGGACTTCGCGCTCCCGGTGGTCCGCGCGGTGGGAGAGGCAGGCGCCTCGGCGGCACTGCCGGGGCCGTCCTTCGCTCCGGCGGAGGAGTCGTACATCATCGGTTTGGGTGCGGTGAACACGGCACCGCCGGCGTTCTTGTCGACCGCCACAAGGGAACCGTCGGCGTTCTGCCGCACGGTGAGGCCGTTCGCGTTCAGCCCGATGCGGATCCTGTCGAGCTCCGGGTTCTTCGCCGCCTCCGGCGTCTTGACCACGAGCAGTTGGTTGAAGCCGGTGGGCGTGGCGGTCAGACGGAGGTCGACTCCAGGCAGGACCGACGCGTACGTGGCTGTCTCACCGTCGAGTTCGGGCTCGGGCAGCGACTCGGGCCAGGTCAGCTCCAGCACCTTGCCCGCGCGCGACATCCGGACGAGCGGCCTGTCGCCACCACCCGAGAAGGCGAGGCCCGACAGGGCCGCTCTCGGTTCGACCATCCCGTCGCCGACACGCGTGAGAGACGGGTCGATGTCCGTCCAGACGCCGCCCTTCCGGGTACGCACCGGCTGCGTGTGAGTGACCGACTCCAGCGTTCCGTCCGGACGCGCGGTCACCTCGCTGAACTCGGTCCGCATCGACCCTACGTCGACCGGCTTGCGCGTCTTCTTCGCCGTCGCGACAGCCAGGCTCTCCGGCGTGTCCGCGGCTTCCTGCTGCCGTGCTTCCCCCTTGGTGTCGGCCGCGCTGGTAGCCGCGCCCGTCGCGGCTCCGCTGGGCATGGCGTTCATTCCGGTGAAGGCACATGCCGCCGCGGCCACCATCGCGGTACTGCGGACGAGTCTCCACCGTGTACGTCCGGGTTTCATCGAACCCCCCCTGTTCCCCTCCGTTGAAAGCGCTGGAGGGAATGAAAGGGGGCGGTTCAGAGGCTGTCAAAGAGTTTCAACAAGGCCGACTGTCGCCCTACATCCCGACAGATCCGGGCATCCCGCGAACAGCCCGATCGGGCAAATCAGACAGTTGCGCGCTCCGGACCGTGACGGGAAACACACCGAGTTCTCACAGGTTCCGTCACTCCCACGCCGTCGCCCGGCACGCCAGCCCCACCGCCGCCGCGGCCACCACCAGCGCCCCCGCCAGAGCGGGCCACGGATAGCTGACGGTGGCGGTGTGGGCGGCGGTGACCAGTGGCGAGACGGCCGACTTGGCCGGGGAGCCCGTGGTGACCAGGGCGAGGAGGGAGCCGAGGAGGAGGGTCGTCAGGGACCAGCCCCGGGAGGGGATCAGGGGGCGGGTCGTCAGGGCGCCGACGGCGGTGCCGGTCAGGGCGCATGCGGTCGCCGCGAGGAGGCCCTCGAGCCCGGCCGCGAGCGGGGAGACCCCGCGGTGTGCGCTCACGGCAGTGACGGCCACGACGGCGACGGCGCCGACGAGCAGGGTGGTGCCCGTGCCGGTCAGGATCGCCGCCAGGTGGGCGCGGGTGCGGCCCGCCGCCGCGGCGGTCACCGCGCGGGCGGCCGGGGGTTCCTGCCCGAGGCAGATGCGCACCGCCCAGGCGCTCACCGGGACGAGGGCCGCGACCGTGTAGCCGAGGGCGCCGAGCACCGGTTCGCCCGCGTTGACGCCGACGCCGACGAAGACCGCGTACAGGAGGAACGGGGCGAGCCAGCGCTGGGAGCGCAGGAGCAGGGCGGTCTGGTAGCGGAGCAGCGCGGTCATACCCGTACGCCTTCGGTGGTGAGGGCCTCGATGTGCCAGCCCGCGTCCAGGAGCGCCCGCAGCAGGGTGTCGGAGTGGGTGGCGTCGACGGTGACGGTGAGCCGGGCCGCGTCGGATCCGGCGGGGGCGTACGCCGGGGCGCCCGGGAGGCCGGGCGGGAGCGGGGCTCCGCCGGAGGCGCCGATGCGGACGCGGGGGCGCGGGGGCTCCGCAGGGCGGGGGCGGCGCTCCGGTCCGCGCACCCCGCCCTCCACCACCCGGTACTCCGCGTCCGCCTCCCCCGCCAGCCGGCGCGGGTCGTGGTCGACGAAGACGACGCGGCCGCCGGCCGCGACGCGGGCGCGCACCGCGTGGTCGAGTTCCGTGCGGGCGGTGGTGTCGAGGCCCGTCCATGCCTCGTCGAGGACGAGGAGGTCCGGGTCGGCGAGGAGGGCCTGGGCGACGGCGACCTTCTGGCTGGTGCCCTTGGAGAGTTCGGCGAGCGGGGTGCCGGCGTAGGGCGTCGCGTCGAAGCGGGCCAGCCACTCCCCCGCGCGCGCCGCGGCGTCCCGGCCGGTGAGGCCCTGGACGCGGCCGAGGTGGACCAGGTAGCCGGTCGCGGTGAGCGGCAGGGCGGCGGGGAAGCGCTCGGGGACGTACGCGGTGCGCGGCGGGCGGGCGGTGATCCGGCCCGCGCTGGGCGCGTCGACGCCCGCGAGCAGCCGCAGGAGGGTCGACTTGCCGGAGCCGTTGCCGCCGGTGACGCGGGCGAGGGTGCCGGCGGGCAGGACGAGGCCCACCTCGCGCAGCACCCAGGGTCCGCGCGGGCCGTAGCGGCGGCCGACGCCCTCCAGTCGCATGGCGGAGGTCAGTTGGCCGACTTCTTCTGCGGGGTGAGCTCGCTCGGGCGGACGATGACGAAGCCCTGGCCCTCCAGCTTCAGCTGGACCGCCTCCCCGGAACCGCCGCGCACCATGGAGCCGATCGACTGCGAGCGGTGCAGCGAGGTGCGCAGCTGCTCGCTCCAGCCGACGACGGCGTCGGTGTCGACGTGGACCGGGGCCTCGGGGGTGACCGGGATGACGACCGGGTTGCCCTCGCAGATCAGGGCGATCTTGCCGTGGCCGGTGAAGACGCTGTTGAAGAGGCCGCCGCCGGTCATGCCGGCGCCCTTCACGGTCTTGATCTCGTACGCCAGCGACGCGTCGAAGCACAGCACGTTGCGCCCGTTGACGGTCAGTGCGTCGCCCGGCTCGACCTCGACGATGAAACAGTTCTGCGCCTCGTGGGCGAACCACGCCTCGCCCTGGCCGCGGACGGTCATCAGCGGCAGGCCCTCCCCGGTGAGCGCGCGCTTGAGCAGACCGCCGAGGCCCTGGCTCTTGTGCTCGAACTGGAGGTTGCCCCGGAAGGCGATCATCGAGCCCTGGAGGGCCTGCATCTCCCCCTGGACGGTGTACTTGACCGACTTGGCGTTCTGGAGGGTCATCCCCGGAAACGTCGCCGCCTCGGCGAGGTGCTCACTGGCGAAAAGATCACTCTTCATGGGGGGCATCCTGTCCCGGAAGCCCTCATTCCTACAAGAAAGGCGTGGGGCGCCCGTCCTCCGCGGTGGCAGACTTGCCCGGTGAGCAGCAACGACACCGAGCCCGCGGCGCCCCACGACCCCCGCGACGAGAAGCCGCAGTACGTCCTCCCCCTGGTCGTCCGCATCGAGCGGGACGCTCCCCCGGCCCGTACCGACGCCCTGGAGACCTCCGCCCGCGCGGTCCTCGAGATCCTCGCCGACGACCGTTCGCTCGGCGACGGCGAGTGGGCGCAGGCCATGACGGACTGGCAGGACGCCCGGATCCGCAAGGTCGTGCGCCGCGCGCGCGGTGCCGAGTGGCGCCGCGCCGAGGCCCTGCCGGGCATCACGGTGACCGGCGCGGAGGGCGCGGAGGTACGGGTCTTCCCGCCGGTCCCGCTGGACGGCTGGCCCAAGGAGCTGGCCAAGCTCCAGGTCTCGGGCACCGACCTGGACGACCCGGCCGAGCCGGGCCCCGTGCCGGAGGGCTCGGCCGTGCTGTGGCTCAACCCCGAGCTCGACATGTCCGCCGGCAAGACGATGGCGCAGACCGGCCACGGCGCCCAGCTCCTGTGGTGGGCCCTGTCGGACGCCGACCGCACGACCTGGCGCGAGGCCGGCTTCCCGCTCGTGGTCCGCACCGCACCCCCGGAGCGCTGGTCCCGCCTCACGTCGGGCGACTTGCCCGTGGTCCGCGACGCCGGCTTCACGGAGATCGCGCCGGGCTCGTGCACGGTGGTGTCGGAGTACCCGGCGCCGGGTCTCCGGGCGGGCTGACCCCGCCGGCGGGCCGGAACCTCAAATGAACCTCTGAACGTCCCCCTGTCCGGATTCGAACGCCTGATTCCGGGCCATCAGCTCAGGGACCGAAGGAGGGGGACATGAAGGAACTCGGTATCGGCATCGGCTGGCGGCCCGAGATCGCGGACGCGGTCGAGGCGCTGGACGGGGTCGAGTGGGTGGAGGTCGTCGCGGAGAACCTGTGCGACGACCATCTGCCCGGCTCCCTGGAGCGGCTGCGGGCGCGCGGGGTGACCGTCGTGCCGCACGGGGTCTCGCTGGGGCTCGGCGGGGCCGAGCGGCCGGACGCGGGGCGGCTGGCGGCGCTGGCGCGGAAGGCGGAGCTGCTGGGCGCGCCGCTGGTGACGGAGCACATCGCGTTCGTACGGGCCGGGGGGCCGCTGACTGCGACGCCGCTCCTGGAGGCGGGGCACCTGCTGCCCGTGCCCCGGACCCGGGACGCGCTCGACGTGCTGTGCGAGAACGTCCGGATCGCGCAGGACGCCCTGCCGGTGCCGCTGGCCCTGGAGAACATCGCGGCCCTGGTCGCCTGGCCGGGCGAGGAGATGACGGAGGGGCGGTTCCTCGCGGAGCTGGTGGAGCGTACGGGGGTACGGCTCCTGGTCGACGTCGCCAACCTGCACACCAATCACGTCAACCGCGGCGAGGACCCGGCGCGGGCGCTGTCCGAGCTGCCGGTCGAGGCCATCGCGTACGTGCACGTGGCGGGCGGTCTCGAACGGGACGGGGTCTGGCACGACACCCACGCCCACCCGGTCTCCCAGCCCGTGCTCGACGTCCTCGCCGACCTCGCCTCGCGGGTCTCCCCGCCGGGCGTGCTGCTCGAACGGGACGACCGCTTCCCGGCCCCGGAGGAGCTGGCCGCCGAGCTCGCCGCCATCCGTACGACGGTGGCCGCGTCCCGCCCCCGCCCGCTGCTCATCGGGGCCGGGGCCCGGGTCTCGGGCGGGGCCATGCCGGTACGGGGGGCGGGTGCGGGTGCGGGTGCGCGGGAGGTGCCGAGCGCCGGTTCCGGTTCCGTGCCGTCGCCCCGGCGCGCCGAGCCGCGCCACGCCGCCGCCCGGCAGCGCGTCGGGCTCGCGCAGGCGGCGTTGCTGTCGGCGCTGGTGGCCGGGACGCCCGCGCCGGAGGGGTTCGACGTGCGGCGGCTGGGGGTACAGAGCCGGGCGCTCGCGGCGAAGCGGGCGGACGTCGTGGCCAAGGTCGCGCCCGAGCTGCCGGAGATCCTGGGCGAGGCGTACCGGTCCGCGTTCCTCTCCTACGCCCGGAGCCGGCCCATGACCGACGGCTACCGCCACGACGCCCTCGACTTCGTCGAAGGGCTGCTGGTCGCTGGCCGTCCCGAGGATCCGGCGGCCCGCCGCGCCCTCACCGGCTGGTGGCGGGAGCGGGCCGGCATCCGCCCGCCCGGCCCCGCCGCGCGCCTCGCGCACCGTGTCCGTACCGCTCTCGGAAAGGGGTGAAGCGCCGTGAACCTCCTCGTCGTCCTCTTCTACGTCGCCGGTCTCGCCGCCGTCGTCCGGCTCGTCGCCCTGGCGCGGCGGGGCCGGCGCGGGCCGGGCGGTCCCGTCCAGGACCGCTACGAGGCCGCCTTCCTCAACGGCGGCCCGGCCAGGGTCGTCGACAGCGCCCTCGCCTCCCTGCACGCCGACGGGCGGATCGCGATCGGCGGCCCCGGCATCGTGCGGGCCGTGCGGTCCACCGCGCAGGACCCCGTGGAGCGGGCGGTGCTCCAGGAGCTGGCGGCCGCCCCGCACGGCGCCCTGGCCACCCTGCGGCTCGCCGCCATGCGGCACCCGGCGGTGCAGGAGACCGGTGACGCGCTCGCGGCGCGCGGGCTGATCTCGGAGCCCTCGGCCCGTCGGCGCGCGGTCCGCTGGAGCGTCGGGCTCGGCATCGCGGCCGTGGCGATGGTGCCGGTGGCCCTGGTCGTCACCGTCACCGAGTTCGCGGTGGGCGAGATGCCCGTGCCGTTCATCCTGAAGGTGCTGCCGGTGATCGCCGGGGTGCTGATCACGGCGGTGGTCTGCGGTTCCTCCGCGTCGAGCCGGGTCTCGCCCGCGGGCCACGCCGCCGTCTCCGCGTACCGGCGTCAGCAGGGCCGGCTCGCCGACCCGGGCACGCTCGTCGCGCTGCACGGGCTGAGCGCGCTGCCCGACCCGGAGCTGCGGGAGCAGCTCGCGACGGCGGCCCGTTTCCGTGGCGCGCCGCCGTTCCCGAGGGGCCGGCACGGTTCCTCGGCGTCCTCGGGGCCCGACAGCATCGCCCTCCTGCCGGTGATGTGGTGCGCGGCGGCGGCCGGGGGCGACAGCGGCGGCGGGGGCGGGTGCGGCGGGGGCAGCTCCTGTTCCGGCGGGAACTCGTGCTCCGGCGGCAGCTCGTGCTCCTCCGGCGGGAGCGGCGGCTCGTGTTCCTCGGGCAGCGGCAGCTCCTGCTCCTCCTCGTCCAGTTCGTGCTCCTCCAGCTCCTGTTCGTCCAGCAGCGGGAGCTCCTGCGGCAGCAGTTCCTGACCCTCGCGGGCCGCCCCGCCCGTTCCGGTGGCGGGACGCCCGTTCCTGCCGTACAACCGGGTCATGGTCTGGGTCCCGTTGCTGCTCGTCGCCCTCGTCGTCACCGGCGTCAGCTGCGCCCGGGTGTGCCGGGCCACCGTCGCGGGCGACGCCCGGGCGGCCGGGGGCGGCGACGGGCTGAGCGTCTGCGAGGCGGCGTATCTCGCGGGCGGTCCGCTGCGGGTCACCGATCTCACCCTGGTCTCCATGCACCGGGCCCGGCTGCTGCTGCTCGCGCACACCGGCTGGGCCACGGTGGTGGCCGACACGAGCGGCCGGGACGAGCTGGAGCGGGCGGTGCTCGGGGCGATCGGCCCGGACGGGCAGTCGCGGATCCCGGCGGTCCGGCCGCTGGTCGCCGACGACGAGAGCGTACGGGCGCTGGCGGCCGCCCTGGTCGCGCGCGGGCTCGCGCTGCCGGAGGACGCCCGCCGCTCGGTGGCGTCGGGGGCGCGGGCGGTGCGGGCGGCGTTCCTGCTGACCCTGGCGCTCGGGGCGACCTCGGGGCTGCTGGTCCCGGCGGGCGAGCGGGGGCCGGTGCTCGCCGGGTTCTCGCTACCGCTGGTGGGGGCGGGGCTCTGCCTGCTGATCGCCCGCGCCGAGACGCCCGGCTACGCGTGCTGGGCGTCCCCGGCGGGCAGGCGGCTGCTCGCCGGGCTGTCCCTGGCCGACCCGCTGACGGCGCTCGCCAAGCGGGGCACCGGGGTCCTGGAGCCCGAACTGCGTGCGGCCTTTCGGGTACATGACAGGCAACACCTGGCGTAGGTCCTTTACTTCACCCGCGCGCCGGGGTCCCTTGGTCGTCACGCCGCCGTGGCTAGAAGGGAAGCGCCGATGAGGTCCGTCGCGCTGCACGCGCTCCTGCTGTCCGCCCTCGTCGCCCCCGCCCTCGTCGCGCCGGGCGCCGTGGCCCCCGCCGTCGCCGCGCCGGGGCTCGACGCGCCGCCCGCCGAGACCCGGGGCACCCAGGTCGCCGCGCGGGCCGCCGCCGCCGAGGGCATCCGCTTCGGGGCGTGCCCGGCGGCCGAGCACCTGCCGGCCCCCGTCGAGTGCGGCACCGTACGGGTGCCGCTCGACTACGCGGACCCGAACGGCACCCGGATCCCGCTCACCGTCAGCCGCGCCAGGGCCACCGGCCCGGCCGGCGGGCGGCAGGGCGCGCTGGTCTACAACCCGGGCGGGCCGGGCGCCTCCTCCACGTACTTCCCGCTCGCCGCCGGGCTGCCCGCCTGGCAGCGGATCGCCGCCGCGTACGACCTGGTCGGCTACGCCCCGCGCGGGGTGGGCCGCTCGGCGCCGGTCTCCTGCCAGGACCCGGCGGACCGGACGAAGGGCCCGACGCCCGCGCCGACGCTGCCCTCGGAGGTCTTCAAGAAGGAGCGCACCGCCCGCGCCACGACCTACGCCCAGGGCTGCGCCCGCCGGACCGGCGCGGCCCTGCGGCACTACCACTCGCTCAACAACGCCCGCGACCTGGAGGTCCTGCGGGCCGCGCTCGGCGAGCCGCGGCTCACGTACATGGGCGCCTCCTACGGCACGTACTTCGGCGCCCTGTACGCGACGCTGTTCCCGCACCGGGTGCGCCGGATGGTCTTCGACGCGCCGGTGAACCCGGCCCCGCGGCAGATCTGGTACGCCAACAACCTCGACCAGTCGCTGGCCTTCGAGCGCCGCTGGGCGGACTTCCGCACCTGGGCGGCGAAGCACGACACCGTGTACGGCCTGGGCGTGACGCCCGCCGAGGTGGGCGAGAACTACGAGCGGGTGCGGGCCGAGCTGGCGGCGGCCCCGGCCGGCGGGAAGGTCGGTCCCGGGCAGCTGCACGGGGCGATGCTCCAGGCGCTGTACGACGACCGCTTCTGGCCGGCCCGGGCGGGCGCCCTCGGGGCGTACCTGAAGGGCGACGCGAAGCCGCTGGTCGCGCAGGCCGGGCCCGCCGAGTCGCCCCGCAGCGGGGAGGCGGAGGCCGGCGATCCGGGGAACGCGGCCGCCGTGTACACGGCGGTGGAGTGCAACGACGCACCCTGGCCGGAGGAGTTCGCGCGGTGGGACCGGGACAACACCCGGCTCGCGAGGCTGGCCCCGTTCGAGACCTGGGACAACGTGTGGGCCAATCTGCCCTGCGCGTACTGGAAGGCGCCGCGGCAGCGGCCGCTGGACGTGCGGACGGGTCCCGGGGTGCTGCCGCCGGTGCTGATCCTGGCGGCCGAGCGGGACGCGGCTGCCCCGTACGAAGGGGCGCGGGAGCTGGAGCGCAGGCTGTGGGGGGCGGCGCTGGTGACCGAGCGGGACGCGGGGACCCACGGCATCGGCGGCGGGAGCAACGCGTGTGTGAACGGCTACCTGGAGCGCTATCTGCTCACGGGGGCCGTGCCCGGCGGGACGGCGGAGCCGGAGGGAGGGACGCCGGTGCGGCGCGCGTCATGCGCGCCGCACCCGGAGCCGGACCCGGTGTCGCTGGAGCGGCAGGCGGAGTTCCGCCGGCCCTCTGATCTTCCGGGTCGAGGGGTCGCCGCCCGGCTGGGCGCGGGGCGGTGACCGGGTTCGGTGGGCCGGGCCGTCAGGCCAGGCCGGCCACCAGGTCCGCCACGCTGCGGCGGCGCCCGGTGTAGAACGGGATCTCCTCGCGGACGTGCATCCGCGCCTCGGAGGCCCGCAGGTGGCGCATCAGGTCGACGATACGGTGCAGCTCGTCGGCCTCGAAGGCCAGGATCCACTCGTAGTCGCCGAGCGAGAACGAGGCGACCGTGTTGGCACGCACGTCCGGGTAGCCGCGGGCCATCTTGCCGTGGTCGGCGAGCATCCGGCGGCGGTCCTCGTCCGGCAGCAGGTACCAGTCGTAGGAGCGCACGAAGGGGTAGACCGAGACGTAGTCGCGGGGGGTCTCGTCGGCCAGGAAGGCCGGGATGTGCGACTTGTTGAACTCGGCCGGGCGGTGCAGGGCCATGTTCGACCAGACCGGCTCCAGGGCGCGGCCCAGGCGGGTACGGCGGAAGAGGTTGTACGCCTCCTGGAGCTCGTCGCTCGTCTCGGCGTGCCACCAGATCATCACGTCGGCGTCGGCGCGCAGACCGGAGAGGTCGTACGTGCCGCGGATCGTGATGTCCTTGGCGGCGAGCTGGTCGAACAGCTCCTGGACCTCGTCGGCGTAGCCGGCGCGGTCCTCGGGAAGGTTGTCGCGCAGCTTGAAGACGGACCACAGGGTGTAGCGGATGACCTCGTTGAGGTCCTTCGCCTTCTTACCGGCGTTCGGGATCTTTTCGGGCGCACTCATACGCCTATTCTCGCCCGTCACGAAGAGTGCCCCGCACCAGGGTCGGTGGTTTGCGACGTGGCGATGATCTCGTCGGCCGCGCGGTGGCCCGAAGCGACGCACGCGGGGATGCCGACGCCCTCGTACGCGGCGCCCGCGAGGCGCAGTCCGGGCAGCCCCGCGACGGCGGCGCGGACCCGGGCGATCCGGGCCAGGTGGCCGACCGGGTACTGCGGCAGGCCGCCGATCCAGCGGGTCACGGTGGAGGCGACCGGCCGGGCGGTGAGGCCGGTGGCGGCGGCGAGGTCCTTGAGGGAGACGTCGACGAGGTCGCCGTCCTCGCGGTGCACCTGCTCCTCCTCGCCGTGCCGGCCGACGGAGGTGCGCAGCACGAAGAGGTCCGGGGCGGACTCGGCGACCCAGGCCCACTTCTGGCTGGAGAAGGTGGAGGCCTTGATGGTGTGCCCGTCGACGGGGGGCACGAGGAACCCGGAGCCGGGGAGGCCGGTCACGTCCGCGCGGCGGAAGGCGAGGGTGACCAGGGCCATCGAGGCGTACTCGACGGCGGCGAGCTCGGCGGAGGCGGCGGGCGCGGCGGCGGCGAGGAGCGCGGCGGCGGGTCCGGCGGGGGTGGCGAGGACGACGGCGTCGGCGGTGAGGACCCGCTCGGGGGTGACGACCTGCCAGCCGTGCGGGCCGGTGCGGCGCAGTGCGGTGACCGGGGTGCCGGTGCGGATGTCGCCGCCGGCGGCGCGGATCGCGTCGGCGACGGCCCCGGGCAGGGTGCCGACGCCGCCGCGGATGCCGGCGAAGGCCGCGCCGCCGAGTCCGGTGCCGGCGCCGGCCGCGTCGCTCGGGGTGGCGGCGCCGGCGCGCTGGACGGCGCGGACGGCCTCGGCGAGGGTGGGCCGGCCGCGGGCGGCCTCGAAGAGGGCGGGGACGGCGGCCTTCATGGAGATGCGGTAGGCGTCGCCCGCGTAGACCCCGCCGAGGAGGGGTTCGACGAGCCGGTCGACGACCTCGTGGCCCATGCGCTCGGCGACGTACGCGCCGATGGCGATGTCCTCGCCGATCTCGGTCGGCGGGAGTTCGGCGTCGCGGGCGATCCGGCGGATCGCCTCCTCGGAGAGGAGTCCCTCGACGGCGCGGCCGTCGGCGGGGACGCCCATGACGTGCCCCTTGGGCATGGGGGTCAGTTCGCCGCGGGACCAGACGGAGGCGGTGGTGGTGGCGGGGGCCTGGAGCCGGTCGGCGAGGCCGACCCGTTCGGCGAGCGCGAGGGCCTCGGGGCGGCGGGCGAGCAGGGACTCGGCGCCGAGGTCGACCGGGGCGCCGGCGATCTCCCCGGCGAGCAGCTTGCCGCCGAGCCGGTCGCCGGATTCCAGGAGGGTGACCCGCGCGCCGGACGTGACGAGGCGGTGGGCTGCGGCCAGGCCGGCGATGCCGCCTCCGACGACGACGACGTCCGGTCCGCCCGTGGTCTGCGCGTTCGCGTTCATGGGACCACTCTCTCAAATCGCCCCCGCGCTTCCGTTCCGAGGCCGGACCGTGACCCCTTCGCGACCGCGGCACGGCAACCGGGCGCGGGGCCGGGTCGTCCAACCAGCACGCACACACCACATCCTTGGGGGGTCACACATGCGGGGTACGAGAAGAACGGCCGCCGCGGCGCTGCTCGCGGGCGCCCTCTTCCTGACCGGCTGCGCCGGATCCGGCGGCTCCGACACGATGGCGTCGGACGCCAAGGCGGACTCGGGCGCGGTGAAGCCCGGCTACGAGGGGCCGGCCTCGGCCGCCGGGGCCGGGAAGGCGCCGGACGGCAAGGCGGGCACCCGGGCCCCGGTCCAGGCGCCGCAGCGGGTGATCCGGACGGCCGAGCTGTACGTCGAGGTGAAGGACGCCGGGAAGGCGGCGGAATCGGCCCGGCGGGTGACGGCGGACGCGGGCGGGCACGTCGAGAGCGAGACGACCGAGCGCGTCGACGCGAGCCATGTCAACGCGCGGATCGTGCTGCGCGTCCCGCAGGAGCGGTACGACGCCGTCATCGCCGAACTGGCGGGCACGGGCAAGCTGCTGTCCCGCAAGGCGGAGGCGAAGGACGTCACCGGCCAGGTCGTCGACGTGGACAGCAGGATCGCCACCCAGCGGGCGAGCGTGGCGCGGGTGCGGGCCCTGATGGACAAGGCCACGCAGCTGAGCGACGTGGTCACGCTGGAGGGCGAACTGAGCCGTCGGCAGGCGGACCTGGAGTCGCTGCTCGCCCAGCAGGCCGCGCTGAGGGACCGTACGTCGATGGCGACGATCACCCTCCAGCTGAGCGAGCCGGAGGCCGCCTCCCCGGCCGGGGAGGACGACCGGCCGGGGGTCCTGGACGCGCTGGGCGGCGGCTGGGACGCGCTGGTCGGCGCGCTCGCCTGGGCGCTGGTGGTGCTGGCGGCGCTCGCGCCGTGGCTGCTGCTGCTCGCGCTGGCGTACGCGGTGTGGCGGTGGGTGCTGCGGCCTCGGCTGCCCCGCCGGACGAAGGCGGAGGCCGCGCCGGGCCCGGGGGCCGCTCCGTGGCCGGGGACGGGCGAGGTGCGGCGGCTCGCCGGCGGGGTGCCGGCCCCGGCGGCGCCGGCCGAGGGCGGGGACGCCGACCGGGAGGGGGGCACCGTCTGACGGTCCGCCCGCCGTAGCGTGTCGGTATGACGGAACGACTGGTGGTCATCGGCGGTGACGCGGCGGGCATGTCCGCCGCGTCCCAGGCACGCAGGCTCAAGGGACCCGGGGAGCTGGAGATCGTCGCGTTCGAGCGGGGGCACTTCAGCTCCTACTCGGCCTGCGGCATCCCGTACTGGGTCGGCGGCGAGGTCGCCGGCCCGGACCGGCTGATCGCCCGGAGCCCCGAGGAGCACCGGGCCCGGGACATCGACCTGCGGATGCGCACCGAGGTGACCGCGCTCGACGTGGACCGGCAGCGGGTGCGGACCCGGGACCTGGAGTCGGGCGCGGAGGGGTGGACCGGCTTCGACAAGCTGGTGATCGCGACCGGCGCCCGGCCGTTGCGCCCGCCGCTGCCGGGCATCGACGCGTCGGGGGTGCACGGGGTGCAGACCCTGGACGACGGGCAGGCGCTGCTCGACTCGCTGGGTGCGGCCCGGGGGCGCCGGGCGGTGGTCGTGGGCGCCGGGTACATCGGCGTGGAGATGGCGGAGGCGCTGCTCGGCCGCGGTTTCGAGGTGACGGTCCTCAACCGGGGCGAGCAGCCGATGGCGACGCTCGACCCGGACATGGGGCGCCTGGTGCACGGGGCGATGGACGGCCTGGGCATCACGACGGTGGGCTCCGCGCCGGTGACCAAGATCCTCACGGGCGAGGACGGCCGGGTCCGCGCGGTGGCCACCGACGCGGGCGAGTACCCGGCGGACGTGGTGGTCCTCGGGATGGGCGTGGTGCCGGAGACCTCGCTGGCGCGGGCGGCGGGGCTGCCGCTGGGCGCGCACGACGGGCTGCTGACGGACCTGTCGATGCGGGTGCGCGGGCACGGGAACATCTGGGCGGGCGGTGACTGCGTGGAGGTCCTCGACCTGGTGTCGGGGCGGGAGCGGTACGTGCCGCTGGGCACCCACGCCAACAAGCACGGCCAGGTCATCGGCTCGAACGTGGGCGGCGGCTACGCGACCTTCCCCGGGGTGGTCGGCACGGCGGTGTCGAAGGTCTGCGACCTGGAGATCGCCAGGACGGGGCTGCGGGAGAAGGACGCCCGGGCGGTGGGGCTGCGGTTCGTGTCGGTGACGATCGAGTCGACGAGCCGGGCGGGCTACTACCCGGGGGCGGCCCCGATGACCGTGAAGATGGTGGCGGAGCGGCGCACCGGGCGGCTGCTCGGGGTGCAGATCGTGGGGCGCGAGGGCGCGGCGAAGCGGGTGGACATCGCGGCGGTGGCGCTCACCGCGGGGATGACGGTGGAGGCGATGACGGCCCTGGACCTGGGGTACGCGCCGCCGTTCTCCCCGGTGTGGGACCCGGTCCTGGTGGCGGCCCGCAAGGCGGTGGCCGCGGTGCGGGCGGCGGGCTGACCCGCGGACACCGGGGACCGTCCCCCGCGGCGCGGGGGACGGCCGGGGTGTGGATCAGACGGCGGTGCGGGTGTGCACGTGGTCGACCAGGCGGGTCAGGGCGTCCGGGTCCATGGCGGGCATGACGCCGTGGCCGAGGTTGAAGACGTGTCCCTCCAGGTCCTTCGCGGCGGCGAGGACCTCGTCCGCCTTGGCCTCGACGACCTCGCGCGAGGCGAAGAGGACGGCCGGGTCCAGGTTGCCCTGGAGGGCCTTGCCGGGGCCGACGCGGCGGGCGGCCTCGTCGAGCGGGACGCGCCAGTCGACGCCGACGACGTCCGCGCCGGCCTCGCCCATGAGGCCGAGGAGCTCGCCGGTGCCGACGCCGAAGTGGATGCGGGGGACGCCGTACGAGGCGACCGCGTCGAACACCTTCGCCGAGGCCGGCATGACCGAACGGCGGTAGTCGGCGGGGGCCAGGGCGCCCACCCAGGAGTCGAAGAGCTGCACGGCGGAGGCGCCGGCCTCGATCTGCACCTTGAGGAAGGCGGAGGTGATCTCGGCGAGGCGGTCCAGCAGGTCGGCCCAGAGCTGCGGGTCGCCGTACATGAGCGCCTTGGTGTGCTCGTGGCTGCGGGACGGGCCGCCCTCGACGAGGTAGCTCGCGAGGGTGAACGGCGCACCGGCGAAGCCGATGAGCGGGGTGGAGCCGAGTTCGGCGGTGAGCATCCCGATGGCCTCGGTGACGTAGTGGACGTCCTCGGGGGTCAGGTCGCGCAGCCGGGCGAGGTCGGCTCGGGTGCGGATCGGGTCGGCGACGACGGGGCCCACGCCGGGCTTGATGTCGAGGTCGATGCCGATGGCCTTCAGCGGGACCACGATGTCGCTGAAGTAGATGGCCGCGTCGACCTTGTGGCGGCGCACGGGCTGCAGGGTGATCTCGGTGACCAGCTCGGGCCGCATGCACGACTCGAGCATGGGGATGCCCTCGCGGACCTTGAGGTACTCGGGCAGGGATCGCCCGGCCTGCCGCATGAACCAGACCGGCGTGTGCGGCACGGCCTCGCGGCGGCACGCCTTCAGGAACGCGGAGTCGTACGTCTGCGGCTGGTGCTTCGTCTGCTGGCCCTTCGGGCTGTCAATGGCGCTCACGCCCAGAATCTTCGCATGTGGCGAGAAGCCGCTCGCCCGGCGCGGGTGTCCCTCCCTGCGCACGGGGCCCGTTCCGCCTACTCTTCCCCGCATGGCTGCGGCTCAGGGACATTCTTCCGATCATTCCGACGGCATTCGAGGGACGGAGAAGACGGCGGGCGACAGGGTGGACCCCACGGAGACGAACCCGGTGCCTCCCGCGTTCGGGCGGGCGGTCGAGGGGCTGCGTTCGGCGCGGCTGCGGCCGGAGATCGAGGTCGATCCGACCCGGCCGCCGCAGCGGCTCGCGCCCCACGCGTACGCCTTGGAGGCGGCCGTGGTGGACGGCGAGGACGATCTGGCGGACGGGCGTCTGGTGCTGCTGCACGACCCGGCGGGGCACGAGGCCTGGAAGGGCACGTTCCGGCTGGTGACGCTGGTCAGGGCCGAGCTGGAGCCGGAGATGGCCGCGGATCCGCTGCTGCCGGAGGTCTGCTGGTCCTGGCTGACGGGGGCGTTCGAGGCGCGCGGCCTGGCGTACGGGGAGGCGAGCGGGACCGTCACGATGGCCGGCTCCCATTACTTCGGGGGGCTCGCGGAGCGGCGTCCGGCGACCCAGATCGAGATCCGGGCCTCGTGGACGCCCCAGGAGGGCTCGTCGGGGGTGCCGGACACCGGCGCGCACCTGGCGGCCTGGTGCGACCTGTTGTGCCAGATCGCGGGGCTGCCGCCGTCATCGGCGGATCCGGGGGCGGGGACGACGTCGGGCGCGGGGGTCGTCTCGCTGCCCCAGCGGCGCGGACCGCAGCGGCCGTAGCCGTGTCACCCCGCTCGTAACGTCGATTTCCGGACAGATCCGGTCGCGGAGCGCGTACGGCTCGTACGATGATCGATCACGCGTCCGAATTGCCCCAATTATTACTCACCAAATCGTGATCTTTCCCTAAAGGCGGGCGGCCCAGCTGCCGAAGGAGTCAGTGACCCCTTCACAGCACGGGTTCGCCCCCGGCTTCTTCCCCGAGCCGGCTCCGTCCCGCACCCCCTTTCCAGGAGGCCTGGTGTCCGTTCTCCTCGAGCAGCCCGCAAGCCTGGTCGCCTACCGCCCGAACAAGCCGACGGCCATGGTCGTCGTGGCCGACCCACGCGTCCGCTCCACCGTGACCCGCCACCTGTGGGCACTCGGGGTGCGCGACGTCATCGAGGCTTCGTCCATCGCGGAGGCCCGTCCCCGCGTCGGCAACCCGCGCGACATCTGCGTGGCCGACGTCCACCTCCCGGACGGCAGCGGGCTCACCCTGCTGTCCGAGACCCGCGCGGCGGGCTGGCCCAACGGCCTCGCCCTCTCCGCGGCCGACGACATCGGCGCCGTGCGCAACGCCCTCGCCGGCGGTGTCAAGGGCTATGTCGTCACCGGTACGCGCACCAACATCGGTCACCCCACCCGCCCCGGAGCCGCCCCCATCGGCTCCGCGGCAGCCCGCCTCGGCCACCGCCGCCCCCCGGGTGCCCCGAGCCACCCGGGCGGCTACCGCGAGCTCTCCGGCCGTGAGGTCGAGGTGCTGCGGCTGGTGGCCGAGGGCCAGTCCAACAAGGCGATCGGCGTCTCCATGGGCCTGTCCGCCCTCACCGTGAAGAGCCACCTCGCCCGCATCGCCCGCAAGCTGGGCACCGGCGACCGGGCCGGCATGGTCGCCGTCGCCCTGCGCACCGGGATCATCCACTGAGCCGGCCGGCCCCCTGAGGCCCACGCCCCGACGAAAGACCGTCCTCTGTCGACGGAACGTTCCCTCCCGTGTGGCCGGAACGGCCCGACCAGGCCGTTCCGGCCACACGGGCCGTTCCGGCCGTTCCGTCGGCGGGTGCTTGCCATTCGCAGATACCCTTGACAGGTGACCGACGCCCAAGACACCGCAAGCGACACAGCGCTGCGAACCACCGGGGGCGCCCCCTCGGACGACGACGTCCCTGCGAGTGGGCTGCCGATCCCGTTGCTCGAACCCCGCGAGGGCATTCCCCCCGTCGTGGCGACCGACGAGGCCCTCGCCGAGGTGGTCGCCGCCTTCGCCGCCGGCCGCGGCCCCGTGGCCGTGGACGCCGAGCGCGCCTCCGGCTACCGCTACGGACAGCGCGCCTACCTCGTGCAGCTCCGCCGCGAGGGCGCGGGCACCGCGCTCATCGACCCGGTCGGCTGCCCGGACCTGTCGGCCCTCGGCGAGGCGCTGACCGGCACCGAATGGATCCTGCACGCCGCGACCCAGGACCTGCCGTGCCTGCGCGACATAGGCATGGTGCCGTCGCGGCTCTTCGACACCGAGCTCGCCGGACGCCTCGCGGGCTTCCCCCGGGTCGGCCTCGGCGCGATGGTCGAGTCCGTCCTCGGCTACGCCCTGGAGAAGGGCCACTCCGCCGTCGACTGGTCCACCCGCCCGCTCCCCGAGCCCTGGCTGCGCTACGCCGCCCTCGACGTGGAGCTCCTCGTCGACCTGCGCGACGCGCTGGAGAAGGAGCTCGACCGGCAGGGGAAGCTGGGCTGGGCGCTGGAGGAGTTCGACGCCATCGCCTCGGCCCCGCCCGCCCCGCCGCGCAAGGACCCCTGGCGTCGCACCTCCGGCATGCACAAGGTGCGCAGGCGCCGCCAGATGGCGGTGGTCCGGGAGCTGTGGACGGCCCGCGACAAGGTGGCGCAGCGGCGTGACGTCTCCCCCGGCAAGGTGCTGAGCGACTCGGCGATCGTGGAGGCCGCCCTGGCGCTGCCGCCGAACGCGGGCGCGCTGTCGGCGCTGCCGGGGTACGGCCAGCGGATGGGCAAGCGCCAGCTGGAGCAGTGGCAGGCCGCCGTGGACCGGGCGAAGGCCCTCCCGGAGTCCGAGCTGCCGCAGCCGGGCCAGCCGGTGGCGGGGCCGCCGCCGCCGCGCGCCTGGGCCGACAAGGACCCGGCCGCCGCGGCCCGGCTCTCCGCCGCCCGCGCCGCGGTGTCGACGCTCGCGGAGGAGCTGAACCTGCCGCAGGAGAACCTGATCACCCCGGACACGGTCCGCCGGGTCTGCTGGGAGCCGCCGGCCCCGGCGACCCCGGAGACCGTCGCCGCGGCCCTCACCGGCCACGGCGCCCGCCCGTGGCAGGTGGGCCTGGTGACCCCGCTCCTGGTGGCGGCCCTGACGGCCCACGCCTGAGCGTTCCCGTACGTTTCCGTTACGTTTCCGTACGGACCTGACGAAGTACGGCCCCGTCGAAGCCCCCGGACTCCGGTCCGGGGGCTTCGACGCGCCCGGGGTCGGGGTAGGACGGGAAGTGTGACCTTCGCCGCTTGGCGCGGGGGGACTGGGCAGTCTGGTTACCCGCAAGTAGCATGGGGGGAGCAAGCGCGCGCTTAGCCGCGTGCCGGGCAGCGCGCCCGCGCAGCAGTGCCACCCCGCACCCTGGAGGAGAGCCATCGTGCCTCGTACCGTCAGGGATGTCGTCTTCGTCGACGGCGTCCGTACCCCGTTCGGCAAGGCGGGCCCGAAGGGCATCTACCACGAGACCCGCGCCGACGACCTCGTCGTCAAGGCCATCCGGGAGCTGCTGCGCCGCAACCCCGGCCTCGACCCCGCCAAGATCGACGAGGTCGCCATCGCCGCGACCACGCAGATCGGCGACCAGGGCCTGACCCTCGGC
Source organism: Streptomyces sp. NPDC093111 (assembly GCF_040683955.1). Classification (NCBI taxonomy): domain Bacteria; kingdom Bacillati; phylum Actinomycetota; class Actinomycetes; order Kitasatosporales; family Streptomycetaceae; genus Streptomyces; species Streptomyces sp. NPDC093111. Next base: position 344,703 of record NZ_JBFBNW010000010.1, on the reverse strand, counting down.
CGCACCGCGGGCATCCTGGCGGGTCTGCCGCAGTCCGTGCCCGGCTACTCCATCGACCGCATGTGCGCCGGCGCGCTGACCGCCGTGACGGCGACCGCCGGTTCGATCGCGTTCGGCGCCTACGATGCCGTCATCGCCGGTGGCGTCGAGCACATGGGCCGCCACCCCATGGGCGAGGGCGTGGATCCGAACCCGCGCTTCGTCAGCGAGAAGCTGGTCGACGAGTCCGCCCTCTTCATGGGCATGACCGCCGAGAACCTGCACGACCGCTACCCCACCATCACCAAGCAGCGCGCCGACGAGTACGCCGTGCGCTCGCAGGAGAAGGCCGCCAAGGCGTACGCCGACGGCAAGATCCAGCAGGACCTGGTGCCGATCTCGGTGCGCCGCACCACGCCGGAGACCGGTGAGACCGGCTGGGGCCTGGTCACCGCCGACGAGCCGATGCGCCCGGGCACCACCCTGGAGTCGCTGACGGGCCTGAAGACGCCGTTCCGCGTCCACGGCAACGTCACCGCGGGCAACGCGGCCGGCCTGAACGACGGCGCCACCGCCTCGATCATCGCCTCCGAGGACTTCGCCCGCGAGAACGGCCTCCCGGTCAAGATGCGCCTGGTCTCCTACGCCTTCGCCGGCGTGGAGCCCGAGGTCATGGGCTACGGCCCGATCCCGGCGACCGAGAAGGCGCTGGCCAAGGCCGGTCTGTCGATCGACGACATCCAGCTCTTCGAGATCAACGAGGCCTTCGCGGTCCAGGTCCTCGCCTTCCTGGAGCACTACGGCATCGCCGACGACGACGCCCGCGTCAACCAGTACGGCGGCGCCATCGCGTACGGCCACCCGCTCGCCTCCTCCGGCGTCCGTCTGATGACGCAGCTGGCCCGCCAGTTCGAGGAGCAGCCGGAGGTCCGCTACGGCCTCACCACCATGTGCGTCGGCTTCGGCATGGGCGCCACGGTCATCTGGGAGAACCCGAACCACAAGGACGCCGGAGGCAGCAAGTGAGCACCACCGCAGAGCTTCTGAAGGGCGCCGCCGAGCTCTTCCCGGACGAGGTCGTCACCTCGGCCCACGTACGTCACTTCGAACTCCCCGCGGGTGCGGGCCGGTTCGCGCTGATCACGCTGGACAACGGCTTCGACCACACCAAGCCGACCACGTTCGGTCCGCAGTCGCTGGCGAACCTGAACACCGCGCTCGACCAGGTCGAGGCCGAGGCCGCGAACGGTGAGATCGTCGGCGTCGGCATCACCGGCAAGCCGTTCATCTTCGCCGTCGGCGCCGACCTCAAGGGCGTCGAGCTGCTCAAGCGGCACGAGGACGCGCTCGCCATCGGCAAGGGCGGCCACGACGTCTTCAAGCGTCTCGCGGGCCTCGCCGTGCCGACCTTCGCGTACTACAACGGCGCGGCCATGGGCGGCGGCGTCGAGGTCGGTCTGCACTGCACCTACCGCACCGTGTCGAAGGCCCTGCCGGCCTTCTCGCTGCCCGAGGTCTTCCTCGGTCTGGTGCCCGGCTGGGGCGGCTGCACGATCCTGCCGAACCTGATCGGCGCGGAGAAGGCCGTCTCGGTCGTCATCGAGAACAGCCTCAACCAGAACCGTCAGCTCAAGGGCAAGCAGGTCTTCGAGCTCGGCATCGCCGACGCCCTCTTCGAGGGTGCCGACTTCCTGGAGCAGTCCCTCATCTGGACCGCCGGCGTCCTGAACGGCTCCGTGGCCGTCGAGCGCCCGGAGATCGACCGCGGCGAGGGCTGGGACCAGGCCGTCGCCAAGGGCCGCGCCATCGCCGACTCCAAGGTGCACGGCGCCGCCCCGGCCGCCTACCGCGCCCTCGACATCATCGAGGCCGCCAAGGACGGCGACCTGCAGAAGGGCTACGACGCCGAGGACCAGGCCCTCGCGGACCTGATCATGGGCGGCGAGCTCCGCTCCGGCATCTACGCCTTCAACCTGGTGCAGAAGCGCGGCAAGCGCCCGGCCGGCGCCCCGGACAAGTCCCTGGCCCGCCCGGTCACCAAGGTCGGTGTCGTCGGCGCCGGTCTGATGGCCTCCCAGCTCGCCCTGCTCTTCCTGCGCCGTCTGGAGGTGCCGGTCGTCCTGACCGACATCGACCAGGAGCGCGTCGACAAGGGCGTGGGCTACGTCCACGGCGAGATCGAGAAGCTGCTCGGCAAGGGCCGCATCAACCAGGACAAGGCCAACCGCCTCAAGGGCCTGGTCTCCGGTGTGCTGGACAAGGCCGAGGGCTTCGCCGACGCGGACTTCATCATCGAGGCCGTGTTCGAGGAGATGTCCGTCAAGCAGAAGGTGTTCGCGGAGGTCGAGGCGGTCGCCCCGGCGCACGCGATCCTCGCCACCAACACCTCCTCGCTGTCGGTCTCCGAGATGGCCTCGAAGCTGAAGCACCCCGAGCGCGTGGTCGGCTTCCACTTCTTCAACCCGGTCGCGATCCTCCCGCTCCTGGAGATCGTGCGCGGCGAGCAGACCGACGACGCCTCGCTGGCCACCGCCTTCGGCGTCGCCAAGAAGCTGAAGAAGACGGCCGTGCTCACGAAGGACGCCCCGGCGTTCGTCGTGAACCGCATCCTGACCCGCTTCATGGGCGAGATCCAGAACGTCATCGACGAGGGCACCCCGGTGGCCGTCGCCGAGCAGGGCGTCGAGCCGCTCGGCCTGCCGATGTCGCCGCTGGTGCTCCTGGAGCTCGTCGGCCCGGCGATCGGTCTGCACGTCTCCGAGACCCTGAACCGCTCCTTCCCGGAGCGCTTCACCGTCTCCCCCAACCTGAAGGCGGTCGTCGAGGCCGGCAAGCGCGGCTTCTACGTCTACAAGCCGGAGAACGGCTTCAAGCCGGAGCTCGACCCCGAGGTCGCCGCGCTCCTGAAGCAGGGCGATGTCGTCCTGACCGCGGAGCAGGTCCGCGACCGCGTCCTGGACGCCGTCGCGCAGGAGATCGGCCTGATGCTGGAGGAGGGTGTCGTCGCCGAGGCGCAGGACATCGACCTCTGCCTGATCACGGGCGCGGGCTGGCCCTTCCACCTGGGCGGCATCACGCCGTACCTGGACCGTGAGGGCGTCTCCGAGCGCGTCAACGGCAAGCGGTTCCTCGCGCAGGGCGTCGCGAGCGTCCCCGCGTAACACCTCCGTACGGCCCGTGACGGCCCCGGTACCGCTTCGGCGGTACCGGGGCCGTCATGCTGTGCGCATGGAGCTTCTGATCGTCGACGGGGCGAATGTGGTCGGGTCCGTGCCCGATGGGTGGTGGAAGGACCGGCGCGGGGCCGCCGAGCGTCTGCGGGACCGGCTCGCCGCGCACGGCGGGCCGGCCGAGGGCGGACCGTACGAGATCGTGCTCGTGGTGGAGGGCCGGGCCCGGGGCGTGGCCCCGGTGCCGGGGGTACGGGTCGAGGAGGCGCCCGGCAGCGGCGACGACCTGATCGTGGAGCTGGCCCGGAACGCGGCCGGCCGGCCGTGTCTGGTGATCACGGCCGACCGGGAGCTGCGGCGCCGGGTGGAGGGGACGGGCGCCCGGTGTGCGGGGCCCCGCAGCCTCCCCGGTGGCTAGTAGGTGGCGTCCCTGCCCGCCTTGCCGAGGCGGCTGTGCCGGCGTCCGTACAGGAAGTAGACGACGAAGCCGATCAGCATCCAGACGGCGAAGCGGAACCAGGTCTCGGCGGGCAGGTTGAGCATCAGCCAGACCGAGGCGGCGATCGAGACGATCGGCAGCAGCGGCACCCAGGGGGTGCGGAAGGCGCGCTCCAGGTCGGGGCGGGTGCGGCGGAGCACCATCACGCCGGCGGCGACCACCACGAAGGCGAAGAGGGTGCCGATGTTCACCAGGGTGGCCAGCTCGTTGATGCTGGTGAAGCCCGCGACGACGGCGATGATCGCGCCGAGCAGGACGGTCGGCCGGTACGGGGTCCTGAACCGGGGGTGCGTGATGGAGAAGAAGCGGGGCAGCAGCCCGTCGCGGCTCATCGCGAAGAACACCCGGGTCTGGCCGAGCAGCAGGATGAGGCAGACGGTGGTGAGGCCGATGGCGGCGCCGAAGCTGATGACGCCCGCGTAGAACGGGTGGCCCACGGCCTTGAAGGCGTCGGCGAGCGGGGCGCTGGTGGAGAGCTCGGTGTACTTCTGCATGCCGGTGACGACGAGCGCGACGGCCACGTACAGGACGGTGCAGATGAGCAGTGAGCCGAGGATGCCGCGGGGCATGTCGCGCTGCGGCAGCTTGGTCTCCTCGGCGGCGGTGGCGACCACGTCGAAGCCGATGAAGGCGAAGAAGACGACGGAGGCGGCGGTGAAGATGCCCATGACGCCGAAGTTGGTCGGCTCGTAGCCGAACATGAGCTGGACCAGCGGCTCGGTCCAGCCGGAGCCGCCGCCGGGCGGGGTGATGGCCGGCGGGATGAACGGCTTGTAGTTGTCGCCGACGATGAAGAACAGGCCCGCGATGATGACGATCATCACGACGGTCACCTTGATGGCGACGACGACGGCGGTGATCCGGGCGGACAGCTTCATGCCGAGGACGAGGACCGCGGTGAGCACCAGGACCAGCAGGAAGGCGAGGATGTCGAAGGTGCCGCCCGCCACGTCGGGGCCTTCGAGCGCGGCCGGCAGGTGCCAGCCGATGTTGTCCATGAGCGAGCGCACGTACCCGGACCAGCCGACGGCGACGACGGCGGTGCCGAGCGCGAACTCCAGGACGAGGTCCCAGCCGATGATCCAGGCCGGCAGCTCGCCGATGGAGGCGTACGCGAAGGTGTACGCCGAGCCCGCCACCGGCACGGTGGAGGCGAACTCCGCGTAGCACAGGGCGGCCAGGGCGCAGACGATGCCGGCGGCGACGAAGGCGAGGGCGGTGGCCGGCCCCGCGTTCTCCTTGGCGACCTTGCCGGTGAGGACGAAGATGCCGGTGCCGATGATGACGCCCACGCCGAAGACCGTCAGGTCCCAGGCGGAGAGGGACTTCCTGAGGGCGTGCTCCGGTTCCTCCGTGTCGCGGATCGACTGCTCGACCGACTTGGTCCGGAACATCCCTGAACTCGCGCGTGGCTGCTGGTCCGTACTCACCGTCGCACCTCCTGCCAGTGGGCTGCCCGCCCTCCGGCCAGAATGCACGCGAAAGGGCCGGTCGGCACTCCGAAGAGTGAGCCGACCGGCCCAAAGGTGACGCTGGGTGAGGTCCCGGCGGGTCAGTCCCGGGCGGGCTCCACGGCCTTGGCGCTGGATTCGAAGCGCCCGTCGAGGCGCGACACCAGGCCGGTGACCTGGCGCGCGATGTCCGGGGCGGTGAGCCCGATCTCGGCCATGACCTCGCCGCGCGAGGCGTGGTCGAGGAAGCGCGGCGGGATGCCGAAGTCGCGCAGCGGGACGTCCACGCCCGCGTCGCGCAGCGCCTGGGCGACGGCGGAGCCGACACCGCCGACGCGGCTGTTGTCCTCGACGGTGACGACCACGCGGTGCTGCTCGGCGAGCGGGGCGAGGGCCTCGTCGACCGGCTTGACCCAGCGGGGGTCGACCACGGTGGTGGAGATGCCCTGCTTGTCGAGGAGGTCGGCGATCTCCAGGCACATCGGAGCGAGGGCGCCGACCGAGACCAGGAGGACGTCGGGCGCGGCGCTGTCCGGCTCGCGGAGCACGTCCATGCCGCCGACGCGGCGCAGCGCGGGGACGGCCGGGCCGACCGCGCCCTTGGAGAAGCGGACCACGGTGGGGGCGTCGGTGACCTCGACGGCCTCGCGCAGCTGGGCGCGGACCTGGTCGGCGTCGCGCGGGGCGGCGAGCCGCAGGCCGGGCACGACCTGGAGGATCGACATGTCCCACATGCCGTTGTGGGAGGCGCCGTCGGTACCGGTGACGCCGGCCCGGTCCAGGACGAAGGTGACGCCGCACTTGTGCAGGGCCACGTCCATCAGGACCTGGTCGAAGGCCCGGTTGAGGAAGGTCGCGTAGACCGCGAAGACCGGGTGGAGGCCGCCGGTGGCGAGGCCGGCCGCGGAGACCGCGGCGTGCTGCTCGGCGATGCCGACGTCGAACACCCGCTCGGGGAAGGCCTTGGCGAACTTGTCGAGGCCGACGGGCTGGAGCATGGCCGCGGTGATCGCGACGATGTCCTCGCGCTCCTTGCCGAGCTCGACCATCTCCTGGCCGAAGACGCTGGTCCAGTCGGCGCCGGAGGAGGCGATCGGCAGACCGGTGTCGGGGTGGATCTTGCCGACGGCGTGGAAGCGGTCGGCCTCGTCCTGGAGGGCCGGCTGGTAGCCGCGGCCCTTCTCGGTGAGGCAGTGCACGATGACCGGGCCGCCGAACCGCTTGGCGCGGGTCAGGGCGGACTCCAGGGCCTCGATGTCGTGCCCGTCGATGGGGCCGACGTACTTCAGTCCGAGGTCCTCGAACATGCCCTGCGGGGCGATGAAGTCCTTGAGGCCCTTCTTGGCGCCGTGCAGGGTCTCGTAGAGCGGCTTCCCGACGACCGGGGTGCGCTCCAGGATGTCCTTGCCGCGGGCGAGGAAGCGCTCGTATCCGTCGGTGGTGCGCAGGGTCGCCAGGTGGTTGGCGAGGCCGCCGATGGTGGGGGCGTAGGAACGCTCGTTGTCGTTGACGACGATGACGAGCGGCCGGTCCTTGGCCGCGGCGATGTTGTTGAGCGCCTCCCAGGCCATGCCGCCGGTGAGCGCGCCGTCGCCGATCACCGCGACGACGTGGTCGTCCTTGCGGAGGATCTCGTTGGCCTTGGCCAGTCCGTCGGCCCAGCCGAGGACGGTCGAGGCGTGCGAGTTCTCGATCACGTCGTGGTCGGACTCCGCCTGCGAGGGGTAGCCGGACAGGCCGCCCTTCATCTTGAGCTTGGAGAAGTCCTGACGCCCGGTGAGCAGCTTGTGGACGTAACTCTGGTGCCCGGTGTCGAAGAGCACCTTGTCCTTGGGCGAGTCGAAGACGCGGTGCAGGGCGATGGTCAGCTCGACCACACCCAGATTGGGGCCGAGGTGCCCGCCGGTCTTGGAGACGGCGTCCACGAGGAACGACCTGATCTCTCCGGCCAGCTGGTCCAGCTGCTCCGAGGAGAGCCGGTCCAGATCTCGCGGTCCCCTGATACGGGTCAGCAGAGCCACCCGTGCCTCCTTGCGTTTGAGCTGGTCGAGCTTGCCGATTTGTCGAGTCTAATGTTCCGTCTTGGATCGTGGGCATCGGGCCGGGCGATCGGGCGCCACCCTGATGGCCGACACACCGCTGATCCGCACGGCCGGTGCACTGCTCCGGACGCAGCAGCGCCCGGCGCCGGTTCTCGGCGCCGGGCGGAGTGTGGCGAGCGTTACGCGCGCCCGGCGGTCTTCTGCGTACGGCGGGAGACCGAGTCGATCACGACGGCGGCGAGGAGCACCGCGCCGGTGATCATGTTCTGGATCGCGTTGGACATGCCGATCATGTTCAGGCCCTGCTGGATCGACTGGATCACGACCATGCCCAGGAGCGCGGACCAGACCTTGCCCCGGCCGCCGAAGAGGCTGGTGCCGCCGATCACGGCCGCGGCGATGACCAGCATCAGCGTGTTGCCGCCGCCGAGGCTCTTGGTCGCTCCGCCGGAGAGGCTCGCGATGAACAGGCCGCCGAAGGAGGCGAGGGTGCCGGAGATCGCGAAGACGGCGATCCGGACCCGGTCCACGTTGATGCCGGCGCGGCGGGCCGCCTCGGCGTTGCCGCCGACCGCGAAGACCTTGCGGCCGAACAGGGTGCGGCGGGCCACGAAGTCGGCGATCACCAGGACGGCCAGGAACAGCACCAGGGCGAGCGGCAGGCCGCGGGCGCCGGCGGGCTCGTTCATGACGTACGCGACGACGAGGACCAGGACGGCGACGACGGCGGTGCGCAGCACGATCTCGGCGATCGGGCGGGCCGGGAGCTGGGCGGCCTTGCGGCGGCGGCTGTCGCGCAGGAGCGAGAACAGGTACGCGGCGACGGCGACCAGGGCCAGGCCGTAGGCGGCGATCTTGTCGGCGAAGAAGTAGTTGGTGAGGTTCTCCACCACGCTGCCGGACGGCGTGTTGATGGAGCCCTCGCCGCCCATGAGCCACTCCTGGAAGCCCATCCAGCCGAGGAAGCCCGCCAGGGTGACGACGAACGCGGGAACGCCGATCTTGGCGAAGAAGAAGCCGTGCAGCGCGCCGATGGCGGTGCCGGCGAGCACCGCGAGCACGATGGACAGCCACTGGTTCATACCGTTGCTGACCTGGAGGCCCGCCCAGACGGCCGCGCCGACGCCGGCGACGGAGCCCATCGACAGGTCGATCTCGCCGAGGACGAGGACGAACACGATGCCGACGGCCATGATGCCGAGGCCGGAGGCGTACACCGCGACGTTGGCGACGGAGCTCGCGGAGAGGAAGTTCGCGTTCTGGATCTGGAAGACGATCGCGATGACGATCAGTCCCAGGATCACGGGGAGGGAGCCGAGCTCGCCGCCGCGTATCTTGCGGCTGAACTCGGTCCAGTAGCCCTTGAAGCCCTCCTCGCGCACGAGGAGGCGGGGGTCGACCGCCGGGACGGGCGCCGCGGACGCCTCGGCGGGCGTCTCGGGGGCCTCGGGGGCTTCGGGGGTCTTGGCGAGGTCGCTCACTTGGCGGCCCCCTTCTCGTCGTTCCCGGCGGCTGCCGTACGGGCCTGCCTGCGGGTCACGGCGTTGTCCGTGGCACCGGTGATGGCGGCGATGATCGTCTCGTGGGTGGTGTCCTCGACGTCGAAGACACCGTTGTTGCGGCCGAGGCGGAGCACCGCGACCTTGTCCGCGACGGCGCGGACGTCGGCCATGTTGTGGCTGATGAGGATGACGCCGTGGCCGCGCTCGCGCAGCCGCTCCACCAGGTCGAGCACCTGGGCGGTCTGCTCGACGCCGAGGGCGGCGGTGGGCTCGTCGAGGATGACGATCTTCGGGTCGCCGATCAGGGCGCGGGCGATGGCCACGACCTGCCGCTGGCCGCCGGAGAGGGCGGCGACGGGGATGCGGACCGAGGGGATGCGGATGGACAGGGTGTCCAGGAGCTCCCGGGCGCGCTTCTCCATGGCGATCTCGTCGAGCACCCGGGCGGAGCTGAGCTCGCTGCCGAGGAAGAGGTTGGCGACGACGTCGAGGTTGTCGCAGAGCGCCAGGTCCTGGTAGACGGTGGCGACCCCGAGGTTCTGGGAGTCGTGGGGCCGGGTGATCTGGACGGGGCGGCCGTCCCATTCGATGGTGCCCTCGTCGATCGGGTGCACACCCGAGATCGTCTTGACGAGGGTCGACTTGCCGGCGCCGTTGTCGCCCACCAGGGCGACGACCTCTCCGGCGTGGATCTCCAGATCGACATCGGTGAGCACCTGGACGGCGCCGAACCGCTTGGAGACCCCGCGCAACGCCAGCACGGGCGTAGCGGACACGTGAATCATCTCCTTCGCCGCCTGACCGGCGGGGATGTGGTGCGAGAAGTGCTGCGGAGTACTGCGGGAACCGCGAGGGAGTCCGGCGCCCCGCCCCCGCTTGCGGGGCGTGGAACGGGGCGGGAGGCGCCGGACGGTCTTCCGTGGGGGGCTGGGCGGGCTACTTGATGCCCGCCGCCTCGCAGGCCGCCTTGTACTCGGCGGTGCAGATGTCGGCCGCCTTGTAGACGTTGTCGGCGATGATCGTGGAGGCGATGTTCTCCTTGGTCACGACCTGCGCGTCGTACAGCTTGGCGGGGATGTCCTTGAACTCGCCGGTGAGGCTGGTGACCTTCACCGGGACGAGGTCGTCGATCTTCTCGCCCTTGAGGAGCTTGACCGCGATCTCCGCGGTGGTCTCGGCCTCGGGCTTGATCTGCTTGTAGATGGTGAAGGACTGATCGCCCTTCAGGATCCGCTGCAGACCCGCGAGTTCGGCGTCCTGACCGCCGACCGGGACCTTGACGCCCTGCTTGTTGAGGGCGGTGATGATGCCGCCGGCCATGCCGTCGTTGGCGGAGTAGACGCCCTGGAAGCCCGCCTTGCCCAGCGAGTCGATGGCGGCGCCCATCTTCTTGTTGGCCTCGTCCGGGGACCAGTCGGGGATGTCCTGCTCGTAGACGACCTTCTTCACTCCGCCGTCGAGGACGCTGTGGGCGCCCTTCTTGAACAGCGGGGCGTTCGGGTCGGTCGGCGAGCCGTTGATCATGACAACGTTGGCTTCCTTGGCCTTGGCGCCGAGCGCCTTCACCAGGGCCTCGCCCTGGAGGCGGCCGATCTTCTCGTTGTCGTACGAGACGTAGGCGGAGATCGGGCCCTCGGCCAGGCGGTCGTACGCGACCACCTTGACGCCCTTCTTCTCGGCCTGCTGCACCCAGGACTTGGTGGCCTTGTAGTCGACCGAGTCCAGGATGATGACCTTCACGCCCTGGGTGACGAGCGCGTCGAACTGCTTCTTCTGCGTCTCGGTGTCCTGCGCGGCGTTGTTGTACTTGACCTCGCAGTCGGAGCAGAGGGCCTTGATCTTCGCCTCGATGATCGGGCGGTCGAAGGTCTCGTAGCGCGTGGTCTTGTTCTCCGGAAGCAGCAGACCGATGGTCTTGCCGTCGCCGCCGTTCGCATCGCCGGACCCGTTGTCGCCGGCCTGACCACAGGCGGCGAGGGAGAGGGCCATGGAAACCGCGGCCGTGCCTATGACGACGCGACGCGTCATTGCGTTCATGTGGGGTTGCCTCCCTGACGAGGCCGCGACGTTGCGGCCGAGGTGGCTGGAAGTCAACTCGGCCGCAGGGTCGACGTCAAGGAGTAAATCCTTAACGAGATGACAACGGTGCCATCCGTTATCTAAGTGAACGCAAGCGTGGCCCTGTTCGGGGTGCCCGCGGCGCCCCCCTCCAAAAGCGTCGAATCGCCCATTTCGCTGAGCACGAGGGCGAGCGCCCCGAGCACTTCGGCGCGGCCGCCCAGTGCCCCCTGGGCCAGCGACAGCTGGCGGGCGGCGCTGGGGATGGCGTAGCGCGAGACGGAGTCCCTGATGGGCGCCAGGACCAGCTCGCCGGCCTCGGCCAGGTCGCCGCCGAGGATCACCCGGCTCGGGTTCAAGAGATTGCAGAGGTTGGCGATGCCGCTGCCGATGTGGCGCCCGACGTCGGCGATCACGCGCCGGCAGCCGGGGTCGCCCTCGCGGGCCAGCTGGACCACCCGCTCCATGGTCAGGTCGGGGCCGTGGCTCGACTGGAGCAGGGGCAGCACGTAGCGGGCGGCGGTGAAGGTCTCCAGGCAGCCGCGGTTGCCGCAGCGGCAGACCGGCCCGGACTCGTCCAGGGTGATGTGGCCGATCTCGCCGGCCGTGCCGCCCGGGCCCCGGTAGACCCGCCCGTCGATCACGAGCCCGGCGCCGACACCGCTGGCGACCTTGATGTACGCGAGGTCCTTCACGCCCCGGCCGCTGCCCCAGACCAGCTCGCCGAGGGCGCCGAGGTTGGCGTCGTTGTCGACGTGCACGGGGACGCCCAGGCGCGCGGAGAGCTCCTCGGCGGGGTTGATCCCGCTCCAGCCCGGCAGGATCGAGGTGGAGCCCAGGGTGCCCGAGGACACGTCGATGGGGCCCGGCACGCCGAGGCCGACACCGACGACCTTGTCCCGGCCGATGCCGGTGGCCGCGATCAGCCGGGTGACCAGCTGCTCGGCCCGGTCGAAGCCCTCCGCGGCGGAGGCGTCCACGTCCAGCGGCTCGGCCTCCTCGGCGAGCACCTGGTGGGCCAGGTTGCCGACCGCGACCCGCAGGTGCGTGTGGCCGAAGTCGACGCCGATGACGATGCCCGCGTCGCCGCTGAGCGAGACGCTGCGGGCCCGGCGGCCGCCCGCGGAGGTCGGGGTGACCTCGACGGTCCCGCCGTCCTTCAGCTCCCGCACGATGTTGGAGACCGTGGCGGCGGACAGGCCCGTCGCCCGGGCGATCTCCGCCTGGGTGAGCGATCCGGCCATCCGAACAGCCCGGACGACCCGCTCCAGATTGGCCCGGTGCAGCGATGACTGCGACCCCGGAGTCTCCATTGACTCTCTCCACCCTACGACGTGTACAAGTTATGAACTCCAAGCTCCTTCGTAGGGCTTGTCGCCGTCAAGTCCTCGACGGTAGCCGAAAGCGGACGCAAAAGGTCCGGTCCCGGGGTGGACTCCCCGGGACCGGACCTCCGCGCGCGGTCTGTCGTTACTTGAGCGTGGCCGAAGTGAGACCCGCCTGGACCTGCCGCTGGAAGGACAGGTAGACCACCAGCATCGGGATCATGGCGATGGTGACGCCGGCGAAGAGCACCGGCAGGTCGGTCTCGTACCCCTGCTGCTGCTGGAGCTGGATCAGGCCCTGGGTGAGCACGTACCGCTCGGGGTCGTCACCGCTCTGCGGCTGCATCAGCACGGTCGGCAGGACGAACTGGTTCCACTGCCCCAGCGTGTTGAAGATGCCCACGCTGAGCAGGCCCGGCTTGGCCATCGGCAGCATCACCTGGAAGAAGGCCCGGGTGTGCGAGGCCCCGTCCAGGATCGCCGCCTCGAAGACCGCCGTCGGCAGGGTCCTGAAGAAGGAGTGCATGAAGAAGACGGTGAAGGGCATCGAGTAGGCGACGTACACCAGGATCAGGCCCTGGTACGTGTTGAGCATCCCGAGCATCTTCACCATGAAGAAGAGCGGGACCAGCGCCAGGAAGACCGGGAACATCGCGCCGGCGACGAAGAAGTAGTAGATGACCCGGTTGCCCCAGAACTGGTAGCGGGCCAGGACGTACGCGGCCATGGAGCCGAAGAGCATGGTCAGCGGCACCGAGAACACCAGGACGATCACGGTGTTCACGAAGTAGTCGCCGATGCCCTTGCTCCAGGCCCGCCCGAAGACGTCCAGCGACCAGTTGGCCGGCCAGCCGAAGGCCGATCCGGCGATCTGGGAGTCGGTCTTGAAGGAGCTGAGCACGAGCCACAGCAGCGGCAGCACGATCAGCAGGGCCCACACGGCGAGGAAGCCGTGCGAGAAGACGTTGAGGACGACGCCCTCGCGGGCGGGGCCCGGGGCCGGCGTGTGGTCCTTGCGCGCCGCGCGCTGCCGGGGCACGGAGCCCCCGCCCGTGCCGTCGGCCGGGCTCGCGTCGGACTTCTGGATGGGTGCAGTCATCGTCGTTCTCCCGCTCAGAACTCGAGGCGCTCGCGGCGGGTGGCGCGCAGCGTGACCACGGACACGATCAGGGTGAGGAGCAGCATGACCACGCCCATGGCGCAGGCGTAACCGCTCTTCCCGAAGTAGAGGAAGTTGCGCATCATGACCGTCGACATGGTCTCGCTGTGGTGGTCGGGGCCACCGCCGTAGTCTCCCGAGGTCATCGTGGAGACCAGGACGAACATGTCCATGGCGACGATGCCGAGGTAGACCCAGGCGGTCTGCACCGAGTCCCACAGCAGCGGCAGGGTGATGCGGAAGAAGGACTGGGCGCGGCCGGCGCCGTCGATCAGCGCCGCCTCGTAGATGTCCCGGGGGATGGACTGCATGGCGGCGGAGAACAGCACCAGGTAGAAGCCGACCCCGTGCCAGACGACGACCGCCATGAGCGCCCACAGGACGAAGTTGGGCTCGTTCAGCCACTCGATCGGCTCGGCGGCGTCGATGAGGCCCAGTTTGAGCAGCAGGCCGTTGAGCATGCCGCCGGTGTCGCTGCGGTACACGGCGCCGAAGAGCACCGCGAGGATCGCCAGCGAGAGCACCTGCGGGAAGAAGTAGACGACCTTGTAGAACTTGGATCCGGCGACGCCCGCGACGCCGCCGGCCTTGCCCCGCCCGCCCGCGTTCACCATGAAGGCGAGGAAGAGGGCGAGCAGGATGGTGATCACCGGGATGAACACCAGGAACAGGACGTTGTGCCAGATCGCTCCCAGGAAGACGTCGTCCTGGAACAGGGCGACGTAGTTGTCGAGTCCGACGAAGGAGAAGGTCTGCGACTGGCCCTTCCAGTCGGTCAGCGAGTAGCCGATCGTCTGGATGTACGGCCAGATGACGAAGACCAGATAGAGGGCCACGGGTACGAAGAGAAATCCCGTGACGAACTGGTACTGCCCTTTGCGCATGGCGTTCCTGTCCCTGATGTCCCCGGTGTGCTACGCGGTCGCGGTCAGTCGCGGTGGTTCTTCTTGGACGCCGGGTCCTTGGCGGCCTTGTCGACGGCGGCCTGGGCCCGCTTGAGCCACTCGGCCGGCTGGATGCGCTTGGCCATGAGCTCGTTGGAGGCGTTCTGGATCTCGGTGTCCATCTCGCTGTACCACTCGGTGTACAGGTAGCGGAACGTGTTGGTGCCGGCCGCCTTGGAGGCCACGACCGTCGACTGGGTGCCGGGGCGCAGCTTGACGCTCGGGTCCACGCCGTCCGCGAGGATGGTGAGGGAGTTCGCCTCCTTGGCGAAGAGCGTCGACCACTCCTTGGAGAGCATCATCCGCATGAACTCCTTCGCCTCCGCCAGGTTCTTGGCCTTGGAGGGGATGATGAAGGGCTCACCGGAACCGGCGCGGATGGCCTCGTACGGCATCGCGCTGCCGGGCAGCAGCGGCATCGGCATGAACTTCATGTCGAAGTCGGCCGGGGTCTGCTTGAGCTGCTCGTTCTCCAGCCAGGAGCCGGAGGTGATGAAGACGGCCTTGTACTGGTTCCACCGGGTCTGCGACTCGGTGTGGGTGAGGCCGTTGGTGCCGGCCATCAGGTAGCCCTTCTCCACCAGCTCGTAGACCGCCTCGACGGCCTCCTTGGCCGCGGCGGAGCCGACGAACGCCTTGGGGTCGAGGTTGTCGATGGCCTTCATGGCCTCCAGACCGCCCTTCTTGGCGATCAGGTCCATGATGGCGACGTTGATGTAGTACGGGTACTTGCCCTGGTGGGCGAGTCCGCCGATGCCCTGGGCGGTGGCCTGCTTGCAGATGGCCATGAACTCGTCCCAGGTCTTGGGCTCGGTCCAGCCCTTCTCCTTGAAGAGCTTGCCGGAGTACCACAGGCCCCACACCGTGTAGATGTAGTTGAGGGCGACGACCTTGCCCTCCTGGAGGCCGGCGTCGACGGTGCCGGGGATCAGGGTGTCGCGGACCTTCTTGGACGGGTCGTCGACGGACGGCGCGTCGAGGATCTCGGCCAGGTCGAGCAGCTGCCCGTTCTTCGCCAGCACGTCGATCTTGATCTTCTGGGCGCCGGAGTCGTCGACGATGTCCGGCGGGTTGCCCGCGTTGAAGCGCGGCTGCAGCTTGCCGGTGATCTCCTGGGTGCCGGTGTGGGTGGCGGTGATGTCCCACTTCTTGTTGAAGCTGGCCTCCCACGCCTTGGCGTAGTCGTCGCCGTACCCGCCCTTGAAGACGACCACGTCGATCTTGCCGCCCTTGGCGACACCGAACGGGTTGTCCTTGGTCTTCTCGCCCTTGGGCTTGTCTTTGCCCGCGTCGTCGCCCCCACTGGAGGCACACGCGGACAGGAAACTCATGGTCGGCACCGAGATCAGACCGAGGGCGGCGGAACGCTTGATCAGATCGCGACGGCCGAGGCCCTCATGGTTCTGGGCGGAGGTGGATCCCATGCTCAAGTCCTCGCCTTCATTCAGGACTCAGGCGGTGTACCGGTCGCCCGTACAGATTCGCCTCAGGCGAAGGGCCCCGCCACCGCGGTCAATTGCAGCTGGGTCGTACATGGGTCGGGCCGTCGTGCTCAGCGATACGACGGGCGGGACGCCGACAGGTATAGTCCACTTCCCGCCGCCGGAGCAAGATCGAAACCAGCTTTCTCCGGGAGTCGTCTCCGAGTTGAGACCTGGGCGATGCCGGAGGCGTTTCTGCCCCGTTTCCTCCCCGATTTTGCCGTCAACACCCTTGACACCACCCGCCACTTGGCATTCTCCTGGGGACTTGCTCGGCGAGAATGACAACGTTGTCTACATCCAGTGGCAGGAGCGACGACACGGCATGCGCCCCCCTCTCAGAGCGGTCTCCCTGGCAGCCTCGGCGGCATTGGTCCTGAGCCTCACTCCCACGGTGGCTCAGGCGCTTCCGGGCGGAACGGATCAATCGAGCCGATCGGGCTTCTCCGCACGGGAGTTCACCAGCTCCTTCGAAGCGGAAGAAACCCAGCCGACCTGGCGGAACACCGTCGAAGTCGGCCCTGACGGAAAGAAGCGGACAAGCGGGGTCGACGGCGGATTCGTCACCGGCATCCCCGGCAACGTCACCGACCGCGTGACGACGCTGCGCGCCAGCGGCGAGAACGCGTCGTCCGGCGAGGTCAAGGAGAACCTGACCGACCTCCAACCCGGCACGAAGTGGCTGGTGTTCGAACCCACCGCGTGGATCGAGTTCGACCTCGACGCGCCCGTGAAGCTGGCGACGTACGCGCTGACCTCGGCCAACGACGCCGCCGAGCGCGATCCGCGCGACTGGACCCTCAAGGGCTCGGCGGACGGCAAGGAGTGGACGGTCCTCGACACGCGCGCGGGCGAGACCTTCGCCAAGCGCTTCGAGACCCGCTCCTACGACCTCGCGGGCGGCGGCGGCACGGCGTACGCCCACTACCGCCTGGAGGTCACCAGGAACGCCGGCGCGGGCCTGACCCAGCTCGCCGACGTTCAGTTCTCGAACGGTGACACCTCCCAGCCCGTCCCCGAGGAGATGCGCAGCCAGCCGGACCGCGGCCCCAGCGGCTCCCCCACCGCCAAGGCGGGCGCCGGGTTCACCGGGAAGCGGGCGCTGCGCTACGCCGGCACCCACCGGGGCGAGGGCCGGGCCTGGTCGTACAACAAGGTCTTCGACGTCGACGTCCGGATCGTCCGGAACACCGAGCTGGCGTACCGGATCTTCCCGGCGATGAACGAGACCGACCTGAACTACCCGGCGACGAACGTCGCCGTCGACCTGGCCTTCACCGACGGCACCTACCTGAGCGAGCTCGGCGCCACCGACACGCACGGCGGGCTCCTCACCCCGCGGGGGCAGGGCGCCGCCAAGCGGCTCTACGTCAACCAGTGGAACCAGGTCGCCGCGCGGATCGGCGAGGTCGCGAACGGGAAGACCGTCGACCGGATCCTCGTGGCGTACGACTCCCCCAAGGGCCCGGCGAAGTTCCAGGGCTGGATCGACGACCTCTCCCTGGCCCCCAAGGCGCCGGTGCGGCCGCTCGCCCGGCTCTCCGACTACGCCTCGACGACCCGCGGTACGAACTCCTCGGGCTCCTTCTCGCGCGGCAACACCTTCCCGGCGACGGCCGTCCCGCACGGCTTCAACTTCTGGACGCCGGTGACGAATTCGGCCTCCCAGAGCTGGCTGTACGAGTACGCGCGGAGCAACAACGCCGACAACCTGCCGACCCTTCAGGCACTGTCGGTGAGCCATGAGCCGAGCCCGTGGATGGGCGACCGGCAGACCTTCCAGCTGATGCCCTCGGCCGCCGCCGGCGCCCCGCCGGCCGACCGGACGGCCCGGGCGCTGCCCTTCCGGCACGAGAACGAGACGGCCCGCCCGCACTACTACGGCGTCACGTTCGAGAACGGCCTGAAGGCGGAGATCGCGCCCACCGACCACGCGGCGGCGATGCGCTTCAGCTACCCCGGCGCCGACGCGAGCGTCGTCTTCGACAACGTCACCGACCAGGGCGGACTCACCCTGGACCCGGCGACGAGCTCCTTCACCGGCTGGTCCGACGTGAAGAGCGGGCTGTCCACCGGGGCCGGGCGGATGTTCGTGTACGGCATCTTCGACGCGCCGGTCACCGGCTCCGGGAAGCCGGCCGAGCCGGGCGTGAAGGGGCACTTCCGCTTCGACGCGGGCGCGGACCGCACGGTCGGCCTGCGGATCGCGACCTCGCTGATCTCCGTCGACCAGGCGAAGGCGAACCTCGCCGACGAGATCCCCGAGGGCACCGGTTTCGACACCGTCCGGGAGCGGGCCCAGGACGCCTGGGACGAGGTGCTCGGCCGGGTCACCGTCGAGGGCGCGAGCCACGACCAGCTCGTCACCCTCTACTCCAGCCTCTACCGGCTGTACCTGTACCCCAACTCCGGCTTCGAGAAGGTGGGTTCGGGCTACCGGTACGCCAGCCCCTTCTCCGCCCCGACCGGCGCCGACACCCCGACCCGTACCGGCGCGAAGATCGTCGACGGCAAGGCGTACGTCAACAACGGCTTCTGGGACACCTACCGGACGACCTGGCCGGCCTACTCGTTCCTCACCCCGCGCAAGGCGGGCGAGCTGGTCGACGGCTTCGTGCAGCAGTACAAGGACGGCGGCTGGATCTCCCGCTGGTCCTCCCCCGGCTACGCGGACCTGATGACCGGCACCTCCTCGGACGTGGCCTTCGCGGACGCGTACGTGAAGGGCGTGGACTTCGACGGGGAGGCGGCGTACGAGGCGGCCCTGAAGAACGCCACCGTCGTCGCGCCGACCCGGGGCGTCGGCCGCAAGGGCATGGAGACCTCGCCCTTCACCGGCTACGCGTCGACGGAGACCCACGAGGGCCTGTCCTGGTCCCTGGAGGGGTACCTCAACGACTACGGGATCGCGAAGATGGGCCGGGCCCTCTACGAGAAGACCGGCAAGAAGCGCTACCGCGAGGAGTCGGCGTACTTCCTCGACCGGGCGCGGAAGTACGTCTCGCTCTTCGACGCGAAGGCCGGCTTCTTCCAGGGGCGGGACGCCAAGGGTGCCTGGCGGCTGCCCTCGGAGACGTACGACCCGCGCGTCTGGGGCTACGACTACACGGAGACCAACGGCTGGGGCTACGCCTTCACCGCCCCGCAGGACTCCCGGGGCCTGGCCAACCTGTACGGCGGGCGGGCGGGCCTCGCGAAGAAGCTGGACGCCTACTTCTCGACGCCCGAGACGGCGAGCCCCGACGTCGCCGGCTCGTACGGCAGCGTGATCCACGAGATGACCGAGGCGCGGGACGTGCGGATGGGCATGTACGGGCACTCGAACCAGGTCGCCCACCACGTGCCGTACATGTACGACGCGGCCGGGCAGCCGTGGAAGACGGCCGAGAAGGTCCGCGAGGTCCTCTCCCGCCTCTACACCGGCAGTGAGATCGGCCAGGGCTACCACGGCGACGAGGACAACGGCGAGCAGTCGGCCTGGTTCCTCTTCTCGGCGCTCGGCTTCTACCCGCTGGTGATGGGCAGCGGGGAGTACGCGATCGGCTCGCCGCTCTTCACGAAGGCGACGGTGCGGATGGACAACGGGCGCACGCTGGTCGTGGAGGCGCCGCGCAACAGCGCCCGGAACATCTACGTGCAGGGCGTGAAGCTGAACGGGAAGCGGTGGACGTCGACGGCGCTGCCGCACGACCTGCTGGCGAAGGGCGGCACGCTCAGGTTCGACATGGGTGCGAAGCCCTCGGCGTGGGGCACCGGCCGCTCGGCCGCCCCGGTCTCGGTCACCCGGGACGACGAGGTGCCGACGCCTCGGGCGGACCTGGTGAAGGGCGCGGGCGCGCTCTTCGACGACACCTCGGCGACGGCGGGGCCGCTGGCCGGCCCGGTGGAGCTGCCGGTGGCGGCGCCCGGGAAGGCCGTCCAGTACACGCTGACCTCCTCCGCCGACCGGGCGAAGGCGCCGGCGGGCTGGGTGCTCCAGGGCTCGGCGGACGGCGTCACCTGGAAGGAGCTGGACCGGCGGGCGGGCGAGTCCTTCGCGTGGGACCGGCAGACCCGGGTGTTCACGGTGGCCGCGCCGGGCTCGTACGCGAGGTACCGCCTGGTGGCGACGGGCGAACTGGCGGAGGTGGAACTGCTGGGCTGACCGTCCCGGCGCATGCGTAAGGGCCCGTCCCCCTGGGGGACGGGCCCTTACGTCTGATCCCTTAGCCGCGGATCAGGTTGCGCAGCACGTACTGCATGATGCCGCCGTTGCGGTAGTAGTCCGCCTCACCGGGGGTGTCGATGCGGACGACCGCGTCGAACTCGACACCGGTGTCGGTGGTGACCTTGACCGTGCTCGGGGTCGTGCCCTCGTTCAGCTCGGTGATGCCGGCGATGGAGAAGGTCTCCTCGCCGGTCAGGCCGAGCGAGTCGGCCGTCTGGCCGGCCGGGAACTGGAGCGGGAGGACGCCCATGCCGATGAGGTTCGAGCGGTGGATGCGCTCGTACGACTCGGTGATGACGGCCTTGACGCCGAGGAGGGCCGTGCCCTTGGCCGCCCAGTCGCGGGACGAGCCGGAGCCGTACTCCTTGCCGCCCAGGATGACCAGCGGGGTGCCGGCGGCCTGGTAGTTCTGCGAGGCGTCGTAGATGAACGACACCGGCGCGTCGGCCTGGGTGAAGTCGCGGGTGAAGCCGCCCTCGGTGCCCGGCGCGATCTGGTTGCGCAGGCGGATGTTGGCGAAGGTGCCGCGGATCATGACCTCGTGGTTGCCTCGGCGCGAGCCGTAGGAGTTGAAGTCACGACGCTCCACACCGTGCTCGGTGAGGTACTTGCCGGCCGGGGTGTCGGCCTTGATGGCACCGGCCGGGGAGATGTGGTCGGTGGTGACCGAGTCGCCCAGCTTGGCCAGGACACGGGCGCCGGCGATGTCGGTGACCGGGGTGGTCTCCATCGTCATGCCCTCGAAGTACGGGGGCTTGCGCACGTAGGTGGACTCGGCGTCCCACTCGAAGGTGTTGCCGGTCGGGATCGACAGGGCCTGCCACTGGGCGTCGCCCGCGAAGACGTCCTGGTAGGACTTGTTGAACATGTCCTCGCCGATGGCGTTGGCGACGACGTCGTTGACCTCGGCCTCGGAGGGCCAGATGTCCGCCAGGTAGACCGGCTTGCCGTCCTGGTCGACACCGAGGGCGTCCTTGGTGATGTCCACCTTCATGGAACCCGCGAGGGCGTACGCGACGACCAGCGGCGGGGAGGCCAGGTAGTTCATCTTGACGTCGGGGTTGATGCGGCCCTCGAAGTTCCGGTTGCCGGAGAGGACCGAGGTGACCGCGAGGTCGTGCTCGTTGACGGCCTTGGAGACCTCCTCCGGCAGCGGGCCGGAGTTGCCGATGCAGGTGGTGCAGCCGTAGCCGACGAGGTTGAAGCCGACCTTGTCGAGGTACGGGGTCAGGCCCGCCTTGTCGAAGTAGTCGGTGACGACCTTCGAGCCCGGGGCGAGGGTGGTCTTGACCCACGGCTTGCGGGTCAGGCCCTTCTCCACGGCCTTCTTCGCGACGAGCGCGGCGGCGACCATGACGTACGGGTTCGACGTGTTGGTGCAGGAGGTGATCGCGGCGACGGTGACGGCGCCGTGGTCGATCGTGTAGGTGGTGCCGTCGGGGGCGGTCACCTGGACCGGGTTCGACGGGACACCGTTGCTGACGGCCGGGGCGTCGGAGGCCGGGAAGGACTCCTCGCCCGCCTCGTCGGCGGTGGCGACGTAGTTGCGCACGTCCTGGGCGAACTGCGCGGCGGCGTTCGCGAGGACGATGCGGTCCTGCGGGCGCTTCGGGCCGGCGATCGACGGGACGACCGTGGAGAGGTCGAGCTCCAGCTTCTCGGAGAAGTCGGGCTCGGCGGCCGGGTCGAGCCAGAGGCCCTGCTCCTTGGCGTACGCCTCGACGAGCGCGACCTGCTGCTCGGAGCGGCCGGTGAGCTTGAGGTAGCTCAGGGTCTCGCCGTCGATCGGGAAGACCGCGGCGGTGGAGCCGAACTCGGGCGACATGTTGCCGATGGTGGCGCGGTTCGCGAGGGAGGTGGCGGCGACGCCCTCACCGTAGAACTCGACGAACTTGCCGACGACGCCGTGCTTGCGCAGCATCTCGGTGATGGTCAGCACCAGGTCGGTGGCGGTGGTGCCGGCGGGCAGCTCGCCGGTCAGCTTGAAGCCGACGACGCGCGGGATCAGCATGGAGACCGGCTGGCCCAGCATCGCGGCCTCGGCCTCGATGCCGCCGACGCCCCAGCCCAGCACGCCGAGGCCGTTGACCATGGTGGTGTGCGAGTCGGTGCCGACGAGGGTGTCGGGGTACGCCTGGCCGTTGCGGACCATGACGGTGCGGGCCAGGTGCTCGATGTTCACCTGGTGCACGATGCCGGTGCCCGGCGGGACGACCTTGAAGTCGTCGAAGGCGGTCTGGCCCCAGCGCAGGAACTGGTAGCGCTCCTTGTTGCGGCCGTACTCCAGCTCGACGTTCTGCGCGAACGCGTCGTTGGTGCCGAACTTGTCGGCGATGACGGAGTGGTCGATGACCATCTCGGCCGGGGAGAGCGGGTTGATCTTCGCCGGGTCACCGCCGAGGGCGGCGACGGCCTCGCGCATGGTGGCGAGGTCGACGACGCAGGGCACGCCGGTGAAGTCCTGCATGATCACGCGCGCCGGCGTGAACTGGATCTCCTGGCTCGGCTGGGCCTGGGAGTCCCAGTCGCCGAGCGCCCGGATGTGGTCGGCGGTGATGTTCGCGCCGTCCTCGGTGCGGAGCAGGTTCTCCAGGAGAACCTTCAGGCTGTAAGGCAGCCGGGCGGAGCCCTCGACCTTGTCCAGCTTGAAGATCTCGTACGACTCGTCACCCACGCGCAGCGTGGCGCGGGCGTCGAAGCTGTTCGCCGACACGACAGTCTCCTTCATATATGTGCGCGTTCCACCACATCCTGCCGCCACGTACACGTCGCGGGTCCGCTAAGGTAAGGCTAAGTTAGGTAACCCTTACCGGGCTGGCGGCAGCGGTGCGCCTCGGCAGATATCTCGATGTCGAGATAACTCTAGTACATCACCGGCGGTCGGTCATGCCCGGCATGCCAGCTTCCGGGCATGTGCGGGGCGGCCACGGCGCTGCGGCGCATGGGGTGCACGTCCCGGCTGGAGCGTGACCACGCGATGTCGACGGACTTCGACCCTCGTGTCGCGTGATGCGCGTCGTGCCCTTCCGGCTGCCCTTTCGGCCCTCACAGGGGCCGCGCGGAGGCCCTAATCTCGGGTTCCGGGGACCGAACAGCGACCTGGAGACCTGGAGAGCTGGAGAGCTGGCAAGCATGTACGAGACAAGGGCGCCTGCGGTGTCACCGACGGCCACGTCAGCACCGAGCAGGCAGGCACAGGGCGCGGCCCCGAGGCACTCCGCCCGGCAGGTGCCGCACCCCGCCGTACTCGCCGACCTCCAACGGACGGCGGGCAACGCGGCCGTGACGCGCTGGGTGCAGCGCCAGGAAGAACCGGATGTCAGGGAGGAGGCGCGGCGGCATGCCGCCGATCCCACCGCGCACGGCGAGTGGGGCACCTTCCGCGACACGATGGCTCGGGCGGGCTTCCCCGACGACGTCACGGACGCCGCCTGGCAGCTCATCCTCGGCGGCATCGCCGAACAGGGGCAGCTCAACGACGAGGCCATGGCGAAGCACGCCAAGCGCCAGGACCAGCGCGACCATCGCGCGTCGAACACCTGGTACCAGAATCTGGTGAAGCTCATCGCCCGCTACCTGAAGGTCGAGACGCCGACGCTGGCCCTCTGGTCGGGCGGCAGGGAGATCAGCGACTACGCCCTCGGCAAGGGCCACACCCCGCTGGAGTCCACCCCCTTCGGGGGCGTGGTCGACAAGCTGACCTTGACCTCCGACTGGATGCTCAAGACTCCGATGTGGAACGTCCTGTCCAAAGCCTTCGTGAACCATGCCCAGGGCCCCGTCCACATCTTTCTGCGCTCGTTCAACCCCGAAAGCGTCCTCATCTCGCAGGAGGTCCCGCAACTGCGCGTGCTCATGGACCTCAACCCGGCGGTGAAGCTCATCTGGCACCCGGTATACGTGGCGGCCGACGGGAAGCCGAGGGAGGTCACCGGGGGACTCGAGCTGGACTCCGACGCGTCCTACACCACCCGGGACGAGTGCGTGAAGGTCCTCTACAACTACCTCCGGTTCAAGCACGACCCGGCCAACCTCCACTCCGAGCGTGCCTACATGGAGATGCGCGCCCACCTCGCCGCCAACGGCAACCCCCAGTAGCGCTGGCCACCGGCGGATCCGCGGCTCCCGTCACTCCGAAAGGAAGGCGGCCAGGCGCGCCGTGAACCGCGCCGGGTCGTCGAGCCACGGATAGTGCCCGGCTCCCGGCTGGACGGTGAGATCGGCCCGGGGGAAGAGGCCGGCGAACTCCGCCACAGCGCTCGGCGGGCTGTTCAGGTCATGGGCCCCGGCGAGCAGGAGGACCGGACCGGGGAAGGCGGCGAGCGCCGCGCGGGTGGCGTCCGGAGTGAAGGCGCCGTCGGCGCCGAAACCTGCGACGGCCTCGGGGTTGTCCGGCCGCCCCTCGACGTGATGGCGCCGGGCGGCCTCGTCCCAGCGCCCGTAGAGGAACGGAGCGATGGCCTCCCAGTCGCTCCCCTCCCCCGCGACGATCGCCTCCAGAGCGGCAAAGGCCCCCGGGAACCACGCCTCGCCCGCCCTCGCCAGCGCCAGCTCGCGCCGGACCTCCGGGGCGACGTCCACCCCGACGGCCCGCATCCCGGGGGCGACCAGGGCGAGCCGCCGGACACGGTGCGGGTAGCGGGCGGCGTACTGGCTGGCGATGTTGGCGCCCGCGGAGTGGCCGAGCAGGTCGACGCGGTCGAGCCCGAGGTGGCGGCGGAGCGCCTCGACATCCTCGACGAGACGATCGCAGCGGTACGAGGAGGGGTCGGCGGGCACGTCGGAGCGGCCGGTGCCGCGCAGGTCGGGGATCACCAGGGGGCGGTGGGCGGAGAGCCCGCCGAGGTCGCCGAGATAGACGGAGTCGGCGGGACCGCCGGGGACGCAGAGGAGCGGGACGCCGGGGGCGGAGTCCGAGCGGGAGTCCGAGCGGGAGCCCGCACCGGCGCCTGGGCCGGCGTCCGAGCCGGCATCCGAGCCGGTGAGGCGGCGGTAGGCCAGTCGGGTGCCGTCGGGGGCGGAGTGGTGGAGCGGGGACGAGGGCACCTCTGCGTAGGTCATAACCACGTTATATAACCGAGTTATGGACGCTGTCCAGAACGGGTATAACTGAGTTATGACCTCCAAGGACGACGGCACGGGTACGGGTACGAGCGCGGGTACGGGTACGAGCGCGGGTGCGGGCATGGGCGCGGGTG
Organism: Streptomyces sp. NPDC093111; assembly: GCF_040683955.1. NCBI lineage: Bacteria > Bacillati > Actinomycetota > Actinomycetes > Kitasatosporales > Streptomycetaceae > Streptomyces > Streptomyces sp. NPDC093111. The sequence continues at coordinate 319,688 of NZ_JBFBNW010000010.1, read as the reverse complement.
CGGGTGCGGATACGGGAGCCGGCGCGGACACCGGCGCGGCACCCGCCGGCCTGACCGAGCGACAGGTCGAGGACCTCTTCGCCGGGATGAACGAGGTCATCCGGGCGGGCGAGGAGATGCGCCGGACGCGCGCCGAGATGATCCAGGTGTTCGCCGACGCCGGCTGGACGCAGGACCGGCTCGCGCGACTGGCGGGAATGAGCCAGCCGGCCGTCTCCAAGCAGGTGTCCAAGCCGCGCGCCGGGGAGGCGGCGGACCCGGCGTCGCTCGACCGGGACGACACGCCGTGGCTCGAAGGGCGCCTGTGGGGTCTCGCCGAGGAGCTGTCGGAGGCGCTGGACGGCACGGCCCACTGCTCGCGGCCGGTGCACGCGCTGGCGCGCGGCCGGAAGCGGTTCACCCCGCAGAACGTGGACGCCCTGCGCCGCCTGGTCGAGGCGGACCTGCGGGAGCGCGCGAGGGAACTGCCGGGCGCGTACCGGGAGGCGTACGACCGGATCGCGAGGGCGCTCGACACACAGGAGCCGGAGGGCGGGGGCGCCGAGGCCGGTGCGCCGTCGGCGCGGCGGGCGCTGGCGCGCCAGATCCAGCGGGTCCGGCTGCGGGACGCGGGCTGACGACCCGTACGGACGCGGAGCGATTGCCATAAAGAGGACATAGAGGGACGATCGACGAGAGTGGGGCGAGGTTGGGCTTCACGACCCGTCAGCGAGGAGAAGGCGTCTCGCGCGCCCTGAAGTCGGGGCGCGAACTCCCCCTCCACGGGCGGCACGTCACTCTCTTGCGCACACCCTGTCACCCTGATGGACCACCCCACCGCGAGCGCCATCTCATATCTGAGATAACGTGACGGCATGGCAGACGACTACCTCGTACGCATCGGCAAGCTCATCCGTGACGCCCGCCAGCACCGTGGCTGGACGCAGACGCAGCTCGCCGAGGCGCTCGGCACGAGCCAGAGCGCGGTCAACCGGATCGAGCGCGGCAACCAGAACATCAGCCTTGAGATGATCGCCCGTATCGGCGAGGCGCTCGACAGCGAGATCGTCTCTCTCGGTTACGCCGGCCCGATGCATCTGCGGGTCGTCGGCCGCCGCCGCCTCTCCGGCGCGATCGACGTCAAGACGAGCAAGAACGCGTGCGTCGCGCTGCTCTGCGCCTCGCTGCTCAACAAGGGCCGCACGGTGCTGCGCCGGGTCGCGCGCATCGAGGAGGTCTTCCGTCTCCTGGAGGTCCTCAACTCCATCGGTGTCCGCACCCGCTGGATCAACGAGGGCGTCGACCTGGAGATCGTGCCGCCGGCCGAGCTGGACATGGAGTCGATCGACGCCGAGGCGGCGATCCGCACCCGCTCCATCATCATGTTCCTCGGCCCGCTGCTGCACCGCCTGGACCGCTTCAAGCTGCCGTACGCCGGCGGCTGCGACCTCGGCACCCGCACGATCGAGCCGCACATGATCGCGCTGCGCCGCTTCGGCCTCGACATCACGGCGACCGACAACCTGTACCACGCCCAGGTGGAGCGGTCCGTCTCCCCGGACCGCCCGATCGTCCTGACCGAGCGCGGCGACACGGTGACCGAGAACGCCCTCCTGGCGGCGGCCCGCCACGACGGCGTGACCGTCATCCGCAACGCGTCCTCCAACTACATGGTCCAGGACCTGTGCTTCTTCCTGGAGGCGCTGGGCGTACGGGTCGACGGCATCGGCACGACCACGCTGACCGTGCACGGCGTCCCGCAGATCGACGTCGACGTCGACTACTCCCCCTCCGAGGACCCGGTCGAGGCGATGAGCCTGCTCGCCGCGGCCGTCGTCACGGAGTCCGAGCTGACCATCCGCCGGGTCCCGATCGAGTTCATGGAGATCGAGCTCGCCGTCCTGGAGGAGATGGGCCTCGACCACGACCGCTCGCCCGAGTACGCGGCGGACAACGGCCGCACCCGCCTGGTCGACCTGACGGTCCGCCCCTCCAAACTGGAGGCGCCGATCGACAAGATCCACCCGATGCCCTTCCCGGGCCTCAACATCGACAACGTGCCCTTCTTCGCGGCCATCGCGGCCACGGCCCAGGGCAAGACCCTGATCCACGACTGGGTCTACGACAACCGCGCCATCTACCTCACCGACCTCAACCGCCTCGGCGGCCGCCTCCAGCTCCTGGACCCCCACCGCGTCCTGGTCGAGGGCCCCACCCGCTGGCGCGCCGCCGAGATGATGTGCCCGCCGGCCCTCCGCCCGGCCGTGGTCGTCCTCCTCGCGATGATGGCGGCCGAGGGCACCTCGGTGCTGCGCAACGTCTACGTCATCAACCGGGGGTACGAGGAGCTCGCGGAGCGCCTCAACTCGGTGGGGGCGCAGATCGAGATCTTCCGGGACATCTGAGACAGCTGCTATGTGAAGGATCGAGCCCCATCCCCCTGAGAAGGCGATGGGGCTCGATCCGTCGCACCCGGCTGAAGCGTTCCGCGTCACTCGCCGGGGACGGGCACAGCAGTCGGGGCTTCGTGGAACGGTTCCCTCTCGGAATCCGGTAGGGGCATCGCGATGGTTCGCCGACGTTCAGTGCTGTCGCAGAGTGCGGGCGACGTAGGACACGTGCTGAGCGTTGCCCACCGTCAGCCATTTCGCGAACGCACCGGTGCTCCCGCCCCCTCCGGCGCAGTCGCGGAGCCAGGTCTCGCCCGCACCGGCCATGGGTCCGCGGAAGTCGGGCTGATCGACGATCTCGCGTGCCGCCGCTCGGTTGAACGCGATCTTCTCGCTCCGCTCCCTGCCCTTGTGCAGGACTTTGGACAGGACGAACTCCCGCTCGGTCGTGTAGCGAAGGAATCCCCAGTCCGGGCCGCCCTTCTGGTCGGGCGGCCTCGGCACCTCGGCTATCGCGTCCGCGTGCTGAGTCCCGTAGTCGCCGTACCTCAGCACAGGAACGTAGGCCCGCCGACTCTGTGCGATGCCGCGCCACATCTCCCAGTCCCCTCGCGGCTCTTCGCAGAGACCTCGCTCCAACATCTCCGCGGTGACCCGGGGAAATCCGCCGCTCAGTACGCAGACATCACGCCAGGGAGTGAGAGGAAACAGCGCGTCGAGGGCCCGAAGGGCCTCCTTGCCCGCGTCGGGTCGGTCCGCGAGCACACCGCCCATGTCCAGGAGCAGGTCCGCGTCGACTTCCGGTGCGGCACGTCGCACCAGGGAGCGCACGACTTCTGCCGCCCCGGCGTCCCACTCCCCCGTGACGCGGACACGAATCCCGATCCCGCGCCCACCGCGAGCCGCCGCGGCGAAGGCAGCGCTCTGTTGGAGAAGCGACCGGTCCGGTCCGGTCACCGGTCGGAGCCTTCCGTACACGCAGTACTCGTCCAGCAGATCGGCCAGCACCGCTGCCTGCACCTCGTCCGCGAACGGCGCATCGATCCAGGCGGCACCGTGACGCTGGACACGGCTCACCGAGCGGAGCTCCTTGCCCAGGGCGGCGGCGAGGGCGGGAACGGCGACTCCCGGCCTCGGTGACAGGTTCCACAGGGGTGCGATGTGTCGCTGGTCGGTCGGTTGCAGCCAGCCGTACGCCTCCACCGCATGAGGTCGAGCTTGGAGCACGGGCACGTACGACAGCTCAGACACTGCGGATTCCCCCTCGGCTCTGCCGACTCCGGTGACCTGTAGTCAGGGTCCGCATGACCGGCACCTCGCGAAACCACGCCGATTCGGCCTCGCTGTCCCGAAACGCTCCGGAGTGGGGTGAAACGATCTCCGAGAAGCCGGACGGCCCGTCGGACGCATGTCCGGCGGGCCGTCGCGTGCACGCGTCAGGTCACCGCGTCCAGAAGAACTCCTGGCTCGCCGACGTCAGGCTGCTCCCGCTGCCGTAGTGGCCCAGGGCGTAGACCTCCAGTGTGCAGGGGCCCGCGGAGGGGGCGTAGAAGTCGATTCTGGTCGGCTTGTCGTTCGTGGCCGGGGTGGTTCGCCAGCCGCCGGTGGGGGCGCACGAGGCGCGCCAGGTGTAGCCGCTGATGCCCTTGCCCAGGTCGGTCTCGGCCGGCTGGACGTCGACCTTGACGGCGATGCGGACGTCCTGGACGACGGTCAGACGGGGCGGGCTCAGGGGGGTGGTGAGGACGGGGGTGGCGCGTTCGATGGTGGTGTCGTTGGACGGGGTGCCCTCGCGGCCCTCGCGGTCCACGGCGACCACGTAGTAGGAGGAGCGGCCGAGCGGGGCGGTGCGGTCGGTGGCGTAGCGGCCGGAGTTGACCAGGTCGACCGCGGTCCAGGGGGTGTGGACGGCCGTGCGGCGGTAGAGGCGGTAGCCGGAGATCGTGCTCGTGGGCGTGCCCTCCGGGAGGGTGAACGTCACGCGGTTGTACGAGTCGGTCGGCTGGCCCGCGGTGAGCGTCGGGGTCGGTACGTCCGCCGGGGCCGGGCGGGTGGCGGCCACCGCTTCGACGGGCGAGCGGTTGCCGTACGCGTCGACGGCGGTGACCCGGTAGGCGTACGGGACGCCGACCTCGGCGAAGGAGTCCTGGAAGGCGGGTCCGGTCACGAAGTCGGGGCCGTCCGGGTCCTCCTGGCCGGCCGGGGCCGTGTGGATCTCGTAGCCGACGGTGTCGGGCGAGGTGGAGGGCGTCCAGGTGAGGGCGTTGCCGGAGGTCGTGCCCTCGCTCGTCAGGGCGGTGACCGGTTCGGGGGCCGTGGTGTCCGGCGCGCCGGTGGTGCCGGGCGCGGAGGGGGCGGACGCGTTGCCGGCGGCGTCGCGGGCCGCCACCTTGTAGTACCACTGCTGCCGGATGTCGGCGGTCGTGTCCCGGTACTCGGTGGTGGTCTGCCAGGCGGAGACCGGGGTGTAGGTGCCGTCCGCCGTGCCGGAGCGGAGGACCTGGTAGGCGGCGGCTTCGGGGACCGGCTGCCAGGACACGAGCACCGAGTTCGCGGCGACCGCGGCGGTGACCGCCGCGGGCACGCCGGGCGGGGTGCGGTCGGCGGTGGTGACGGCGAGGTCGGCGGTGCCGGGGGCCTCATTGTTGGCCCGGTCGTAGGCGCGGACCTCGTAGAGGAAGCGCCCGCCCGTGGCGGGCGGGGTGTCGGTGAAGGTGAGCGCGGTGGTCGTCGCGAGCGGCCGGGCCGGGAAGGGCTGTCCGTCCGGGCGCCGGTAGACGCGGTAGCCGGCGAGGTCCATCTCCTGGTTGCGGGCCCAGGAGACCTTGGCCCGGCCGCTCGCCTTGTCGTACGCGACGGTGGCGCCGGCCGGGGTGAGCGGCTTGACCTTGTCGACGGCGGCCGTGGTGCGGGGCGCGTACGAGAACTTCACGTTCGCGGGGCCGGTCCAGTTGACGAAGTCGACGCGCAGGGTGTGGCGGCCCTTGGGGATCGTGAGGTTCAGGGTCCGCTTCTGGATGGTGGTGTAGTCGCCCCAGATGTCGTACCTGCGGGCGCCGTCCAGGTAGACGCGGATGCCGTCGCGGGTCTCGAAGGGCAGCGTGAACGGACCGCCGGAGCCGAAGTCGCGGGTCACCGTCCAGCGGACGCCGAAGCGGTCCTTGGGCAGCCCGTAGGCCGGGGCGCCGGTCCAGCTCTCGTTGACGGCGCTGTCGCAGTCGGTGCGCTTGGGGGTGCCGGTGAGGGTGGTGTTGGCGAAGAACTCCCGCTTGTAGGCGGGAGAGGCGCAGCTCACCGCCGCGGAGGCGGGGGTCGCGGTGGTGGTGAGCAGACCACCGGCCGCGGCGAGCACCACGGCGGCGGCCGTCGCCGTGGTGTGTCGGGCTGTTCTCATGCGTTCCTGACGGTCCTTAGGTCTCGGCGAGGGTCACGGAGAGGGTCTCAGTGAGGGTCTCGGTGAGGGTCACGGTGACGGTCGCGCCGGAGGGCGTGGCCGTTCGTGATCAAGACCGCCGAGGGGATCGCATGGTTGTACGAAAACGGGGCGGGCGGGCGGTCAGCCCGCGCCCGGCATCACGCCGCCGCCCTTGAGGCGTTCGATGTCGGAGGGGCGGACCTTGATCGCGAAGACGGCGATCAGGAAGGAGACGATCGCGAAGGCCGCCGCGACGATGAAACCGGCCGTGACGCCGCTGGTGAGGACCTGGTCGGCGAAGGACTTCGGGAGTTGGCCGGTCTTGGCGAACTGGGCCTTCTCCAGCGGTCCGGCCTGGGACAGGAAGGCGGGGACCTGGGTGTCGGCCTCGTTGCGGCTGGCCGTGCCGAAGACCGTCACCAGGATGGAGAGGCCCAGCGAACCGCCCACCTGCTGGGTCGCGTTGAGGAGTCCGGAGGCCGCGCCCGCCTCGTACGGGGCCACGTTGGAGAGGGCCATCAGGGTCAGCGAGACGAACATCATGCCCATGCCCGCGCTGAGCACCAGCATCGGGCCGAGGATGCTGCCGACGTACGTCGAGTCGACGTTGGTGAAGGTCAGCCAGGACAGGCCGGCCGCCAGGCAGAGCGAGCCGACGACCATGAAGGGTTTCGGCCCGAAGCGGGGCAGCAGCTGGGAGGTGATCCCGGCGAGGATCGCGATGACGACGCTGACCGGCAGGAAGGCCAGACCGGCTTCGAGCGGGCTGAAGCCCAGGACGTTCTGCACGAAGAGGGTGAGGAAGAAGAACATCCCGAAGATCGCCGCGGCGAGACAGAGCATGATCCCGTACGTGCCGGACCGGTTGCGGTCGGCGAACATGTGCAGCGGGGTGATCGGCTGCCGCGAGCGCCGCTCCACGAAGACGAAGGCGACGAGCAGGACGACGGCGGTGCCGAAGGACGCCAGCGTGTACGGGTCGCGCCAGCCCTGCTGGGCGGCGCGGATGAAGCCGTACACCAGCGACACCATGCCCAGCGTCGAGGTGAGCGCGCCGGCGATGTCGAAGTGCCCGGGGTGCCGTTCGGACTCCTTGACGTGCCGGGGCGTGAGGAAGGCGATGAGCAGGGCGATGGGCACGTTCACGAAGAACACCCAGCGCCAGTTGAGCCATTCGACGAGGATGCCGCCGGCCAGCAGTCCGATCGCGCCGCCGGCCGCCGAGACGCCCGCGAACACGCCGAAGGCACGGTTGCGTTCGGGGCCCTCGTCGAAGGTGGTGGTGATCAGGGAGAGGGAGGTCGGCGAGGCGATGGCACCGCCGACGCCCTGGAGGGCGCGGGCGGCGAGCAGTTGCCACTCGGCCTGGGCGAACCCGCCGAGCAGGGAGGCGAGTCCGAAGAGCAGGACGCCGAAGATGAAGGTGCGGCGGCGGCCGAGGATGTCACCGGCACGGCCGCCGAGGAGCAGCAGACCGCCGAAGGTGAGGGTGTAGGCGTTGACCACCCACGACAGGCTGGTGGTGGAGAAGCCCAGCGCGCTCTGGATGTGCGGGAGCGCGATGTTCACGATGGTGATGTCGAGAACGACCATCAACTGGCAGGAGGCGATCACGAAGAGGGCGATGCCTTTGCCGTCGCCGCCCTTCTTCGTGGCGACGCCCTGCTGCGGGGTGGTCGGCTTGGGGGTACTCATGGGGCATCTCGCCCTCGCCTGAGGCAGCCGTGGGCCGGTCAGTCCACCTTTCGACCCTAAGCCCACCCCCCGCACGGGACCAGTTGATCTACGCCCGGGTCCGCTAGCGGAGCACGGCGAACCCGTCGAGCTCCACCAACGCCTGCTCGTCCCACAGCCGTACGGCCCCGATCACGGCCATCGCCGGGTAGTCGCGGCCCGCCAACCGGTGCCAGATGCGCCCGAGTTCGGCGGCGTGCAGCCGGTAGTCGGCGACGTCGGTGGCGTACACCGTGACGCGGGCCAGGTCGGCGGGCGAGCCGCCGGCGTGCCGGAGCGCCGTGAGCAGGTTGCCGAGCGCCGTCTCGAACTGCTCGGGCAGCGTCTCGCCCGTCACCTTGCCGTCGCGGTCGAGGCTGGTCTGCCCGGCGAGGAAGACGAACCGGGAACCGGTGGCCGTGACGGCGTGGCTGAAGCCGGTGGGCGGGGAGAGGTCGGCCGGGTTGTGGCGGTGCAGGCTCATGCGGGTACTCCTGCCCCGGAGCGGCGCGCGGACGCCGTTTCCGTGCTGTCCGGGTCCGTACGCGTGGCCGCGTGCCGGTAGAGCTCCTTCGCGATGATCGTGCGCTGCACCTCGGTGGCCCCCTCGTAGATGCGCGGCGCCCGCACCTCCCGGTAGAGGTGTTCGAGGAGGTGCCCGCGCTGGAGGGCGCGGGCGCCGTGCAGCTGGACGGCGGCGTCGACCACGTACTGCGCGGTCTCGGTGGCGAGCAGCTTGGCCATCGCGGCCCGGCGGGGCACGTCCGGGTCGCCCCGGTCGTGGGCCTCGGCCGCCGCGTAGACGAGCAGCCGGGCGGCCTCGGTACGGGTGGCCATCTCGGCGACCTGGTGGGAGACGGCCTGGAGGTCGGCGAGGACGCCGCCGAAGGCCGGGCGGCCGGCGGTGTGGGCGAGGGTCGAGTCGAGGGCCGCCTGGGCCATGCCGACGGCGAAGGCGCCGACGCTGGGCCGGAACAGGTTGAGGGTGTTCATGGCGACCCGGAAGCCCTGGCCGGGCTCCCCGAGGAGGTCCTCGGGCCCGACGGGGACGCCGTCGAAGGCCAGACCGCCGATGGCGTGCGGGGCGAGCATGTCCAGCGGCTCCCCGGTGAGCCCGGGCCGGTCGGCGGGCACCAGGAACGCGGTGACACCCCGGGCACCTCCTGCTCCCCTCGTTCGGCTCGTTCCGCTCGTTTCGCTCGTTCCCGTCGTTCGGCTCGCTCGGCTCGTGCCGCCTGGGCCGTGGGGGCCGTACGAGTCGCCCGAGCCATCCGCGCCGCCCGCGCCGTGGAGGCCGTCCGCGCCCTCCGCCCCGTCCAGATCCCCCGTACGGGCGAACACCGTCATGAAGTCCGCTTCGGGCGCGTTGGAGATCCAGCGCTTCTCGCCGTGCAGCCGCCAGCCGCCGGTGGCGGGGTCGGGGACGGCGCGCAGGGCGAGGGCGGCGGCGTCGGAGCCGGCGTCCGGCTCGGAGAGGGCGAAGGCGGCGACGGCGCGGCCCGCGACGACCTCGGGCAGCCAGCGTTCGCGCTGCTCGGGGGTGCCGAAGGCGGCGACGGGGTGGGCGCCGAGGCCCTGGAGGGCGAGCGCCGTCTCGGCCTCCGTGCAGACCTGGGCGAGGGACTCGCGCATCAGGCACAGGTCCAGGGCGCCGGAGTCGAAGAGCCGGGCGAGCAGGCCGAGCTCGCCCAGGGCGGCCACGAGGGGCCGGTTGACGCGCCCGGGCTCGCCCTTCTCGGCGAGCGGCACGAGCCGCTCGGCCGCGAGGGTCCGCAGCCGCGCACACCAGGTGGTCTGTTCCGGATCGAGCGAGAATGCGGGCATGTGGGCGCCCTCTCTGGCGCGCTCGCGCGCCGACGGCGGGACCGGCCGGGACGGGCCCGTCCCGGCGGTCTCCGGGACCCGGCCGGCCGGGTCGAGGAGGCCACTCGGAGCGCGCCGCCCAGACCGACGTATCGCGAACCGTTGACTGTCGTCACCATCACGATACGCTCGTTGGGCGACGGTCGACCCCACCACGACGATCCCACCCGACAGGGGGACGGACGCATGGAGCTGACGCCCTCGGCCCACCAGGACACCTTCGCCCGCGACCATCTGCCGCCCGGAGAGCAGTGGCCGCGCCTGCTGCTCGACCTGCCCGAGCTGGCCTATCCCGACCGGCTCAACTGCGGAGCCGAACTGCTCGACCGCACAGTGGAACGATTCGGCACCGAGCGCCCCGTCTTCCTCGACGGCGAGGACGGCCGCTGGACGTACGGCCAGCTGCGCGACCGGGTCGACCGGATCGCCCATGTGCTCACCGACGACCTGGGCGTACGCCCCGGCAACCGGGTCCTGCTGCGCGGCCCCACGACACCCTGGCTGGCGGCCTGCTGGCTGGCCGTGATGAAGGCGGGCGCGGTCGCCGTCACCGTCCTCGCGCAGGCGCGGGCCGGGGAGCTCGCCGTGATGTCCGAGATGGCCCGGTGCAGCCATGCCCTGTGCGACGTGCGCGCCGTGGACGAGCTGGTCAAGGCCGAGGTGCCGGGCCTACGGATCACCCCGTTCGGCGGTGAGGGCCCCGAGGACCTGCTGACCCTCTCCATCGGCAAGCCGGACCGCTACGAGGCCGTGCCGACCGCCGCCGACGACGTGGCGCTGATCGCCTTCACCTCCGGCACCACCGGTCGGCCCAAGGGGTGCATGCACTTCCACCGGGACGTGCTCGCCGTCGCCGACACCTTCTCCGCGCACGTCCTGCGCCCGGAGCCGGACGACGTCTTCGCCGGCTCCCCGCCGCTCGGCTTCACCTTCGGCCTGGGCGGGCTCGTCGTCTTCCCCCTGCGGGCCGGGGCGTGCGCGGTCCTCCTCGAACAGGCCGGCCCCAAGCAGCTGCTCGCGGCGATCGACCGGCACCGGGTGTCGGTCCTGTTCACGGCGCCCACCGCGTACCGGGTGATGCTCGACGAGTTCGGCGACCACGACCTCGGCTCGCTGCGCCGCTGCGTCTCCGCGGGCGAGAACCTGCCGGCCGGCACCTGGCAGGACTGGCACGAGCGGACCGGGGTGAAGCTGATCAACGGCATCGGGGCGACGGAGCTGCTGCACATCTTCATCGCCGCGGCCGACGGCGACATACGCCCGGGTACGACCGGGCGTCCGGTGCCGGGCTGGCAGGCCCGGATCGTCGGCCGCAACGGCCGGGAGCTGCCGGACGGCGAAGAGGGCCTGCTCGCCGTGCGCGGCCCGGTCGGCTGCCGCTACCTCGCGGACCCGCGCCAGACCGAGTACGTGCAGGAGGGCTGGAACATCACGGGCGACACGTACGTCCGCGAGCCGGGCGGCTACTTCCGCTACGTGTCCCGCGCCGACGACATGATCATCTCGGCCGGCTACAACATCGCCGGCAGCCAGGTGGAGGAGGTCCTGACCGCCCACCCGGACGTCCTGGAGGTGGCGGTGGTGGGCCGCCCGGACCCTTTGCGGGGCCAGGTCGTGGTGGCGTACGCGGTGGTGCGCGACGGCGTGCCGCACGACGCGAGCACCGCGGCGGCCCTGCGCGCCTTCGTACGGGCCCGGCTGGCCCCGTACAAGTCGCCTCGGGAGATCGTCTTCCTGGACGGGCTCCCCCGCACGGCGACCGGCAAACTGCAGCGCTACCGGCTGCGGGACGCCGGGGCGTGACGCGCGCCGCACCCCACCCGCCCACACCCCCTAGAGTGATCACGTGGCCGAGCAGCACACCCCGCGTTCCCTGATCGTCTCCCTGTACGGCGCGTACGGCCGGTCGCCGGACGGCGCGCCGATGCCGGTGGCGGAGCTGATCCGGCTCCTCGGCGTGCTCGGGGTGGACGCGCCCTCGGTGCGCTCGTCGGTGTCCCGGCTGAAGCGGCGCGGCCTGCTGCTGCCGGGCCGGACGGCGGACGGCGCCGCCGGGTACGCCCTGTCGGACGACGCCAGGATGCTCCTGGACGACGGCGACCGCCGCATCTACGCCCGGACCGAGCCCCTGCTGTCGGACGGCTGGGTGCTGGCCGTCTTCTCCGTCCCCGAGGCCGAACGGCACAAGCGGCACCTGCTGCGCTCCCGGCTGGCCCGGCTCGGCTTCGGCTCGGCGGCGCCCGGCGTGTGGATCGCCCCGGCCCGCCTGCACGAGGAGACCCGGCACACCCTGGAACGCCTCGACCTCTCCGGTTACGTGGACCTGTTCCGCGGCGACCACCTGGGGTACGCCCCGACGGCCGAGGCGGTGGCCCGCTGGTGGGACCTGCCGTCCATCGCGAAGCTGCACGAGGAGTTCCTGGACGCGCACGAGCCGGTGCTGCGGGCCTGGTCGGCGGCGCCCGGGTCGCCGGAGGAGGCGTACCGGGCCTATCTCCTGGCCCTCGACTCGTGGCGCAGGCTGCCGTACGCCGACCCGGTGCTCCCCCTGGAGCTGCTCCCCGAGAACTGGCCGGGGACCCGCTCGGCGGAGGTGTTCGCGGCGCTGCACGAGCGGCTGCACGCGCTGGGCGGGGAGTTCGTGACGCGGGCGGCCCAGGGGCCGCCGCACGAGTCCTGAGACCTTCCCCGGCCGTCAGCCGTCCTTGCGCCCGGTCGGTGGGCGTCGGCTCCCCGCCCGGTACGGCGCCGGCCACGGCGCGCCGTCCCCCTGGTAGCCCTGCTCGGCGGCGGCGTGGAGCGTCCAGTGGGGGTCGTAGAGGTGGGGCCGGGCCAGGGCGCAGAGGTCGGTGCGGCCGGCCAGGAGCAGGGAGTTGACGTCGTCCCAGGAGGAGATCGCGCCGACGGCGATCACCGGGATGCCGAGGGCGGTACGGATGCGGTCGGCGTACGGGGTCTGGTAGGAGCGCCCGTATTCGGGCCGCTCGTCGGGGACGACCTGGCCGGTGGAGACGTCGAGGGCGTCGGCGCCGTGGGCGGCGAAGGCGCGGGCGATCTCGACGGCGTCGTCCGCGGTGGTGCCGCCGTCGGCCCAGTCGGTGGCGGAGATCCGGACGGTCATGGGCCGGTCGGCGGGCCACACCTCCCGTACGGCGTCGAAGACTTCGAGCGGGTAGCGCAGCCGGCCCGCGAGGTCGCCGCCGTAGGCGTCGGTGCGGTGGTTGGTGAGCGGGGAGAGGAAGCCGGAGAGCAGGTAGCCGTGGGCGCAGTGGAGTTCGAGGAGGTCGAAGCCGGCCCGGGCGGCCCGGCGGGCGGCGGCGGTGAACTCCTCGCGGACGGCGGTGAGTCCGGCCCGGTCGAGGGCCTGGGGCCGCTGGTTGACGCCGGGCCGGTAGGGCAGCGGGGAGGCGGCGACGAGCGGCCAGTTCCCGCTGGGGAGCGGCTGGTCGATGCCCTCCCACATGAGCCGGGTGGAGCCCTTGCGGCCGGAGTGGCCGAGCTGGACGCCGATCGCGGTGCCGGGTGCGGCGGTGTGCGCGAAGGCGGTGACCCGGGCCCAGGCGTCGGCCTGCTCGTCGGCCCACAGGCCCGCGCAGCCGGGGGTGATCCGGCCCCGTTCGCTCACGCAGACCATCTCGGTCATGACGAGTCCGGCGCCGCCCAGGGCGCGGGCGCCGAGGTGCACGAGGTGGAAGTCGCCGGGGACGCCGTCCTCGGCGACGTACAGGTCCATCGGGGAGACGACGACCCGGTTGCGCAGGGTGAGGCCGCCGAGCCGGAAGGGGGTGAACATCGGCGGGGTGCCGGGCGGGCAGCCGAACTCCCGCTCGACGGAGGCGGTGAAGGCGGGGTCGCGCAGGCGCAGGTTGTCGTGGGTGACGCGGCGGCTGCGGGTGAGCAGGTTGAACGCGAACTGGCGCGGTGGCCGGTCGAGTTGGCCGGCGAGCTCCTCGAACCAGCGCAGGCTCGCGACGGCGGCGCGCTGGGTGGACTCGACGACGGGGCGGCGCTCGTCCTCGTACGCGGCGAGCGCCTCGGGGAGGGTGGGGTGGCTGTCGACGTGGGCGGCGAGGGCGACGGCGTCCTCGACGGCGAGTTTGGTGCCGGAGCCTATGGAGAAGTGCGCGGTGTGGGCGGCGTCGCCGAGCAGGACGGTGTTGCCGTGGGACCAGCGGGCGTTGACGAGGGTGCGGAACGCGGTCCAGGCGGAGTTGTTGCCGCGCAGGGCGCGGCCGTGCAGGACCTCGGCGAAGATCTTGGCGCAGCGGGCGGCGGACTCGGCCTCGTCGAGCTCGTCGAAGCCGGCGGCCCGCCAGACCTCCTCGCGCATCTCGACGATGACGGTGGAGGAGCCGGCGTCGTAGGGGTAGGCGTGCAGCTGCATGACGCCGTGCTCGGTCTCGGCGATGTCGAAGCGGAAGGCGTCGAGGGCGAAGTCGGCGGCGAGCCAGACGTAGCGGCAGCGGTGGGTGGTGAACGCGGGCCGGAAGACCTCGGCGTGCGCCTCGCGGGTGCGGCTGTGCACGCCGTCGGCGCCGATCACGAGGTCGTGTCCGGCGGCGAGTTCGGCGGGCGGCGGGGCCTCGGTGCGGAAGCGGAGCTCCACGCCGAGTCCGGCGCAGCGGTCCTGCAGGATCTTCAGGAGCCGATGGCGGCCGAGGGCGGCGAAGCCGTGGCCGGTGGAGGTCAGGAGGTGGCCCCGGTGGGCGATGTCGATGTCGTCCCAGCGGACGAGGGCGGCCTGGAGTTCGGCGTACACGGCGGGGTCGGCGTGCTCGATGCCGCCGAGGGTCTCGTCGGAGAGGACGACGCCGAAGCCGAAGGTGTCGTCGGGGGCGTTGCGCTCCCAGACGGTGACCCGGCGCCGGGGGTCGCCGCGCTTGAGCAGCGCGGCGGCGTACAGCCCGCCGGGCCCGCCACCGACTACGGCGACGCGGAGGGGGGCGGGGGACGGGGCGGGTATGGACCCGTTCGGCGCCCCAGGCCGTACCGCAGCGGTGCCGCCCGGTGCGGTACGGCCGTCCCGGGGCGGCACGGTCATCGCCCCCGCCACTTGGCGGGGCGTTTCTCCGTGAAGGCGGCGTGGAACTCGGCGTAGTCCTCGCCGTGCATCAGCAGGGCCTGTGTGGCGGCGTCCATCTCGACGGAGGCGGCCAGCGGCATGTCGAGCTCGGCGGTGAGCAGCGCCTTGGTCTGGGCGTGGGCGAGCGCGGGGCCCTCGGCGAGCCGGCGGGCGAGGGCGGCGGCCCGGGTGTCGGCGGCGCCTTCCTCGGTGAGCTCGCTGATCAGGCCGATGCGCTCGGCCTCGGCGGCGCCGACGGGGTCGCCGAGCATGAGGAGGCGGGTGGCGTGGCCGAGGCCGACGACCCGGGGCAGCAGGTAGGCGGCGCCCATGTCGCCGCCGGACAGGCCGACGCGGGTGAAGAGGAAGGCGAAGCGGGCGGTGGGGTCGGCGACGCGGAAGTCGGCGGCGAGGGCGAGGACCGCGCCGGCGCCGGCGGCGACGCCGTGGACGGCGGCGATGACGGGGAAGGGGCATTCGCGCAGGGCGCGGACGGTCTGGCCGGTCATCCGGTTGAAGTCGAGGAGCTGGGCGGTGTCCATGGAGAGGGTGGCGCCGATGATCTCGTCGACGTCGCCGCCGGAGCAGAAGCCGCGCCCCTCGCCGCCGAGGACGAGGGCGCGCACGGCGCGTTCCCGGGAGAGCTCGGCGAGCAGGTCGCGCAGGTCGGCGTAGGCGCCGAAGGTGAGGGCGTTGAGCTTCTCGGGGCGGGCCAGGGTGATCGTGGCGACCCCGCCGTCGACGGTGAGGCGCAGGTGCCGCCAGCGTGCGGTGCGGCTCGCGGAGCCGGTGAAGGGGCTCATTTCGGGACGGCCTCCCTTTTTGTGCGCGCGTACGGGTACGGCACCACCCCAAGGAGGGTATCACCCTGTTGTGACTGTCGTCACGAGTACGCGATACGCGGGACGACGGGTCGCGCGGCACCGCCGCGGCCGGGCGTACGCCGCTCGCAGGACGGCAGTCGCGACGGCACGTCACGACAACACCCGCCCCATCCGCCCTACCCGTCCCGCCCGCCCCGCCCGAAAGTCCCGCCCCCGCGCCGACCCAGGTCCCCGGCACCCCGGACGACCGCCCCTGTATCCATATTTATGGGTCCGTAAGGTGGCAGGCAGGACGCCCCTCATCGCCCGCCCGAGCCCGAAGGGAAGCCCCGCCCGTGTTCGAAGCCCCAGGCCCCGCCTCCTGGCGCGTCGCGCTGCCCCACACGACGGCCGCCGTGCCGATCGCCCGCGCGCTCGTCCGGACCGCCCTCGCCGGCATCGAGGGCGGTGAGCTCGGCGCCGCCGACCGGGACACGGCCGAGCTGCTGACGGCCGAGCTGCTGACGGCCGAGCTGGTGGCCAACGCCGTCGAGCACACCGCGGGCGACGGCCCCATCGAGCTGGTCGTGGAGCTGCTCCCGACCCCCGGCGGCTGTCAGATAGAGGTGCACGACGGGCGGCCCGCCGCCCCCGGGGAGCTGGCCTGCCCCCCGCCCGGCACACCGGTCGACCCGTGGCAGGAGCACGGGCGCGGGCTGCTCCTGATCCGCGCCCTCAGCAGCGACTGCGGGCACCGCCCCACCGCGCACGGCAAGGCGGTCTGGTTCACGCTCCCGGCCGTGCCGCCGCAGCGGCGCCGGAGTCCGGGGTCGTGACCAGCCGCGACCTGCGGCGCCCGTACAGGCTGTAGACCACCGCGCCGACGCCGAGGAAGACCACGAACTGCACCCAGGTCGCCCAGCCGGTGCCCCAGATCAGATAGCAGCAGAATCCGACGCCGAGGATCGGGCTGAGCGGGTACAGGGGGACCCGGAACGAGCGCGGCAGCTCGGGGTTGCGGCGGCGCAGCGCGATCACCGCGATGTTCACCACGACCATGATCGCGAGGGTGCCGATCGTGGTCAGGTTGACCACGACGTCGAGCGGGACGAACGCCGCCGGGACCGCGAAGACGCAGGCCACGATCCAGGTGTTGGCCACCGGCGTCGCGCTCTTCGGCGACACCCGCTCGAAGACCCGGGGCACCAGGCCGTCGCGGGACATCGACATCAGGATGCGGGTCTGTCCGTACATCACCGTGAGGACCACGGAGGCGATGGCGACGACCGCGCCGAAGGCGACGATCCCGCCACCGACGGTCGAGCCGGTGACCTGGTTCACGACGAGCGAGAGGGCGGCCGGCTTGTCGGCGACGGCGTCGGCGCCGAGCGCCCCGATCGCGGAGAGCGCGACGGCGCAGTACAGCAGGGTGACGAGTCCGATGCAGATGAGGATGGCCAGCGGGATGTTGCGGCGCGGGTTCTTCACCTCCTCGCCGGCCGTGGTGATGGCGTCGAAGCCGATGTACGAGAAGAAGGCGACGGAGGCGCCCGCGGTGATCCCGGCGGTGCCGTGGGTGGCGAACGGGGAGAGGTTGCCGTCCTGGAAGGCGCTGAAGCCGATGGCGCAGAAGAGGACCAGGATCCCGATCTTGAGCACGGCCATCGCGGCGGTCGCCCGGGCGCTCTCGCGGACCCCGCGGACCAGCAGCGTCGCCGCGAGCAGGATGACGATCACGGCGGGCAGGTTGACCACCCCGCCGTCGGCGGGCCCGGCGGAGAGCGCGGCGGGCAGCTGGTGGCCGGTCAGGCTGTCGAGCAGTTCGTTCAGGTACTGGCTCCAGCCCACCGCGACCGCGGAGACGGAGATGCCGTACTCCAGGAGCAGGCACCAGCCGACGAGGAAGGCGACGCGCTCGCCGAGGCTCGCGTAGGCGAAGGAGTACGAGGAGCCCGACACCGGGATCGCGCTGCCCAGCTCCGCGAAGGAGAAGGCGGTGAAGACGCAGGTGATCGCGGCGAGCACGAAGGAGACCACCACCGCGGGCCCGGCCTCGGCGACGCTGTCGGAGAGCCCGACGAAGATGCCGGTGCCCACGATGGCACCGATGCCGAAGCACACGAGCTGGAAGAGGCCCATGGTGCGCTTGAGGCCGTGCCCTTCGAGGTCGGCTCCGGATTCGGCGATCAGCTGGTGCGGGGACTTGATCCGCCGGACGGACGGGGGCATGCGGTGGTTCTCATCTCTGGTCGGGCAGACGCGAAGGGGGTCCGGGCATGTATGCCCGAACCCCCTCGAAGGATGCGATAGTAGTCCGCACCGCGCATGCTCACCCAATCGGGCGCATTTCTATTCGCGCCCTACGCCTGGGGGTCGCCCAGGGTGGCGACCATGACCGCCTTGATGGTGTGCATCCGGTTCTCCGCCTCGTCGAAGACGACCGAGTGCTCCGACTCGAAGACCTCGTCGGAGACCTCCAGCTCGGTCAGCCCGTGCCGCGCGTGGATGTCCCGGCCGACGGCGGTGCCGAGGTCGTGGAAGGCGGGCAGGCAGTGCAGGAACCTGACGTCCGGGTTGCCGGTGGCGCGCAGCACGTCCATGGTCACGGCGTACGGGGAGAGCGCGGCGATCCGCTCGTCCCAGACCTCCTTGGGCTCCCCCATCGACACCCACACGTCGGTGGCGACGAAGTCGGCGCCGCGCACGCCCTCGGCGACGTCCTCGGTGAGGGTGATCCGGGCCCCGCTGCCCTCGGCGAGCCGCCGGGCCTCGGCGACGAATCCCTCGGCCGGCCAGTACTCCTTGGGGGCCACGATGCGGACGTCCATGCCGAGCAGGGCGCCGGTGACGAGGTAGGAGTTGCCCATGTTGAAGCGGGCGTCGCCGAGGTAGGCGAAGGCCGTGTCGGTCAGCGGCTTGTCGCAGTGCTCGGTCATGGTGAGCACGTCGGCGAGCATCTGGGTGGGGTGCCAGTCGTCGGTGAGACCGTTGAAGACGGGCACGCCGGCGAAGGCGGCCAGCTCCTCGACGGCCTCCTGGCTGTCGCCCCGGTACTCGATCCCGTCGAACATCCGGCCGAGCACCCGGGCGGTGTCCTTGACCGACTCCTTGTGCCCGATCTGGGACCCGGCGGGGTCGAGGTAGGTGGTGGCGGCACCCTGGTCGGCGGCGGCGACCTCGAAGGCACAGCGGGTGCGGGTCGAGGTCTTCTCGAAGATCAGGGCGATGTTCCGGCCCTTCAGCCGCTGGACCTCGGCGCCCGCCTTCTTGGCCGCCTTGAGCTCGGCGGCGAGCGCGATCAGGCCGCGGAACTCCTCGGCGGTGAAGTCCAGCTCCTTGACGAAGTGGCGGCCGGTGAGGTCGGTGGCCATGGGGCGCTCCTGGGATGGGTCGGGCGGGATCGCGGGGGATCGGCTGGGACAGCGCGGATCAGGACCCTGGAAGTGTATACATAATTCAGAATTCTTATACAGCCCCCTCCCCCACTCCCTGTCCGACTCCCTCCCACCCCCCTTTCCCTTTCCCTTCCGTACGGTCTAAACGGCCTCCCGCTCCACCGGACAGCTCATGCACCGCGGGCCGCCCCTCCCCCGGCCCAGCTCGCTGCCCGGGATCTCGATCACCTCGATGCCCTGCTTGCGCAGGTGCGTGTTGGTGGTGACGTTCCGCTCGTACGCCACGACCACGCCCGGCTCCACCGCGAGCACGTTGCACCCGTCGTCCCACTGCTCGCGCTCCGCCGCGTGCACGTCCTGGGTCGCCGTGAGCACCCGGATGTCCTGGAGGCCGAGCGCCGCGGCGATGGCGCTGTGCATCTGCTCCGGCGGATGGTCCGTCACCCGCAGGGACCGCCCGTCGTCGCCCGGCTCGATCGTGTACGAGCGCAGGTTGCCGAGCCCCGCGTACTGGGTGAAGGTGTCCTGGTCCACCATCGTCATCACCGTGTCCAGGTGCATGAACGCCCGGCGCTTCGGCATGTCCAGCGCGATGATCGTGCGCGCCGAGCCCGCCGCGAACAGGCCGCGGGCCAGCATCTCGACGGCCTGCGGGGTGGTCCGCTCGCTCATCCCGATGAGGACCGCGCCGTTGCCGATGACCAGGACGTCACCGCCCTCGATCGTCGACGGGTAGTCGGCCTGGCCCTCCGACCAGTGGTGGAAGCTGCCCGCCTCCGCGCCGTTGAACAGCGGGTGGTGCTTGTAGATCGCCTCGAAGTGGACCGTCTCCCGCTGCCGGGCCGGCCAGCGCATCGCGTTGATCGAGACCCCGTCGTAGATCCAGGCGGAGGTGTCCCTGGTGAAGAGGTGGTTCGGCAGCGGCCCCAGCACGAAGTCGTCCAGATCCAGGGCGTGGAAGCGGACCGAGGTCGGTTCGCGGTGACCGGCCAGGAACTCCCGCTTCGTCATCCCGCCGACCAGCGCCTCCACCAGCGCGGCGGCGTCGAGCGAGTCGAAGGCCGCGCGCAGGTGGTCGGTGGCGAGCGGACCGTACTCCTTCTCGTCGAAGACCCGGTCCAGGACCAGCGCGCGCGCCGCCGGCAGCTCCAGGGCCTCCCGCAGGAGGTCCCCGAAGAGGTGCACCTCGACGCCCCGGTCGCGCAGCACGTCGGCGAAACCGTCGTGCTCCTGCCGGGCCCGGCGCACCCACAGCACGTCGTCGAAGAGGAGGGCGTCCTTGTTGGTCGGGGTGAGCCGCTTCAGCTCCAGATCGGGGCGGTGCAGGATGACGCGGCGCAGCCGCCCGGTCTCGGAATCGACATGGAATCCCATGGCCCCATCCTGACGGAGCGGGACGGCTCGCGCGTGGTTCTCAGCGCGTCAGGATCGACGCGAGGATGACGATGATCAGCAGAACGAGCACCGCACCGAGCACACCGACCACGACCCGGCCGTCCTTGGCGGGGGCGGAGGGAGGAGAGGGCGGGCTCGGGGGGACGTGGGTTGGTGGGGGGTCGGTTGGTGGGAGATGGGTCGGGGGGAGATGAGTCGGGGGGAGATGAGTCGGGGGGAGATGAGTTGACCGAACGCGAGTCGGCGGGGCGGACCCTTCCTGGGCGGGGCCCGACGGAGCTCGCCTCGCCTCGGCGGGCTCTGACAGGGCGTGACTCGCCTGGGCGTGACTCGGCGAGGTGGGGCCGGTCGGGGCGTGACTCGCCGGGCCTCGGCTCGCTGAAGCGGGGCCGGCCGGGGCGTGGGTCGGTGAGGCGGGTTTCGTGGGGGTGGCCGCGTCGGGCCCGGGGATGGGCGGCGCCGGACGGAGCGGGTCCGCGGGGCGGGACTCCGACGGCGCCGAGGGTGGCCGGCCCGGGTCCGGCGGATGGTCCCGCTCGGCGTGCCGCCGGGTGCCGAGGACCAGGCTGCGCAGGACGGAGTCCGGCAGCCCCGACCGCTCGTCCCGCACGATCTTGAGGAACGCGGTCCGGGCCGCCGGGTGTGGGCTGGTACGGAAACGGGCGAGCAGTTCGGTGAGCTCGTCGACGGCGGCCTCGGCGTTCCGGCCGCCGCTGCCGCTCTTCTTGCCGCCCAGCACCGGGCGCACGGCCCAGTGGTGCAGGGCGGCGGCGTCGGCGGCCCGCTCGGCGGGCTCGACGTGGTCGGCCGGGTGGGTGCGGAAGACGAAGTACGCCTCGTCGAGGACCAGGTCGCGCAGCTCGTAGCGGAGCCGTCTGTTCCAGGAGGGGAAGCGGTGCGCGGTCTCCTGGACGAGGACGGTGGTGAGGCGGTGCGGCAGTCCGCGGTCGCGGAGCACGGCGAGGAGGTCCGCGTCCGAGGCCTCGCGCGCGGCGGCCTGCGCCTGCCCGACGTTCTCCGCCCGGTCCAGCCGCCCGCCGAGCCCGCCCTCCTTCGGCGCCGGGCCCCTCCGCCGCCGCAACCGGCGCCCCAGCTTGGCGGGCCCGGCCCAGGGGGAGGCGACGGGGTGGACGGGCGAGGACGGGGAGGCCGCCGAGCCACGCTGGGCGTACGAGCCGGACACGGCTCCCGAGCCCGCCTCGGGCCCGCCGTCCGGCCGATCCGCCCCGGGGGTACGGGAGTCCCGAGCGGACTCGGTCTCCCAGGGCGTCCCCGTACCGCGAGGCACGTCCGCGCCATGCGGCGACTCGCCGGCCCGGGGGGACTCGGCGCCCCGAGCGGGCTCAGCCCCCCAAGGCGACTCCGCGCCCCGGGGCGAATCGCCGGCCCGGGACGGATCGGCACCCGTGGACGGGTCGACGGCTCGGGACGGATCGGTACGCCGAGACGGCTCGGCATCCCAGGACGGGTCGGTACCCCGGGACGGGTCGGCATCCCGACGGGACTCAGTACCCCGGGACGGGTCGGTACCCCCACGGGACTCGGTGCCCCGAGATGGGTCGGTACCCCCACGGGACTCGGCAGCCCGGGACGGGGCGGCACCCCATGACGACTCGGCGGACCGGGACGGGTCGGTACCCCGGCCGGACTCGGTACCCCGAGTGCGCTCGTCGCCCCCGGGCGAATCGGCCGCCCACGAAGATTCAGCCGCCCGGGAGGAGGCACCCCCGGGTGAATCCGCGCCGCGCGGCGAGTCCGTACCGCGGGGCGACTCGGCACCCCGCCAGGACTCCGCGTCCCGAGGGCTCTCGGACCCCCGGGACGACCCAGCCCCCGGGGACTCGGCGCCCCGAGAACCGTCGGCTCCCGAGGGTGACTCGGCGCCACGCGCGGACTCGGCCCCCCGAGCCGTCTCCGCACCGCGATTCTTCTCGGCGTTCCAAGGCGGCTCCGCCGCCCGCCGGGGCTCAACCCCCCGGCCCGGCTCGGCACCCCGAGAACCGTCCGACTCCCGGGACGGCTCCGCCCCACGAGCAGGCTCAGCCCCCCGAGGCGACTCCCCCGCACGCGGTGGCTCGGCCCCCCAACGGGACTCGGCATCCCGAGAACCCTCCGCCCCCCAGGGCGACTCAGCCCCGCGAGCGGACTCCGCGCCCCGAGGCGACTCCCCCGCACGCGGAGACTCGTCCCCCCGACGCGGCTCGGCCCCGCGCGGCGTATCCGTCCCGCGCGGTGAATCCGCCCCCCAGGGAGGCACGCCTCCCCGACTGGGCTCGCTCGCCCGAGGCGACTCCGCCCCCCGGCCCCGCTCCTCGGACCGCAGGCTCTCGTCCCGCGCTCCCCCCGCCGCCCGCGCTCCCCCCGGCGCCCGTCGTGGCGTCGGGTGAGGTGGGTAGCGGCGGTCGAGGTGGGTGGCGGCGGCGTGGGCTGTGGTGAGGAGGGGGGTGGCGGGGTGGGTGTGGAGGCGTTCCAGGGTGCCGCTCACGGCGAACTCGCGGTTGTCGCCCTCCTCCAGGCCGCGCAGGTGGTGGGCGACGAGGCGGGTCGCGACCGACTCCGCCGCGTCGCCGACGCGTTCGCGGGGGTCGGTGCGGCGCCGGTCGGTGTTGCGGGCGGCGGCGCCCGACCAGCGGCTGACGAACACGAAGCGGAGGGCGGGGAGTTCGGCCGTGTCGTGGCTGGCGAAGGTCCAGCTGCGGTGGACCAGGCCGAACATGCTGTGCAGGCCCCACAGGACCGGAAGGGCGGTGTCGCCCCGCTCGTCCAGGAAGGTGAAGCGGGCCTCCGGGTGGCGGAGCAACTCGGCTGCCACGCCGATGAGTTCCTCGGCGACGTCCGGGACCCGCGCGTCCAGGGCGAACTGGCCCAGGCCCACGGTGGAGAGGAGCGCCTCCTCGCCCACGGTGGACAGTTCGCCGCGCACCTCCGCCGGATCCAGGTCCGCGCCCTCCCCGTTCCAGGCGTGCAGCCCCAGGCAGGTGGCGGCCGAGAGGACCTCGGGCGAGCCGACGAGGGCGTGGCAGAGGGTGGAGGACCGGCCGCCGGGGTCGGTCCAGGGGAGGCGGCGGATCAGCACCGCGTCGCCGCCCCGGCGCTGGAGCCTGATCAGCGCGGCTCTGGTCTCGTCCCCGCTGGCCCGCAGCAGCGCTCCGGCGCCGTGGAACAGGCCCTCCGCGTCCGCGCGCGGGCCCGACCAGGCCACGGGCCCGAATCCGGTGGTGCCGGCGACGTTCTCGCTGTCCCAGCGGAAGACGATCTGGTCGAACTCGTCGGGGTTGCGCGCCATCAGCCTCTCCCTCGAAGCAGCCCGCACGCGGCGAAGACGGACAGCAGCGGCGCCAGGACCCGCCGCGGCCGGGCCCCGTGCGGAAAGCGGTCGCCGCGCGCCTGGCCTCCGGTGGCGGCGACGAAGTGCAGGGTGCAGTGGGCGTGGTCGTCGAAGGGCCGGAGCCAGGCGGGGCTGGCGTGGTGGTCCAGGAAGGCGAACACGTCCCGGCTCTCGGCCCGGGTCTGTTCCGCGTCGTACCCGCCGGGCAGTGCCCGTCCGAGCCAGCGGTCGACGGCCGGTTCGAAGCGCATCAGGTCGCTCTTGTTGACCGCGATCGCGGCGGGTGCCGGGAGGAACCCGTGCGAGGCGCGGTCCAGCTTGTTGAGGACGGTGGTGAATGCCTCGTCGCCGAGGTCGCGGCGGGGCAGCTTGTGCCGTTCGCGCAGCGGGTCGAGGGCGGGCATGCGCAGGGCGCGCAGCGGGTCGACGACGAACACGAAGGCGTCGACGCCCATCAGGAAGCGGCTCACCGCCCCGTCCCCGGCGAGGTCCTCGCCGGCGAGGTCGAAGAAGACGACGGGGCGCGGGGTGCGGCCGGGGGCGGAGACGAGCAGGCCGTCGGCGAACTGGGCGAAGGTCTGCTGTCCGGTGCGGCCCAGCTGTCTTCCCTGCTGGAGGCTCTGGACGCGTTCGCGCAGGTAGGCGCGGTGCGCCTCGGGGTTGAGGGGCAGTGCCTTCAGGCCGTACGGCTCCAGGCCGCCGAGCTCGACCTCGCCGAGCATGGCGGCCATCAGATGGGTCTTGCCGACGCCGGAGCTGCCGACGAAGGCGATGGACAGCGGCTCGCCGTTGGTGAGGTAGGGGACGGGGAGTTCGTGGGCCTCCTCCCCGTCGGCGTGCGGGCACAGGTGGTAGGCGGTGCGCAGGGCGTCCTTGATGTGGGCGGGGCGGTGTTCGGCGCTGAGGTCGAGCGGGACGCGGGTGCCCTTGGCGTCGATGGTGACGAGGAGGCTCTCGTCGTAGTGGACGGGCAGCAGGCAGTACGGGCAGGTGCGCGGGGGCGGCCCGGTGGGCGGGGGCGGTCCGGCGGGCTCCCGTTCCTCGTCCCGGTTGCCGCGCGGGAACCAGCTTCTGCGCGCCGGGGCGGGTCCGGGCGGCGGGCCGCGCCGGTCCCGCTCCTCGGCCTCCTCGCGGGCCTGCCGCTGGAGGTCCGCCTTGCGTGCGATCTCGGCGTCGTACCGTTCCCGGCCGCGGTCCTCCGGGTCGGCGGTGTCGACGGAGTCGGCGAGCGGGTCGCGCAGGCGGAGCAGGCGCAGCAGTTCGACGGGGGACGGGCGGGCGGCGGCGGTCGGGGCGAACAGGCCGCTCTGGGCGAGCGCGCTGAGCCGGCGGTAGTCGCCGAGGTCGGCGGGCGGTCCGTCGGCCCGGTCGGCGAACCCGGGCGGTCCGGGGTGGCCGGAGAGCAGGTAGTACGCGATCCGGGCGAGCGACCACAGGTCGTCGCGGGTGTCGGCGCCGCCGCGGCCCGCGCGCTGTTCGGGCGAGGCCCACGGGGAGGTGCCGAAGGGTTCGCGGGGTTCGCCGGTGCGCTGCGCCGCGTGCGGCTCGCTCAGCCGGACGTGGCCGCCGGTCCACCGTACGGTCTCGGGGGTCAGGGCCCGGTGGACGAGTCCCGCCTCGCCGAGCAGCCGTACGGCGACGGCCAACTGGCCGACGATCTTCTGCTGTTCCTCGCCGCCGAGGCGGGGCAGGCACTCGGCGAGCGGGGTGCCGGGCGAGGACCGGTAGAGCACGAAGGGTTCGGCGCAGTCGAGGTCGAAGCCGACGATCCGGGTGAAGAGGTCGGCGAACTTCTCCCCCGCGTACCGGCGTTCGACGGCGACCGCGGCGGCGACCTCCCGTTCGAGGAGGGCGTACGCGCGGGGGTCGCTCTGCGCGGAACGCGGCAGCCGGAACTGGACGACGGGCCAGCCGTCGCCCATCGTGAGCTGCCGCGTCAGCAGGTGGGGCCGGGCGGGCGCCCGCCGTTCCTCTCCGGGACGTACGACGACGCGGATCTGCTCCTGTCGGTGGGTGACGAACTCCAGCTCCTCCAAGGGGTCCTGCCCCGGTGCGGATCCCGCCTCGGTCATGGCGCTCCGCCCTCCTCTTCCCTCACGGTGCGCACCACGTCCGCGCGCAGGGGTACGAGACGCAGGACGCCCGCGTGCCGGCCGGAGTCCGTCCACACCACGTCCTCGACGGCGCCCCGCCAGATGTCGTCGCCGGTCGCCCCGCGGCGCATGGTCTCGGGCACGAACCGCACCCGGCGCACCGCGCCCGGCTCGTGGGAGAGCAGCCGCAGGTGTTCGGGGCCGCACAGCGGGACGGTCAGGCCGGGGTCGTCGGCGGCCGCGGTGATCAGCCGGACGACCGCCTCCGGGCCGACGCCCGTGAGCCGGGCGGCGTCGGGCCGCTCGCCCCGGTCCCGGCCGGGCGGCGGGGACGCGGCGGCGTCGCGTTCCAGGCGGGTCCTGGTCTCGTCGAGCAGCTCGTTCATCTGCCGGTCGAGCGGGGTGCGGCCCGCGTTGCCCGGGTCGCGTTCGATCCCGGCCCAGCAGGTGTCGAGCAGCGCCACGACCCCCTCGACGAGGTCGCCGTTGAGGGTGTCGACGAGCGCGGGGCCGCCGTCCCCGTACCGCCGTTCCAGCCACTTCGGGGCGGGCTCGGACGGCGTGGGTGCCGTCCGGGGCGCGGGGGCGGCGGGGCGCGGGCCGGTGCCGGGCCAGGCTCCGCCGGGTGTGCTCCCGCCCGGCCAGGAGCCGTGGCCGGCGCCGTACTCGTCGTCGAATCCGCCGCCGTCCGCCGAGTCGTCCCAGTCCCAGCCGGTCGGCTCGCCCCGCCGGGCCCCGGCCGCCGTCGCCGTGGCGTCGGCCTCCGCGGCGGCCTGCCACCCGTACGGGTCGGGGTCCTCCGGCCCGCCGTGGGCCTGGGCCGTCGCCGCGAGGCCCCGAAGGAGCCGGGCGACCGCACCGGCCCCGTCCGAGCAGTGGTGACGCACGTCGGCGAAGAGCCAGTCGTGCACGGCGGTGGTGACGACCAGGTCCTGGATCTCCTTGAGGACCCGACCCGCTCCTTCCGGGTCCGCCCGGTCCCACCAGTCGTCCACGCCCCGGGTCCAGTCGCGCAGCGCGAGCAGCACGACCGCGCCGGCGGCCACGGCGAAGGCCGGGGCGCCCGCCCACAGCGGCAGGCCGAGCCAGCTGCCCGCGCCCGCCCCGGCGAACCCGCCGGCCAGGCCGCCGAGGAGGCGGGGGGCGGTGCCGGTGCCACCGCCGCCATCCAGGCGCCCGTCGGGCGAGCGGTTGGGGCGGCGGCGCCACATCCGGTCGGCCAGGAGGGCGGCGAGCAGGCCGACGACGGGGCCGAGGACCCAGCCGGCGCCGGCCCAGAGTCCGGCGAGCGCGGCGAGGAGTCCGGTCACGGCGGCGGCCGAGGATCTCGGGCCGCCGGCGAGGAAGGGGTGCGGCCCGATGAGCCGGTCCCGTTGCCCGGGTCCGCAGATCGCGTCGAGGCGGGCGAGCCGGGCGGCACTGCCCGCCGGGGCGGTGCGGGCCGCGAGGGCGGTGAGCCGGGCGGCGACCGAGCGCAGCGGCAGTCGGCGGGCGATCAGCTCGTGGGTGTGGTCGCGCAGTGCGGGGACGATGCCGGTACGGGTGATCTCCCGTGGCAGGTCGGGGAGTTGGACGCCCCGGTCGCGCAGCAGCCCGCGTTCCTCGATGGTCGGCCTGGTGCCGCCGGCGAGGGCGAAGGCGTCGGCGACGGTGTTCCGGAAGCGGACGAGCGCCTGGGCGAGGCGTTCGAGGTCGCCGGGCAGGTCGGCGTCCCGGCCGGCGGCGCCGAACAGTCCGGCGGCGCCGCGCACCCGGGCGTGGCCCTCGATCGCCTCGTCGAGGGCGTCCTCGCAGGCGCTGAGCTGGGCCCCGGCCCGCCCGTGGGCGGGCAGCCAGGCGTGTTCGGCGAGCGAGCGCGGCACCGACTCGTCGAGCAGCAGGGCCAGTTCGCCGGGGACGGGTCCGATGGCGGCGGGCGTGGGGACGTCGGGCCCGGTGAGCGCTTCGATCGCCTGCCGCCAGGCCCGTGCCCGGGCCTCGTCGGTGAGGTCGTGTTCCAGGATGCGTACGGAGGGGACGGCGACGCCGTTCACGATGCGGCCGAGGCCCCGGAGGACGGCGTCGAACACCTCGGGGGTGGCGAGCACGTCGACGAGCGGGCGCAGGGCGCCCGCGTCGGGGCCGCGGAAGTCGTCGAGCAGCCACAGCACCCCGGCGGGCGGGGGCCCCAGGGTGAGGGTGCGGCGCAGGGTCCGCTCGCCCGGGGCGCCGACGGCCAGGCAGACGATCTGGGCGGGGCCGTAGGAGGAGAGGCGTTCGTAGAGGCGCTGGTGGGCGATGAGCCGGTCGGCGTCGTCGACGACGAGGAAGCGGCGCTCACCGACGGGCTGCGGGGCGGCGAGCGCCCGGTGCACGGCCAGCTCCGCGTCGGTGTCGGCGTGGCTGGGGGCGTAGCCGCCGGCCCGCAGGTCGAGCAGGACGGCGTGGCCCGGGACGGTCTGGTCCAAGGTGGTGCGGTCGCTCACTCCTCCTCACCGTCCAGTTCCCACGGGTAGCCGCCGTCCTCGGGCTCGGGGCGCCGGGGCGTCGCGGCGGGCGGTTCGTGCGCGGGTGCCACGGGATCGGGCGCCCGGGGCCCCGGCGGATCGGCGGGCCAGGGCGCCCGCGCCTCGCGCGGGTCGCGCGGGTCGTGGCGCTCGCGCGGCTCGTACCGGTCATTCGGGTCGCGCGGCTCGTACCGGTTGCTCGGATCGCGCGGGTCGTACCGGTCCCGCGGCTCGTACGGGTCACTCGGGTCGTACCGGTCCCGCGGCTCGTACGGGTCACTCGGGTCGTACCGGTCACTCGGGTCCCACGGCTCGTGCCGGTCCCGCCGCTCGTACTGCTCGCGCGGCTCGGAGGACCGGGACGCCGGGGGCCGGGACGACTCGGACGCCCGGCCTTCGGCACCTCCCCCGCCCTCGCCGCGTCCTCCACCCTCGCCGCGTCCCCCGCCCTCGGCGGGCCAGTTCTGCTCGCGGCCGGGTGCGTGGCGTTCGAACAGGGCGCGCAGGCTCGGCCGGGTGGCGCGGCTCGCGCCGGCGAAGCGCATGTGGAGGGCGCCCGGGAAGGTGACCTTCCAGAAGTGCCGCAGCGGGGCCAGCCATTCGGCGTCCTCCTCCCCGTACTCGGCGGCCAGTTCGTCGAGGAGCACCAGCTGCCGCGGGGCGACCTTCTCCACGAAGTGGGTGAAGAGCGGCGCGGGCGGCGACGGCGTGTGGGCCAGGCCCCTGGGCAGGGCGCGCATCAGGCGTTCGCAGAACTCCTCGATGATCTGGCCCTCGTCGAGCAGGGCCCACCGCTCGTACGCGCGCAGCAGTCCGGCCCAGCTGGACAGGGCGCCGTCGAAGCCCTCCAGGCGCAGCGACATGGTCGCGGACTCGCCTTCCTGGAGGCGGATGCGGACCAGTTCGGGCGAGTCGGGGTGGCCCTCGACGTGGATGTTCCCGTTCCACATGGCGTTCAGCAGCCGGTGCAGGATCCGCTGCCGGTCCTCCTCGGTGGAGACCAGCCAGTCGTCCTGGTAGCCGAGGCGCTGGCGCCAGTGCAGGAAGTCGTCCTGGCCGGCCGAGTCGCGCGCCTCCGCCCAGAGGGTGAGGACGCCGCGGACCTCGGAGATGTCCGTGAGGTTCATGCCGCTGCGGAAGAGGACGACGGTGATGGAGTCGGTGTCGACGGCCCGGTACTCCTGGGTGGCGCGCGGCGGCAGGTTGAGCTCCTGGCGCAGGTACTCGCTGGCCCGCCCGTCGGACTCGCTCGCCGGGTGCACGATGAGGATCTTCAGGGGGCCGCCGCCGTCGGGGGTGAAGCCGACCGGGAGCAGTCCGGCGAGCGCGGAGCGGAACTGGCCGAGCCAGCGGGCGTCGACCCGGGACTCGGCGGACTCGTCGCCGGCCGCCGCCCGCAGCAGCAGCTCCATGGAGGGCAGCAGGGGGCGGTCGAAGCGGTCGTCGTCGGCCTCGCCGAACAGCTTCTTGACCCGCCGCTCGACGACCTGCTTGATCTCCTTGACGGCGGCGCCGGGCGAGCGGCGCACGGCGTCGAGGGCGCGCCGCCAGTCCTCGGGGCGGACCAGCTCTTCGAGCAGGCCGGCGGCGTCGGTGTTCTCGGGCAGGCCCTCGCTCTTCACGAGCCGTTCGAGGACGTCGTCGTAGAAGGCGCGCAGGCTGTTCTGCGGGGGCAGCAGGTAGGAGACGCCGGTGCGGTCGTCGCGGTAGAGCTCGCGGCGGCGGTCGGCGAACTGCTTGGCCTCGTCCTGTTCGTGGGCGCGCAGCACCTTGGCGAGCTCGCCGAGTTCGCTGAGGATCCGCAGCAGCGGGGTCCGCCACTGGGAGTCGCCGGCCTTCCAGGCCCGGTGCCACAGGGTGCGGGCCCGCCACTGGTACCAGGCCTCCTGGCGGGCGAGCGCCTCCTGGACGTCGACGTCGCTCCAGCGGGCCGGGACGAGGCCGCCCGCGCCGCGCTTGACGTGCGGGATGACGGGGGCCGAGGTCTGGATGTCCGGGGGCCGTTCGGGGTCGTTGCGCCGGTTGTCGAGCATGCCGGTGAAGCCGACGGAGGCGACCCGGTCGGCGTGGCCCGGCAGCCCGTTGAGGACGGCCTCCAGGCGGAACGGGCTGATGACGCCGAGGAGTTCGCGGGCGGCGGTGCCGGGCTTGAAGTCCTCGGTGAGCCGGGGCACCTCGCGGGCGAGCTCGGCCTCCAGGCGGCGCAGCGAGTCCTCCATGTCGCCGAGCCGGTCGCGCAGGGCCTGGGTGATGGCCCGGCTGCCCTTGGGCAGTTGTTCGGGCGCGGGGACGTCGGGGGCCTCGCGGTTCCACAGGCGCCCGATGCCGGAGCGGTTGAACATGTCCTGGACGAGCTGCCTGTCCTCGCGGCCGCCGCGCCGGGCCCGCTCGCCGAGGCCGCGGACCGCCTGGGCGAGCAGCCGGGCGGCGACGATCTCGGCGAGGTCGTCGACGGGCACGGTGAGGGAGGCGGCGAGGCTGGTGGACATGCCGCGGTAGCCGATGCCGGTACGGGCCGGGGTGGAGCGCTCGACGCTCTTGTTGATGAAGCTGGCGGCGAAGGACTGGTAGTCGTCCTCGGCGCGACTGGCCGAGCCGCTCTCCTCGCTCAGTTCGGTGCCGATGAGGGACAGCACCATGGCGGTGATGGAGCGGCGCAGGTCCTCGGTGCCGATGACGGCCGGCTTGGAGAAGAGGAAGGCCGTCTGCACCGTGGAGGGGCGCAGGGAGACCACGCCGTCGCCGGGGTAGTGGACGCTGATCCGGCCGCGCTGTTCGACGTCGCCGACCTCGTCGAGGGCGTCCGGCACGTTCTGGTCGTCGACCAGCCGGGACAGGTCCACCAGGGCGCGGGCCGAGTTCAGTTCGGCCTCGCGTCCGCCGCCGGCCTCGGGCGGGAACGCTGAGGGCATGACGACCAGCGGGTAGATCTTCACGCCGGGGACCTTGGAGCGCCGGAACTCGTGCCCGATGAGATGGATGAAGTCGTAGAAGATGCCGGCTCCGGTGCCGCCCGCGACGGAGAAGGCGACGAAGACGTCACAGCCCCGGATCCGGCCGCCGCCGACCTGCTGGAGGTCGCCGGCCGAGTTGCCGATCGCGCCGATGGCCTCGCGCAGCTGCCGCAGGACCGGTTCGAGGCCCGAGCGCATGGTCGCGAAGAGCGCAGCCCGGCCGACGGTGGGGAGCTGTCCGGCGCCGTTGTGCAGGGGGGCCACGCGCGGCTGGCGGGCCTGCGGCGGCAGCCACGTCCGGGTCTCCTCGTGCAGGGCGACCCGCAGCATGCGGGTGACCTCCGGGGAGGAGTCGTAGTCGGTGGGCAGCAGGTCGCGGACCATGCGGGAGGTACGGGCGTAGGCGGCGCCCTCGGCTCCCTTGGCGCGGAACTGCGGCTGCCGCAGCAGCTCGGACTCGCTGAAGTCGGCGTACACGAACTGGAGGCAGTCCGGCAGCTGGAAGGGCAGCCTGCGCCCTCCGTCGACGAGCGCGGTGCCGTCGGGCCCGCACAGTTCGCGGCGCAGGCTGCGTTCCAGTTCGCTTCCGATGCGCCCGCCGGTGCCGCCTAGCCCGACGAACAGCATGGGCTGGTAGATCTTCATGTCGTCTCCCTGAAGGACCCTGAGGACCCCGTGGTTCGGTGGGTGGGGGTGTCGCTCGTCGGGGCGTGGGTCAGAAGTCCCCGTTCCAGGTGCCTCTCGTGCCGGTCCCGTCGGTGTCGAGCGCGGGGCCGGGCTGCCAGGTCGTGTCGTCCCCGCCCGTTCCCCCGCCGCCCGCGCCCGGGCCGGACCCGCCGTCGGCGCGCGTACGGGCGCCGGTACGGGACCGGGCGCCAAGGAAGCCGGGCAAGCGGGTACGGGCGGTGCGCGTGGTGCGGGCGGTGCGCGCTGGGGGACGCGCGCCCTGGACGACGAGTTCGCAGTCGTCGACGGCGACCGCCTCCCCCACACGTACGGGTTCCTCGCGGCCCCGGTTCAGGCGCAGCAGCAGCTCGCCCGCGCCGTTCCTGCGCAGCCGGTGGGCGCCGCCGGCGCGGGCCCGGCGCAGGGTGGGCGCGGCCCCCCGTACCTCGTCGACGGTGAAGTGGAACTCGCCGCCCGCGCTCTGTCCGGCGCGGATGGTGAGGGTGTCCAGGGTCCTTCCGTCCCTGCGGAGTTCGAGCCGGGTCCCGGCCAGGGCGCGGCGACGGCGCCGGGCCGCGAGCCGCACGCCGGCGAAGGCGCCGAGCAGCGCGAGCGCGGCGGCGCCGCCGGCCACGTACGGCCAGTACTGCTCCCACCAGGTGGGCCAGGGGGTGACCGTCACGTCCAGGAACGCGGTGTCGAGGGGGCGGTCGGGGTCGGCGGCGTCCACGACGGCCACCCGGCCGCCGAGTTCGCCGAGCGGCGTGCCCTTGCCGACGGTGACGGTGAACGCCACGCTCGTCTGCTTGCCCGGCGGGGCGACGACGGTGACCGGGGAGATGCCGAGCTGCGCGGCCCCGGCGCCGGAGCCGTCGGTCCCGGAGCCGTCGGTCGCGGTGCCGTCGGTGAGGCTGAGGCGCAGGGTGCGCGGGGCGGTGCCGTTGTTGGTGACGGAGACGGTGCCGTGGACCGTGCCGCCCGGGTGCACGGAGTCCCGGTCCACGGAGAGCCCGGCGGTGACCTCGGGCGTGCCGACCGTCGTCATCGTGTACAGCGGGCGCTCGTCGGAGATGACGCCCGGCGCGGACATCCGGGCGACCAGCCTCAGCTTCCCGGCGGCTCCGGGCGGGACGGCGAGCGTGCCCGTGAACCGGACGTCGCCCGCCCGGCGGTCCGGGGCCCGCCCGTCGTCGGCGAGCCGCGCGCTGACCGGGGAGAACCCGTCACCGCTCAGTTCGACGGTGACGCCGATGCCCTCCAGCAGCCCCGGGTCGGTGATGACGACCCCGCGCCGGGTCTGCATCCGCACCTCCACCACGGCCTGCTGGCCCGCGCGCGGGGCGGCCGGGTCGAGGGTGAGGACCGACCGCAGCCGGCCCTGCCAGATGGCCCGGACGGCGACCTCCTGGCCGCCGTGGCCCTCGGGCGCCTCGACGCGGATGCGCCAGCGGCCGGGCAGCGGGTTCTTCACGCGCAGCGCCTCGACGGGCCCGTCCTCGCCGCTGACCTCGAACGCCGAGTCCTCGAACGTGCCGTGCGTGGGCACCTTGCGGCCTGCCGGGTCGTAGTAGGTGACGCGCACCTTCGGGTCGTGCTTGCTGACGGTGAGGGCACCGTCGGTGGCGATGGGCGGGATGGTGACGTACAGGTCGGCGGGCGGCTTGCCGACGGTGCCGTTCGCGACCCGCGCGCAGCGGGCGGCGGCGAAGGTCTCCTGGAGCGCCCTGTCGATCTCGGCGGAGGTGGCGGCGACCCGCATCCGGGGCGTGGCGCCGGGGACGTCGGAGCAGGCGCCCCGGTAGCCGCCCTCGGCCATCGCGGTGAGCGCCGCCTCGTCGATGCCGCTGCCGAAGCCGAGCGGCCAGATCTGCACCCCGGCGGCGCGGGCGCGGGCCAGCTCCTCCTCCAGCCGCTTGGCCCCGTTGGCCTGGCGGCTGGCCGGGTCGGCGCCGTACTCGGGGCTGTCGCCGACGTCCAGCTTCCCGTCGGTGAGCAGGAACACCACCTTGGGCGTGGCCTTGCCCCCGGTCCCGCCGCCGGTCCCGGTCCCGGCGGCCTCGGTGAGCCGGGAGACGGCCTGGCGGATCGCCGCCGGGAAGTCGGTGCCGGGGCCCATCAGGGCGCTGTCGCGCCGGGAGAGGCCCTGGACGCAGTCGCTGAGCTGCCGGCGGCCCGCCTCGTCGACGGTGAGGAGCGGGCACACCTCGCGCACCGGCGACTGCCCGGCCTTCTCCGAGCTGCCGAAGCCGATCACGGTGGCGCGGGACCGGTCGGATATCTCGCCCTGGCTGAGCAGTGCGGCGGCCTCCGTCTCGCGCACGAGGTCCTTGTCGGCGAGGCTGGCCGACTGGTCGACGACGACGGCGAAGTCGATCGGGTCGGGCCCGTCGGACGCCTCGGACGCCGTCGTCCGGGGCACGCCCGCGACCGGCGCCGCGGCGGCGGGGCCGCCGAACGGGCCGGACAGGGCGAGCAGCGCCCCGGCGAGGAACAGGGCGCTCCT
Source organism: Streptomyces sp. NPDC093111 (assembly GCF_040683955.1). Taxonomy (NCBI): domain Bacteria; kingdom Bacillati; phylum Actinomycetota; class Actinomycetes; order Kitasatosporales; family Streptomycetaceae; genus Streptomyces; species Streptomyces sp. NPDC093111. Next base: position 285,643 of record NZ_JBFBNW010000010.1, on the reverse strand, counting down.
CGGGTGTCTCCACTGCATGGTCAACTCACCACAGTTCGCTGAGGAGGGCCAGGAGGGCGCCGAGCACGAGGGACGCGACGCCGAGCCTGAGCCATCGGTACTTGGCGGCGAGGACCACCCCGTGGACGCTCGCCTGTTCGAGGAGCCAGCCGGTGGCGTCCGTGGCGGAGCCCTCCAGGCGGCTCCGCAGGGCGTCGGCGGTGGTGCCGGCCGTGAGTTCGCGCAGCAAGGTCCGCTCGGCGCCGAACCGCGTGCGCGGCAGGACGACGGAGACCAGCATCAGGACGCCCGCGGCCCACAGCAGTCCGGCCGCGACCAGGAGCGCCAGGGAGCCGCCGGCCGGCAGCGGGCCGCTGTCGCGCGAGAAGACGACCGCGAGGAAGGCGAGGGCTCCGGACAGCAGGATGGCCGCCTTGGTGTCGGCCCGGCCGATGTCCTCGCGGACGGTGGTCAGGAGCTGCTCGGCCATACCGCGCAGCTCGACGGGGGCGGAGCCGGGAGCGGGAGGGGGAGCGGAGGCCTGGTCGGGGCCGGGCTCGGCCCCAGTGGCTCCCGCCGCCCCCGCGGCCCCCGTGGCCCCCGTGGCTCCGACGGTCGTCACTCGTCGTCCCAGTCGTCGAAGTCGGCGCTCGGGCGGGAGGAAGGGGGAGCGGGGCGTCCCGTGCCGTACCCGTCGGGACCGGCGTAGCCGTCGCGCCCGCCGTACCTCCCGTCCCCGTCCCGCCCGTCCCGCCCTTCACGCCCGTCCCGTCCGTCGCCTCCGTCCCTCCGGCCGTCCCCGTCGTCCCGGCGCCCGCGCTCCCCGTCGCCGCCCCGCCCCCGGTCCCGGTCCCGGTCCCGCTCGAACGAGGCCTGGACGTGGGTCGGTTCGTAGACGCGCGGGTCCGGCGGGCTGTCCGGTGGGTCCTCGTCGTCCCAGTTGGGCGCGGTCGGCTCCGGGCCCGCCGCCCGCTCCAGGGCCCGGCGGTCGGGGGCGGTGGCGGATTCCAGGACCCGGTCGGCGACACCGCCGAGGATGGTGCCCGTACTGCTGCGCAGGTGCTGGAGGACCTGGAACGCCTGCTCGTCGACCTCGTGGCGTTCGAGCACGCCGGAGCGGAGGAGCCGGTTGAAGACGGCGAGGAGGTCTGCCTGGCCCTCGCGCTTCTCCCGCTGGAGCTGGTTGCGGATCTCCCACTCGTGGTCGGGGTTCTTGGCCATGTGGTGGGCGACCTGGGCGAGGTCGCCGCGCCGGAACATGGCCTCCAGCTCCTCGGCCCGCGCCGTGATCCTCTTCCGCTCCCACTCCTCCCGGCGCAGCTCGGCCTCGGCCTCGCGGGCGTCGGCCCGGACGGTGACCTCGACCTTGTCGGCGCGGGCGACCTCCTTGCGGACCTGCTCGTCCAGGTCGAAGAAGACGTACACCTGGGTGCGCAGGCCGATCTCCCGGCCGAGAACGAGCCGGCCGGTGCTCAGCTCGTCGCGGACGGCCTCGTCGGCCCGCTGGGCCTCGGTGAGCCGGAAGCGGCGGGAGAGCGTGCGCAGTCCGTCGAGCAGGTCGTCGTGGAGCAGCTCCGCGACGTTCCACACCTGCTCCTTCACCACCCGGTACGGGTCCTCGACCGTCCACTTGACCCGCACCCGGACGTTGAACGAGGCCCCGTCGCCGGCGGCCGGCAGCTTGAGGGAGAACTCCGTGACGTTCTGCCCGAGCTGGACCTCGAAGACGGTGTACGGGGCGCGCAGCAGCGGCTTGTCGTTGTCCTCCTGCCGGTCGGGCCAGACGATCCGGTGCCCGCCGTTGCGGTAGAGCAGGACGGCGGCGATGAGGCCGCTGGTGCGGCGGTACGGGGGCGCTACCTCGCGGATCAGCGGCCCGAGCGGGCCCCTGGGGGCCTTGCCGGACGGGCGCCCGGGCCCGTTGCCGCCGCCCGCCCCGGCCCGCTGCCGGGCCTGGTGCGGGACTCCCCGGTTCGGCGCGCCCTGGTTCTGGCCGCCCTGGTGGGACACGCCTTGTTTCCAGCCCTGCTGCTGTCCGCCGGGGCGCTGTGCGCCCTGGGCTCCGCCCTGCTCGGGACCGCTCATCGCTTGGCTCCTTCCGCGACGGCGTCCCACATGCGGCGCGCCGCGCTCTTGTTCAGGGGTCGGTCCCGGTCCCGTACCAGCTCGTTGAGCAGACCGCGGAGCCGGTCGCGGTCGCGGCGCTCGACGGCGAGCAGCGGCAGCAGCCCGCAGACGAGGGCGAGGGCGGTGTCGTCCTTGGCCGCCCGGCGCAGCAGGCCGCCGAGCCCGTCGAGGGCGGCCTCGCCGGCGCGGGCGGTGCCCAGGGTGCGGCGCAGCAGGGCGCCGAGCGCGGGCCCGAGGTCGGGCCGGGTGGCGAGGAGCGCGACGAGGAGAGGACGGCTCGCGTGCTCGTCGAGCGCGGGCACGTCGCGCAGGCCCCACAGGTGGGTGGTCCGGGTGGTCAGGGTGGTGATCAGGGTGATGTGCACGAGGTTGGACAGGTTCAGACGCCCGTCGGCGAGCCAGCGTTCGAGCCGGCGCAGCACCGGTTCGGGGTCGCCCGAGGCGAGCAGGCGCGCGACGCTGAAGCCGGCCGGGCCGAGGATCTCGACGTCGGCGGCGTCGTGGGACCTGACCACGCGGCCGATGGCGTCGAGCGAGCCCGGGACCCCGCCGGCGGCCAGCACGTAGCCGTGGGTGAGCAGCGCGGTCTCCACGAGCGCGGGTTCGTCGGCGGCGGCCCAGTCCTTGACGGTCGCCGCGACCGCGGGCCGGACGCGCGGGTCGCGGGCGGCTTCGGCGAGCGCGGTCGCGGCGGCCATCCGCGCGACGGGTTCGTCCCGTACGGCGAGGGGCGCGACGAGCTCGCCGTAGCCGTAGATCCAGTCCCAGGAGCAGAGCACGCCGGCGGCTATGGAGGCCCGGACCCACACCTCGGGCCGGCGGTCGTCGCACAGGGCGCGCAGCCAGCGGGCCACCGGGCCGCGGACGTTGTGGTAGCCGTGCCAGACCTCGGCGAGGACCGCGGTGGCGAGCGCGCCGCCCTGGAAGCGGACCGCCCGCGCGGGCACCTTCGCCGGGCCGAGGTCGAGCTCGACGTCCTCCAGGACGGAGCGGGCGAGGACCGGGCGGTGTTCGGCATGGGTGCCGAACAGGCGGCGGCCGGCGGGGTGTTCGGGATCGAGGGTGACAGCGAGCTCCCAGCCGAGGAGTTCGGCGGCCTCGGCGGCGATGCTGTAGGCGGAGCCGTTGAAGACGGCCACGGCGATCCGGAACGCGGTGGCGTTCAGGACGGGCAGCGCCTCGGGCACGGTGCCGGGCAGGTCGGCGCCCGCGAACCACTCGCGTGCCTGTGCCCGTACGAACGCAGTGCAGTCCTCCAGGAGTTGCTCGTCGGTCAGCTCCTCGCGCTGGCGGCGGGCCAGGTGGTCGGCGAGCCGGGCGGCCTCGCGCGGGCGGAGCTCCTCCAGGCCGAGCGCGGCGATCACGTCCGCGCGGTCCGCGAGGGCCCGGGCGGCGGCGGTGGCCTCCTCGGGCTCGCCGCGCAGCAGCAGCCGCAGGTGCCGGTGGAGCACCTCGTCGGCGGGCGGCGGGGCGCAGAACATGCCGTACCGTCCGCGCAGCAGCCGGTCGGCGAGGTCGCCGCCGCCGACGACGAGCACGCCGTAGCCGTCGACGCCGGCCAGCAGGTCGGCGAGCCGGTCGAGGTGCAGTTCGGAGAGGCGCACGGCGGGCCGCGGGTCGTGCTCGGCGCCGGCGGGGCCGGAGCGGCGGGGTTCGCGCTCGGCGCGCGCGTCCTCGGCGAGGAGCTCGACGAGGTGTCCGGCTCCCGGCTGGAGGTTCTCGGCGCGGATCTCGTCGACGCCGTGCCGGGGGTCGAGCCGGAAGACCTGCCCCTTGGCGACCTCGGAGAGCAGGGCGAGCGCGGTGGCCTTGCGCCCGCTGCCCGGCTCCCCGCACAGGACCAGGACGCGGTTGCCGCGCAGCCGGTCCTTCATGCGCTGGTAGCCGGCGGTCTCGCAGTACACGTCGTCGAGGTGGTCGAGGGTGTCGCGCGGGACGGCGCCCTGCACGAAGTGGCCGCGTCCGCTGAACCAGAAGTTGTACAGGTCCCCTTCGTGGATGGTGGCGTCCCGGCCGACGGTGGTGTGGCGGTCCCCCTCCTCCCGTACGAGGGTGGCGCGCGCCGCGCGCGCGGTGCCCGCGCCGCCGGTGCCGGTCCCGCCGAGGTAGCCGCGGCCGACGTGCTCGAAGGGGTTGGCCGGGGACGGCGCGTCGGGGGCGTCGGCGGCCTTGTCCGCCTCCTTGTCACCGGCCTTGCCGGCCCCCCTGTCGCTCCCCTTGTCGGATCCCCGGTCGCCGCGGTCGCCCTTGCCGTCCCTGCCGTCCCTGCCGTCGTGGCCGTCGTGGCCGGAGGAGGCCCCTGCCGGGGAGTCCGCGCCCGCGCCGCCGTGGTCGAGGTCGTCGTCGCTCACGCCGGGTCCCCCTTGCTCGTACCGCTCGTACCGCTCGTACCGCTCGAACCGCTCGAACCGCTCATGTCGCGTCCGTCGTTCCGGCCTCCGGTGCCGTGCCCGTCACTCCGGTCGCTCCGGTCTCTCCGGTCGCTCCCGCCGCTCCAGTCGCTCCCGTTGCGGATGCCGGTGAATCCACCGTGGATCGTGGCGCCCTCGACGACCTGGATGTCCCGGCCCGCGGTGAACGTGCGGTCGCCCCCTCCCGTACGACGTGTACGAGGCGGTGAGCCGTCCCCCCGCGACGGCCCACCGCCGGTCTGTGCGTCACCCCTCGGCTCCGTCCGCCCCGTCGGCGGTTCCGGGCGCCTCGGCACGTGGAACCACGCGTCCTCGTCGGTCTCCTTGGAGACCACGGCGGCCCGCCGGTAGTGCGTCGGCTCCACGTAACGGCCGCCCTCGACTACCACGTTGCGGTAGAGCCAGTCGGAGACCACGATCAGCAGGTCGACGTCCGGCGCGTCCGCCATGACCTGCTTGGCGGGGGCGCTGTCGCAGAGCCGGCAAGCCAGGTCCACGGCCCGGCCGACGAGACCGCGCCCGTCGTCGAGGACCAGCCCCGCGTTCATGCCGACCCGCATCCGCAACGGCGCCCGGCGGCCCGTGTTGTGCTCGCGCAGGCTCTCGTAGAGGGTGTCGATCCAGCGGCCGACGATGAGGGTCGGCGGGACGTCCGGGCGCAGCGCGGCGAGGATTCCGTCGCCGCGGTCCTCTTGGTGGACGGTGCCGGGCTCGATGCCGACGGAGGCGTACGCCTCGCCGAACGCCTCGTACATGGCGGCTCTCGTCAGTCGCTTCTCGTCCATGCCGAGGCGTCCGGAGCCGACGACGTCCCCGAAGACGACGAGCCGGTGGATGGCTCCCGCGCTCGCTCCCGTGCTGCTCACTCGGACTCCTCATGACGTGGTTCCGCGGTGGTGAGTGGTGGTGACGTGACCAGCCTGACGGCCGGCGCGCGTGGGCGATGTAGCCGTTTACACAGCCGGGGGTGGTTTGTCGGACGATTCCGCGCCGGGGCGTGTGCGCCCTTGGGCGAGGAGGACGAGCACGGGCATGTCGACGACGACGACCCTGCGGTTCGCGGTGCGGACGACCCCCTGTTCGCGCAGCAGCCGCAGCGCCTTGGCGACGGCCTCGCGGGTGGCGCCGATGGCCGCCGCCAGGTCGTGCTGGGGCAGCGGGAGTTCGAGGACGGTGCCGGTCTCGGCCCGGCGGCCGGCCCGCTCGGCCAGTTCGACGAGGCGGGCGGCGAGCCGCTGGAGGACGGTCTCGGAGGCGAGCGAGCGGCGCTCGACGTCGGCGCTGCGCAGCCGGGTGGCGAGCTGCCGCATGATCAGCGAGGTGGCGTGCGGCCGGGCGGCGAGGAAGCGCCGGAAGCGGTCGCCGGAGATCGCGACGGCCTCGATCCTGCTCAGCGCGGTGACGGTGGCGGAGCGTGGCCCGCGGTCGACGGCGGCGAGGTCGCCGACGACCTCGCCCGCACCGCGCAGCGCGAGGATGAGCCGGGCGCCGCGCTCGGTGGTGACGGAGACGACCGCCCAGCCGGAGAGCAGGGCGAGGACGTACGCGGAGGTGTCCCGCTCCCGGATCATGATCTCGCCCGGCTCGTAGCCGCGCGGCGCACCCTCGGCGAGCAGGTCACGGCGGTCGGACGCGGGGAGCGCATGGAGGAAGGAGCGGTCCTGGCCGAAAAGACTCAACGCTCGCTCACACCCCCGCACGACTTGCGCTCTCGCGTGCTCGTTCCCCACAACAAGGGACAACCGGAGTCACATTGCTGACGCTGCGTCACGTCGTGGGGTGAAGAACGCTAGAGGGTGGCCAAGAATCGCGTCAACGCGGGCGGGGGCGAACACGAGGGGCGCAAGGGAGCGCCGTTTTCGACACCCTTGCGCCCCCTGTCACCCTCGGCCCGCGCACGGGCCGCGACGGGCCCGCCGTACGGCGGGCGACGAGGTCACGGGCGCGTGTACGGCGGGTCCACCCCCGCGTGAACGGCCCGCCCGGCCCCGGGCCGACGACACACCCTCAGCCGTACACATGACCGATGAACAGCCATATGTACGAGGCTGCTGTCGGCCACAGGTACCCTGCCGTACCCGCCGTCCCCCAGCTCCCCCGGGCTGTACCCGCCGTCCCCCGGCTCCCCCGGCTCCCCGCACCGTCACAGGCGCGGGTCGACCGGCTCCGACTCCAGGGCGAGGACCGCGAAGACGGCCTCGTGGACCCGCCACAGCGGCTCCCCCTCGGCCAGCCGGTCCAGCGCCTCCAGGCCCAGCGCGTACTCGCGCAGGGCGAGGGAGCGCTTGTGGCCGAGGAAGCGGTCGCGCAGCCGCGTCAGGTTCTCCGGGCGGGTGTACTCGGGGCCGTAGATGATCCGCAGGTACTCCCGGCCGCGCACCTTCACGCCCGGCTGGGCGAGCCGCCCGTCGGCGCCCCGGACCAGGGCCGCGAGCGGCTTCACCACCATGCCCTCGCCTCCGGCGCCGGTGAGTTCCAGCCACCAGTCGACACCTGCCCGTACGGACGCCTCGTCCGTCGGGTCGACCACGAGCCGCCGGGTGACCTGGAGCAGGCCGCGACCGGACTCGGCGTCGTGCTCCACCAGACGGTCCAGCCAGGCCAGCTGCTCGTCGTGCGGGACCCCGGCCAGCGAGCGCCCGCGGGCCGCGAGCAGCTGGAACGGCGCGAACCGCACCCCCTCCAGGCCCTCGGTCGGCCAGCAGTAGCGCCGGTACGCCTCGGTGAAGGCCGCGGCGTCCGCCGCCCGCTCGCGCTGCTTGCCGAGCAGCCCGTCGAGCCCGGACACCCCGCGCGCGACCGCCTGTTCGAGCGCCCCCACCGCTCCCGGGAAGACCGCCCGGGAGGCGGCGCCGACCGCCGCGTACTGGGCGCGCAGCAGCCCCGTCGACTTCAGCGACCACGGCATCAGCTCGCCGTCGAGGAGCAGCCAGTCCGTGTCGAGCTCGTCCCAGAGCCCGGCCGCCCCGATCGCGGCCCGCAGCCGCGCCAGGACCGTCTCGGTCGTCTCCGCGTCGTCGAAGAACGGGCGCCCGGTACGGGTGTGCAGGGCGCCGGTCGGCCCGTCGACGCCGAACCGCTCCCGGGCCGCTTCCGCGTCGCGGCAGACCAGGGCGACGGCCCGCGAGCCCATGTGCTTCTCCTCGCACACGACCTTCCCGACCCCGTCGGCCGCGTACTGCGCGAACGCCTCGGCCGGGTGCTCCAGGTAGCCGTCCACCCGGGAGGTGGCGGTCGGCGCCATCGTCGGCGGCAGGTAGGCGAGCAGCCGCGGGTCGACCGCGAACCGGCTCATCACCTCCAGCGCGGCGGCCGCGTTCTCCTCGCGGACCGCGACGTTGCCCATCTGCCGGGTCTCGACGATCCGGCGCCCGTGCACGTCGGCCAGGTCGAGCGGCCGCCCCTGGTGCCCGCCGGGCGCCTCGGTCGCGAGCGGCCGGGTCGGCTCGTACCAGACCCGCTCGGCCGGTACGTCGACGAGCTCGCGCTCGGGCCAGCGCAGCGCGGTCATCCGCCCGCCGAAGACGGCCCCGGTGTCGAGGCAGATGGTGTTGTTGATCCAGGAGGTGTTCGGGACGGGCGTGTGCCCGTAGACGACGGTCGCGCGGCCCCGGTACTCCTCCGCCCACGGGTAGCGCACCGGCAGCCCGAACTCGTCGGTCTCCCCGGTGGTGTCCCCGTACAGGGCGTGCGAGCGGACCCGGCCCGAGGTGCGGCCGTGGTACTTCTCCGGCAGACCCGCGTGGCAGACCACGAGCCGGCCCTCGTCGAGGACGTAGTGGCTGACGAGCCCGTCGATGAACGCCGACACCTCGGCGCGGAACTCCTCCGGCTCGCGCTCCAGCTGCTCGATCGTCTCCGCGAGACCGTGCGTCCGCTGCACCTTCCGGCCGCGCAGCCAGCGCCCCAGCTTGTTCTCGTGGTTTCCGGGCACGCACAGTGCGTCCCCGGCGGCCACCATGCCCATGACCCGGCGCAGGACGCCGGGGCTGTCCGGGCCCCGGTCGACGAGGTCGCCGACGAAGACGGCGGTGCGGCCGTCGGGGTGGTGCCCGTCCACGTAGCCCAGCTTGCCGAGCAGGGTCTCCAGCTCGGAGCGGCAGCCGTGGATGTCGCCGATGACGTCGAAGGGCCCGGTGAGGTGGCGCAGGTCGTTGAACCGCTTCTCCAGGACGACCTCGGCCGCCTCCACCTCTTCCACGCCGCGCAGCACGTGCACCTTGCGGAAGCCCTCGCGTTCCAGGCCGCGCAGCGAGCGGTGCAGCTCGCGGCGGTGCCGCTGGATGACGTGGCGGGGCAGCCCGGCCCGGTCGGGGCGGGCCGCGTTCCGCTCGGCGCACACCGCCTCGGGCAGGTCGAGGACGATCGCGATCGGCAGCACGTCGTGCGCGCGGGCCAGCTCGACGAGCTGACGCCGCGCCTCGCGCTGCACGCTGGTCGCGTCGACGACGGTCAGCCGGCCGGCCGCGAGCCGCTTGCCGGCGATGTAGTGGAGGACGTCGAAGGCGTCCCTGCTGGCGCTCTGGTCGTTCTCGTCGTCGGCGACGAGTCCGCGGCAGAAGTCGGAGGAGACGATCTCGGTCGGCTTGAAGTGCCGCCGGGCGAACGTCGACTTGCCGGAACCGGTGGCACCGATCAGGACGACGAGGGACAGGTCGGTGACGGGAAGCGTGCGGGTCATGCGCTGACCTCCTTCGAGGCCTCGTCGGTACGGGTGGGCTGTGCGGTACGGGTCGGCTCGTCGGCCCGGGTGGACTCGCCGGTACGGGTGGACTCGCCGATCCGGGTCGGCTCGTCGGTGCGGGTCGGCTCGTCGTTCCGGGTGAACACGGCCATCTGGGTGGGCGGGCCCACCTCCGGGTCGTCGGGGCCGACGGGGGTGAAGCCGACCTCGTAGCCGTACGAGACGGCGACGGCCGCCGCCCACGTGCGGAACTCCTCGCGGGTCCACTCGAAGCGGTGGTCGCCGTGCCGGACGTGCCCGGCGGGCAGTGTCTCCCAGCGCACGTTGTACTCGACGTTCGGCGTCGTCACGAGCACCGTCCGGGGCCGGGCGGAGCCGAACACCGCGTACTCCAGGGCGGGCAGCCTCGGCAGGTCCACGTGCTCGATGACCTCGCTGAGGACGGCCGCGTCGTAGCCGGTCAGCCGTTTGTCGGTGTACGTGAGCGAGCCCTGGAGCAGGGTCACCCGGCCGGCCTGCCGCTCGCCCATCCGCTCCAGGCGCAGCCTGCGGGCGGCGACGGACAGCGCGCGGGCCGACACGTCCACGCCGACGATGTCGGTGAACCGCACGTCCTTGAGCAGCGCCTGGACCAACTGCCCCTGGCCGCAGCCGAGATCGAGCACCCGGGCCGCGTCGGCGGCGCGCAGCGCGCCGAGGATGGCCTCGCGGCGCCGTTCGGCGAGCGGCACGGGCCGCTCCTCGGTGTCGGCGCCCTCGTCGACGGCGTTGTCGACGTCCTCGACCTCCAGGCCGTCCGCCTCGGCGAGCCGCACCAGCTCCAGGCGTTCGGTCGCCTCGCGGGTCAGCCCCCAGCGGCGGGACAGGTAGCGGCTGGTGATGAGCTGCCGCTCCGGGTGGCCGGCGAGCCAGCCGTCACCGGCGCGGAGCAGCTTGTCGACCTCGTCCGGGGCGACCCAGTAGTGCTTGGCGTCGTCGAGCACCGGAAGCAGGACGTAGAGCTGGTTGAGGGCGTCGGCGAGCCGCAGCTCGCCCTCCAGGACGAGCCGCACGTAGCGCGAGTCGCCCCACTCGGGGAACTCGGGGTCCAGCACGACGGGCTCCGCCGTCACCGACGCCCAGCCCAGCGGGCCGAACAGGCGCGTGACGAGACCCGCACCGCCGCGCGCCGGGAGCGCCGGGAGCTCGATGCGCAGCGGCAGCGGGGCGGCGGCCCGTTCGGGCAGGGCCGCGCAGGCGCCGTTCAGGGCGCTCTTGAAGACCTTGGCGAGCGCGACGGCGAGCAGCGAGGAGGCGGCGTAGGGCCGGTCGTTCACGTACTAGGAGAGCGCCGAGTCGGGCGCGCCGCCGCGGCCCTTCCCCTTGCCCCGGCGCACGAGCGCGACGGGGTCGACCTCCAGCAGGAGCGCCGCCGTGCAGCGCTCCGCGCTCGCCTCGGGGTAGAGGACGTGCGCGGTGCCGTGCGCGGTCGAGAACGCCTGTGCCTTCTCGGGATGCTTGTGCAGCAGGAAGCCGAGATCGGTCGCGGGGCGGTCAGGGGTGCCGGTCGTACTGATCGTCAGGAACACCTGTCCGAGTATGACCACACCCCTCACCACCGACCAGGCATTTTCCGGCGTCCGGCCCCGAGGCCGGAGGCCCCCGCCCCGGCGCCTAGCCCTTCCCGGCTTCCCTCAGCGTGGTGGCCAGCCCGGCGATCAGATCGGGGCCGACCCGGCAGCAGCCTCCGATCAGACGGGCGCCGTCCGCCCGCCAGCGGTCCATGGCGTCCGGGGCGAAGGTGGCGCCGCCCCGCCAGTCACGGGCGCCGGCGTCCCACTCCTCGCCGCTGTTGGGGTAGACGACGACGGGCTTGCCGGTCACCTCGGCGGCGAGCGCCACGGCGGGCCCGACATCGCGCGGGTCGCAGCAGTTGACGCCGACCGCGACGACCTGGCCGACGCCGGCGAGGAGCCGGAAGGCGTCCGCCAGCGGCTGGCCGGCGCGGGTCCGGTCCCCGTCGATCGTGTACGAGAGCCAGACCGGCACCCCGCACCCGTCGACCGCCTTCAGCAGCCCCTCCGCCTCGTCCGTGTCCGGCACCGTCTCCAGGGCCAGCACGTCCGGCCCGGCCCCGGCGAGGGCCTCGATCCGCGGCCGGTGGAAGCGGGCGAGCTCGTCTACGGAGAGCCCGTACCGGCCCCGGTACTCGCTGCCGTCCGCGAGCATCGCCCCGTACGGGCCGACGGACGCCGCGACCCACACCTCCCGGTCCACGCCCTCGCCCGCGGCCCGGGCCAGCTCCACGCTCCGGGCCAGCAGCCGCGCCGCCTCGTCCGGGCCGGTCCCGCGCCGGGCGAAGCCCTCGAAGGTGGCCTGGTAGCTGGAGGTGATCAGCACCTGGGCGCCCGCGCGGACGTACGCCGCGTGTGCCGCCTCGATCTGCTCGGGCCCGTCGGCGAGCAGCCGGGCGGACCAGAGCGCGTCGGTCAGGTCGCAGCCCTGCGCCTGGAGCTGGTTGGACAGCCCGCCGTCGAGCAGGAGCACCTGCTCGGCGAGGGCGGTGGCGAGCGGACGGACGGGTTTCATCGGGTCACCCCAGCTGCGTCTGGACCTGTGCGGAGATGGGCTCCAGGTGCTCCGGATCGTCCAGGTCGAGGAGCTGGAGGTGGATCCGGGTGGAGCCCAGAGCACCGTACCCGCCGGTCTTGTCGACGGCCTCGGCGGGCGAACCCGCCGGCCCGCCGGCCTTGAGCTCGGCGACGTCCCACGAGGACGACGCCGAGGTCACCCGGGGGGCCGCCGCGATCGGCGTCAACCTCTTCGTCAGCGGACGATCTTCACCGGCCCTGTCGGGTGAATATCCGCCCGGGGGCGGGCGGCGTCCGGCCGGGCCAGTGACCGGGGCCCGGACCCGTCGTTGGCTCGGGCGGAGCCGGACCGCCCGGCCCGCGCGCCGGCGGCCGCTGCCGGTGCGACGCACCCTTTCGTGGCCCTTCCCGCAGCGGAGGGGCCTGGCCAGGAGGCCGCCATGTCCCAGGAAGCCGCGCCGAAGCAGCCCGTACCGCAGGCGGCGCCCCTGCCGTCGGGGCAGCGGACCGCACCGCCCGCGCCGACCGTGCCCGCGCAGCAGGGCGGCACGCCGAAGGGTCTGCTGCAGCAGATGGAGGAGCTGATGGAGGCCCTGACCGCCGACCTCTCCCAGCTGGACGCCGACATCCAGTCCTCCGCGGACCGCCAGGCGAACAGCGCCGACCTCGCCGGCCTGCCCGACGCCGCCGGCTGACCGGCCGGGCACCCCGGCGGGACACCGGCCGGGCACCACAGCACCCCGGGCCGCGGACGCCACCCCGTTCGCGACCGGCCCGTCCCTCAGCGCGGGCCCGGTCTCGGGCCGGCCCTTCCTCGGGCCGGGTCGGGCGGGCGGCCGCGCTCGCGCAGGGTGAGACGGCGCAGCATGCCGCGTACCCGGTCACCCGCCTCGTCGGCCGCGTCGATCGCCTCGATGCACTGCCAGTACAACCCCTCCTCGTCCGTCGCGCACGCCACCCCGACCAGGGCGATGCCCACCTCGCCGAGGAGCGCTCCGAGCGCGGTCAACGCGGCCCGCTCGTCCGCCACTTCGGTGAGCTGCGCGGCCCTGGGGACCCCGCCGCGCAGCGAGGGGTGGTCCGTCGGACCGCGCCCGGCGCCGATCTCGCTCAGTCCCCGCGCCTCGCTCCGCAGCTCCAGTGGTCCGCAGAGCACGAGATGACTTCCTATCGCCTGGGCGAGGACCTGGGCCTGCCAGGCCTCCACCACGATGTCCAGCGCCGTGCGGCTCTCGGCCAGCGCATGCCGACCGGTCGCGACGAGTCGCTCCGCTTCCATCAACGCCGCCCCCGTTCTTATGACTTACCGCTCACTCATTCCATTACCCAGCGTGAGGCCGCCTGAGCCCAAACACCAGGGGAATTCGGAAATCTGTGGACAGGAGGCTCGACGGGGAAAACTCGATCACTCCGAAGAGTGACGATGAGTGTCGTTCTCGCCGGGGACCGGGAAGCGGAGCTCGTTCCGGTCGATCTTCGCCGCGAGCGCGGCGAGCGGATCGATCCCCAGCACGGTGCAGAACTGGAAGAGATAGGCAAGGACGTCCGCCACCTCGTCGCCGACGCGGTGCGCGGTGTCCGGGTCGTCCATCACCCGCTCGGCCTGCTCGGGCGTCAGCCACTGGAAGATCTCCAGGAGTTCGGACGCCTCGACGCTGAGCGCCGCCGCGAGGTTCTTCGGGGTGTGGTACGGCTGCCACTTCCGGGCGGCCGCGAAGTCGGCGAGGCGGCGCTGCAGGCCCGCTACATCAGGTTCGGTCACGCCCCAGGTCTACCACCGTCACCCCGGGCGCCCGCCCGGCGCCCGGTTCGCCGAGCCGGTCCTCCCCCACCGTCCCGACCAGCCGCAGATGCCCGTTCGCGCAGATCGTGGCGGCCAGCGCGAGCAGTTCGCGCAGCTGCCGCGCGTCGAGCCCGCGGTCCATGCCGTCGGCGAGGACGGTGAGCGTCCGCATCGCCTCGGGGACCTCCGCGAGGGGGTCCACCGCGAGCACGCCGGGGCCGGTGAGCAGGACGAGCGCGAGGGCGAGGTAGCGCAGTTCGCCCTCGCCGAGCCGGCCCAGCGGGGTCGCGAGCCACGTGCCCCGTTCCAGGACCGCCTGCACCAGGCCCTCCGCCGGTTCGCGCAGGCCGAGGGCCGTGACCGGGCCCGCGCAGCCGGCGCTCGCCACGGCCGCGAGGCGGGCGTGGCGGCGCGGGCACTCGGTGGCGGTGCGGTGCAGCACCTCGGCGAGGTTGCGGCAGTCGCCGCGCAGCCGCCCCTCGCCCACCGGGACGGGCGCCCGCATGCCCGCCGGCCGCGGGTCGCACGCGAAGACCGACCGCAGTCCGACCACCACCTGTTCCGCGGCGGCCAGGACCTCCAGCTGACCCTTGGTCTTGCCCGCGACGCGCAGCGGCAGCAGGGCGGTGCCGAGCAGGTCGTCGGGGAGCGGCGCCCGGGTGACCGGGGTGCTCCCGGCGGTGTGCCACTCGGCCTGCACCGTGCTGCGGCCGGGGTCGCGCAGGGCGGTGGCCAGCAGGGTGCGGCCGCCCGAGGTGAGCCGTTCGCCGACGATCCGCAGCCGGGGCTCCGCCTGGATCGCCACGTCCAGGTGGACCGGCCCGGCCGGGCCGTCGACCGTGCACCCGATCCGGAACCCGCGCCGCCCCTGCGCGTCGGGCCGCGCCCGCTCGGGCACCAGGTCGGCGGCGTCGGGCAGCACCTCCCCGAGCCCGGCCCCCGCGCCGAGCCGCGCCAGCGCCTCGTACGCCCGCAGCACGGTCGACTTCCCGCTGCCGCTCGGCCCCCGCAGGAGGGTCACCGGACCGAGCGGGAGAACGGCCGCACGGTGCACCCCGAAGGCGGAGAGCCGCAGCTCGGTGACGACGGGGCGGTGGTACGTCCGGCCCGGCGACCGGCTGCCGCCGCCCTCGGCGGTGCGGGCCGCTCCCGGGGCGACCCCGTCCCGGCCGAGGGCACCGGCGGCAGGACCACCCAGGTCGAGGCCGCCACGGACCAGGCCGTCACCGACAAGCCCCTCACGGCCCGGACCGTCACCGGCAAGCCCGTCCCGGCCCCCTCCGTCCGAAGGGGCGCCCTTCGGCGGGACGGGTGCGTCGGGGTGCGAGCGGGCGCGCCCCTGGGCAGGGACCTGTTGGGCAGCGGCGTCCTGTTCACGGCCGGTCCGGTGTCCGTCACGGACGGGCTCACCCCCGCCCCGATCGGACCGGGCCCCCTCGTCGGCGGGCTGGCTCCCGTCGTGGAGGAGGTCGTGCGGGCGTGCGGGCGTGCGGTCGGGGGCGGTGCCGCCGGTGGTGGTCATGATCGGACCGTACGCAGCCGTCCGGGTGACGAACCGTTACGGCTGAATGACCTTCCTACGAACGAGGGACCGCGACCCCGCCGCCGTCGACGTCCTCCGCCGTACCATCCTCCGCGCCCTCGACCTCGGTGCCGGCCGGCGCGAGGAGGAAGACGTTGCGGTCGACGCGGTGCATGCCGCTGCCGAGGCCGAAGACGACGCCGCTGCTGAAGTCGAGGATGCGCTTGGCGACCTCGGTGTCGGCGCTCGTCAGGTCGAGGAGGACCGGGATCTGGGCGATGAGGTACTCGGCGACCTCGCGGGCGTCGGCGAAGACCTGGACCCGCAGCACGACCATGCGGCGCTGCTCGGCCGCCCCGTACTGCTCGGGCATCGTGCGGTGATCGACCCTGGACGGCCATTCGTCACGGCCGCGCAGGGGCAGGACCTGCGCCAGGCCCTCCCACTGCTCGTCGGTGACGTCGTACCTCTCGTACCTACTCATGCGCACATCCTCCCGTTACTCACCCGTTCGGCCCAACAGCGACACGAGCGGACTCGGCTCGCCTCACCCGGGCAGCCCCCACAAGATCACCCCTGGGCGCGTCATGTCATCTCGGCCGGACCCGGCACCCGCTTCACGCCACGGTCGCACGTCTTCGCGCCGATCTCGTCGGCGGGACCGGCAGTACGTGCCGTTCCGTCACCATCTCGACAGGATCGGTTGGTTGCGACGCCCACGCGTCCCGGGGTATGAGAGCTCCCACGAGAAAAAAATTCTCCAGAGACTGTTATTTTCCGTCACCGAGTGACTCCGGAGGGGAATCGTGCCGAAGCAGGAAAGAGCGGTGAGGACGCAGGAGCGGTTCCTGGACGCGTCGGCGGAGGAATTCGCCCGGCACGGCTTCGCGGGGGCCAACCTGCAGCGCATATCCGCGCAGGTGGGGATGACCAAGGGCGCGCTGTACGGGCACTTCCCGTCGAAGGACGCCCTCGCCGCCGTGTTCACCGCCGCGTTCGACGTGGGGTGGCGCGAGCTGTTCCGGACGATCGGCGACGCCGATCCGCCCCTCGCGGTCCTGCACCGCGTCACGGTCGGCTTCGTCCACCGGATGCACACGGACCTCCGCTTCCGCGCCGGGCTGCGGCTCGTGTACGAGGAGGCGTCCGCGCGCGACACGGCCCCGCAGGCCGTGACGGACCTGACGGCCGAACTCACCCGGCTCGTCGCCGCCGCGCAGGACCGGGCGGAACTGGGCGCGACGCACAGCCCCGAGGTCATCGCCTCGATGTTCCTCTCGCTGATGTTCGGCATGTACTACACCGCGCCCACGGACACGTCCTCCACCCACAGCGCCCGCCAGGTCTGTCAGGTCTGGCAACTGCTGGAGTCCGACCACACCGCGGCCTGAGCCCGCCGGCGGCGTCGCGTCCGGGGCCGATTCCCGGCCACGGGTCCGCGCGCCGGCGGCACGGCACCCGGCACGGGCGGCGCTCCCACCAAATGGGCCGGCCGGCGCCCAGGATCCGGAGGGGAGCCCCCTACCCTCGACCACCCCACCACGACACCTTCCCTCGATGTGGGAGGGGTCACGAAGACCCCAACCCGGCGCGCGCGGCGCGCCCTTCGGTTTTCGGCCACCCTCCCGTACGATTCCTTCCCGGCGGTACGAAACGGGGATCAGCGGCCGCGGAAGTGGGACGGGCATGGCAGCCAACTCGGGCGACATCTTCAGCGTTTCGGCTCCCGCCGTCACCAAGGAGCTGAAGCAGGAGCGGGCGGTACGCACGCGGGAGCGGGTGCTCGCCTCGGCGGCCTCCGCGTTCGCCGCCAAGGGGTACCCCGCGGTCACCATCCTGGACGTGGCGCAGTCCGCCGGCATGACCAAGGGCGCGGTCTACTTCCACTACGAGAACAAGGACGCCCTCGCCGTCGCGGTGACGGAGCTCTTCAACCGGCGCATCGGCGAGATCGCCCGCGCCGTCGAGGAACTGGGGCTCCCCCCGGTCAGCGCCGTCGCCGAACTGCTCATCCGCACGGCCGTGGCCTTCCGCGACGAGACCGCCCTCCAGGCGGGGGCCCGGCTCCAGTCGGAACGCCAGCTCATCGGCGCCCAGATCCCGCTGCCCTACGAGGGCTACACCGACCTCATCACCTCGTGGCTCGCCAAGGAGGTCGCGGAGGGCGCGGAGGACGGCGCGCCCACCACGCTCGCCACGGTCCTGGTCTCGGCCTTCTTCGGCGCGCAGCACATCTCGTGGGTCCTCAACAACCGCGCCGACCTCCCGGAGCGCACGATCGCGGTGGTGCGGGCGATCATCCCGTGCGCCGAGGAGGACATCGAACTCTGCCCGTCCGCACCGCGCGGCTGACTCCGCGCGTCAGGCGGGTACCACCCCCGCGTCAGGCGGCCAGCCGAGTGCGTCGTGGACCCGCCGTACGGCCTCGTGCGGGCCGAGCCGTGCGCCCTCGTCGAAGCCGGTCGTGTACGCCGTCTCGCCCAGGGCCGTGCGGGCCGCGGCCGTGATGCGGTCGACGTCGCCGCGTTCGGCCGGGGGCAGCGGGGCGCCCACGCCCCGGCGGGCGGTGTCCGCCGCGCCGAGCAGGAGGGCGGCGGACGCCGGGCCGGTCGCGGGGGTGCCGGTGAGGAGGGCGGCACCGGCGAGGCCCTCCAGGGAGAGGGCCAGGGCGCGGGGTTCGTCGAGGGAGCGGGCCACGGCCCAGCCGCGCAGGTGGTGGGCGGCCGCCCCGGGCGCGTCGCCGCGGAGTTCGGCGAGGAAGCCGAACTCCGCGAGGAGCAGGTGGTCGCCCGCCTCGGAGGACAGCTCGGCGTACCCGTCCCGCAGGCGCAGCAGGTGCGCCTCGGCGGCGTCGAGGTCACCGGAGCGGCGCGCGCCGAGCGCGAGCCCCATCTCGGAGTGGATCTCCCCGTACTTGTAGCCCTGTTCGGCGGCGATGCGGCGGGCCTGCTCGTGCAGGTCCCGGCCGCGCTCCCAGTCGTGGGCCAGCAGGGCGAGCCGGCCGAGCCCGGACAGCCGCGCCGACACCTCGGCCTCCAGGCCCAACTCGCGGGCGATGGCGAGACCTTCGTGCTGACGGCGGGTCGCCTCGGCGTAGTCGCCCTTGATCTCGGAGAGGGTGGCCAGGGGTGACACCGTCTGCAACTCACCCCAGCGGTCACCCAGTTCCCGGAAGAGCGCGGCGCTGCGCAGTCCGTCGCGGCCCAGTCCGGCCAGGTCCCCGCCGACCATGGCGAGCGTCGCGCGCAGACCGAGCGCGGCGGCCGTACCCCACTGCTCCCCGGCCTCGCCGAAGAGCTCCAGGGCCCGGGTGTTCAGCGCCTCGCTCGCGACCGGATCGCCCACGCTGAACAGGCCGTACGCGCAGAGCCACAGGGCACGGGCCCTGCGTACGGGGTCGGGCACGCCGTCGGCGGTCGCCACGGTGTCGTCGAGCGCGCACGCCTCCGCGTGATCGCCCGTGAGCAGTGCGAAGGCGCCGTGGAGGAGGGCGAGTTCGATGGCACCGCCACCGCCACCGCTCCCGGAAGGCGTGGCGAGCGCCGCCGACAGGCTTCGCCGCCCCTCGGCCAGCCGGCCGCGCAGCAGCCACCACCAGGCCAGCGCGCTCGCCAGGCGCACGGCCTCCCCGGCGGTACGGGGGTGCCCCGCGGCGTCGGCGTCCGGCGGCGCCTGCCCCGCGCGCCGCACCCCCTCGTCGAGGGCCGCCCGCAGATTGCCGGCCTCCGCGTCCAGGCGGACGAGCCAGGTGCGCTGGCCCGCGCCCCGCAGGTGGGGCTCCGCGCGTTCCGCCAGGGCGAGGTAGTGGCGCAGGTGGCGGTCGCGCACGGCGGCCAGGTCCGCCATCTCGTGCAGCCGCTCGGTCGCGTACGCCGCCACCGACTCCAGGAGCCGGTAGCGCCGCCCCGTGGGGCCGTCCACGACCACCACGAGGGAACGGTCCACCAGGCGCGTCACCAGGTCGAGCACCTCGTCGCAGGTCACCCCGTCCCCCGCGCACGTCGCCTCGGCGGCGGCCAGGTCGCAGCCGTCGCGGTGCACCGCGAGGCGGCGCAGCACGATGCGCTCGGGCGCGCTCAGCAGCTCCCAGCTCCAGTCGATGACGGCCCGCAGCGTCTGCTGCCGGGCGGGCGCGCCGCGCCGGCGGGAGTTGAGCACCCGGAAACGGTCGCCGAGCCGCGCCGCCAACTCCCGCACGCCCAGCGCCCGTACGCGGGTCGCGGCCAGTTCGAGGGCGAGCGGGATGCCGTCCAGGCGGCGGCAGATCTCGGCGACGGCCGCCCGGTCGGCGGGGTCGACCGCGCCCGGGTCGCGCGGGAAGGAGGGGTCACGGTCGGAGGCCCGCTCGCTGAACAGGCGCACGGCGTCGTCCGTGCCCAGCGGCTCCACCGGGAACACCGCCTCGCCCGCGAGGCCCAACGGCTCCTGGCTGGTGGCGAGCACCCGCAGGCCGGGCGCCGTCCGCAGCAGCAGCTCGGCGAGCTCCACCGCCGCGTCCACCACGTGCTCGCAGTTGTCCAGGACCAGCAGGGTCCGGCGGTCCCGCAGGGCGGTCGCGAGCCGGTGCGCGGGCGAGGGCGCGCCCCCCGCACCGGATCCCGTGCCGGGCAGCGCCGTCGGGGCGTCGTCGCGGATGCCGAGCGTGGCGGCGAGGACCTGCGCGAGGTCCGCGGCGGTGCCGTCGCGAACCCCCGCGAACTCCACGAGCCAGACCCCGTCCGGGAGTTCGGCCCGCTCCGGACGCCCGGCCGCCTCCGCCGCCGCCACGGCCAGCCGCGTCTTGCCGACGCCCCCGGCCCCGGTGAGCGTCACCAGCCGGGTGCCGCCCAGCAGCCGGGTGACCTGCGTGACGGCTTCCGCCCGGCCGATGAGGTGGGTGAGGGGTATGGGGAGGTTGGAGGGCGAGCCGGCGCCTTGCCCGGATCCGACTCCTACTCCTACTCCCACTCCTGCGTCGGATCCGAGCCCAGCCCCAGCCCCGACCCCGACGGCGGTCCCGGGGAACGCCTGGACCGGCGGCGAGGTTTCGGCGCCGGACGGCACAGAAGGGGACGCGGAGGCTGCGGAAGCTTCGGGGCCGTGCAGCCGAGAAGCAGAGGTTTCGGCGCCGACCGGCGCAGAAGCGGCGGCCTCGGAACCGGGGCCTGGGCCTGCGCCACCCTCCTCCCCCCTCCGCAGCGGCGGCACCGTCGGCCCGCCGCCCTCCCCCAGGCGCGGGTCCTGGCGCAGTACCGCGTGGTGGAGGGCGGTCAGTGCCGGGCCCGGGTCGACGCCGAGTTCCTCGGACAGGCGGGTGCGGAGGTCCGCGTACGTGGCCAGGGCGTCGCTCTGGCGGCCGGCCAGGTAGAGGGCCCGCATCTGGACCGCGCGGAGGCGTTCCCGGAGCGGGTGGCGGTCCACCAGGGCGGCGAGTTCACCGGCGAGCAGCACGTGGTCGCCCGCCAGGAGCCGGGCCTCGGCCTGTTCCTCCAGGACGGAGAGCCGCTGCTCGGCGAGGCGCTGGGCGGCGCCCCGTACGAACTCCTCGTCGGCGAAGTCCGCGTACGCCGGGCCCCGCCACAGGTCGAGGGCGTCGGTGAGGAGCGCGGCCCGCCCGCGCGGGTCCCGTACGGTGCGGGCCTCGGCCACCAGGGCGCGGAAGCGGTCGGCGTCGACCTCGTGGGCCGCCCGGTCGAGCCGGAGCCGGTAGCCGGGGGCCTGGTGGACGACGCGGTCGCGGCCGATGACCCGGCGGAGCTGGGAGACCTTCGCCTGGAGGGCGCCCGTGGGCTTGCCGGGCGGTTCGTCGCCCCACAGGTCCTGGACGAGGCGGTCGACGGAGACGGGGTCCCCGTCGTGCGCGAGCAGGTCCGCGAGCAGGGCCCGGACCTTGACCTCGGGGACCGTGACCGCCGCGCCCTGGTCGTCCCACACCACGAGCGGTCCCAGTACCCCAAAGCGCATGTCGATCACCGTACCCCGCCCCCACCGCGGCACGCGCGCCCCGGCGGGCCCGTCAGCCGACCGTCAGCGCATCCGAAGCGTCCCCGAAGCGGCCGGGCGCACAGTCGGAGAAACGACTCGCCAGACGACGGAAGGGAGCGACGGCCATGACCAGGTACGCGGGCAGGAGGGCCGTCGTCGTCGGCCAGGACACCGGCATCGGCCTGGCCATCGCCAAGCGGCTGGTGGAGGGCGGCGCCCGCGTGCTGCTGACCGCCCGCACCGCGGCCGAGAGCGCCCACGCCCGCGCCGAACTGGGCTCCGCCGCCCGCGTCGTCGAGAGCCCCGACGGGTCCTTCGGCGCGGCCCCGGCCGACCTGGACGGACCGGACCTCCTCTTCGCGGACGCCGTCGCCACCGCCCGGCCGCTGCTGCGGCTGCTCCGGGACGGCGGTGCCGTGGTGCTCACCGCGCCCGCCCCGTCCCCGGCCGCCGTACGGGCCCTGGCCGGTGAGCTGGCGCCGCGCGGCATCCGGGTCAACGCCGTGGCCCCCGGCTGTATCGAGGCGGCGCCGGCCGTCGCCTCGCCGCTGCCCCCGCTCGGGCGCCTCGGCTCCGCCGAGGAGGTCGCCCGCGCCGCGCTCTTCCTCGCCACCGAGGCGACCTTCACGACGGGCGCCCAGCTCCCCGTGGACGGCGGCCTCGGCCCGACGTAGGCCGCACGGAATCCGTCAAGTCCCCGTCGCCCCCGGCGCCGTCCCTCATCCCCCACATCCCCGCATCTCCGTATCCCCCCGAATCCCCGAATCCCCGAATCCGTCCCCTCCCTTCACCGGAGCACACCAGATGAGCACCTCACCCGACACCACCGCCGCTCCCGCCTCGCCACCGACGGCGGCGGGCGAAGGCGGCGAGCCGCAGAAGCTGCCGCTGTTCGCCCTGCTCGCCCTGGCGACCGCCGTCTTCATCACCAGCCTCACCGAGACCCTGCCCGCCGGTCTGCTGCCCTCGATGAGCCAGGACCTGAGCGTCAGCGAGTCGGCGACCGGTCAGACGGTCACCATCTACGCGCTCGGCACCGCCCTGACCGCGATCCCGCTCACCGCGGCCACCGCCCGCTGGCGGCGCAAGCGGCTGCTGCTCACCGCCATGGCGGGCTTCGCCCTGGCCAACACGGTCACGGCCGTGTCGTCCGTGTACGGCGTGACGATGGTCGCGCGCTTCGTCGCGGGTGTGGCCGCCGGCCTCGCCTGGGCGCTGCTCGCCGGTTACGCGCGGCGCATGTCGCCCGTCCGCCTCCAGGGCAAGGCCATCGCCATCGCCATGGCGGGCATCCCGGTCGCCCTGTCCCTCGGCGTCCCCGCCGGCACCTTCATCGGCTCCCAACTGGGCTGGCGGGTCGCCTTCTTCGCGATGACCGGCCTCACGGTCCTGCTGCTCGTGTGGATCTCCGCGGCCGTGCCGGACTACCCGGGCCAGGAGGCGGGCGAGCGGCCGAAGATGCTGCGGGCCCTGAAGGTGCCGGGCGTCAGTCCGGTGCTGTTCGTGACGCTGGTCTTCGTCCTCGCGCACACCATCCTGTACGCGTACATCGCCACGTACCTCGACGACCTGGGCCTGGGCGGCAGCACCGACCTGGTCCTGCTGGTCTTCGGCGCCGCCTCGCTCGCCAGCATCTGGATCGTCGGCGCGCAGATCCACCGCCGGCTGCGCGCGCTGACGGTCGCGAGCACCCTGCTCGTCGCCGTGGCGGCGGCGCTGCTCGCCGTGCTCTCCGACAACACGGCCCTGGTCTACGTCGCGGCGGCCCTGTGGGGTCTGGGCTGGGGCGGGGTGCCGACCCTGCTGCAGACGGCGGTCGCGGACGCGGGCGGCGAACAGGCCGACTCCGCGCAGGCGATGCTCGTCACGCTGTGGAACGTGGCCATGGCGGGCGGCGGCATCATCGGCGGCGTCCTGCTCGACGCCGTCGGCAGCGAGTCCTTCCCGTGGACGGTGCTGCTGCTGCTCGCTCCGGTGCTCGTGGTCGTCCTGGCCGCCCGCGCCCACGGCTTCCCCGCCAAGCGCCCCACCGACTGATCGGCGTCCCCTGGCCCCCACCCGCCCCGACCGGCTGGACACGGCCGGCCACGGGGCACCCCGAGCAGCCGCCGAAGGCACCCGTCCCCCGGGCCTTCGGCGGCTTCGCGGACCTCCCGCGGCGGATTGTTCACGAGCTGTTGACACGTGCGCCCGAACGTCTGTCCCACCCCCTGCGGCGCCCCCTTCGACACCCCTTCGACACCCCTCCCGGCACAGCCGCGTGACCAGCGGATGCGGGCCCGGCGGGTGTGGTTCACGCCGATCTCCGACACCCGGCCGCGCACCGTCGCGCGGTGCCGGGAATGGGTCTCCCATACCCCTGATACGGGGATGTTTCCGCAGGTCAGAGGGCGAATGAGCTAAGTCGCCGACGCTGTCGTGAAATTTTCCTTCGAGACGGTATTTTTGGGCCTCGTACGGAACGCAGGGCACCGACTCGGGTGCCGGCGAAGCAAGTACGAGGGGGCGTAGCGTCACATGTCGTCAAGCATCTCGGGCACGGCACGCGCGACCACGGGGGACGAGGAAACGCGCATGCGGATGTTCCTCGACGAGATCTTCAGACCCCTCCACAGGGCCGAGCAACGCCGCTGGGCCCGGGCCTACCTACGGGGCCTGATCCACGTGTCGGGGCGGAAGACACCGAAGAGCATGGCCCGCACGGAGCGTCTGCCGCCCGCGGCGGCGCACAGCCTGCACCAGTTCATCAACGCGAGCACGTGGGACTGGGAGCCGGTGCGCCGGAGACTCGCCCTGCGGGTGGCGGCGGGCGCGGCCCCGTACGCCTGGACCGCGACGGAGCTCCTGATCCCCAAGCGCGGCGAGCACTCGGTGGGGGTGCACCGGCGGCTGGACGCGGAGTCCGGGCGGACCGTCAACTGCCAGCGGGCGGTGGGCCTCTTCCTGGTCGCGGACGCGCACTGCTACCCGGTCGACTGGAGCCTGGTGCTCGACGGCCCGTGGGGCTGGGACCAGGAACGCCGGCTGCGGGCGCGGATACCGGACGAGGAGACCGCGCGGTCCTTCGGCGCCTGCGTGCTCGACTACGCGGCGGGGACCGCCGCGCACCCCCGGCTGCCCCGGCTGCCCTGGGTACTCGACCTGTCCCGCAGCGAGGACGCGAGCGGGGTCCTTGCCGGTCTCGCCCGGCACCGGGCGGACATCCTGTGCGAGGTGCACCCGGGCCAGGTCGTGATCGGCGGGCGCCGCACGCCGACCGTGACCACCGTCGGCGGCCTGATGGACGAACGCAACGCGCGCCAGCCGTACGTGATGACACGTCAGGCGCCCGATCCGCGCTTCCGGAGCACCGCGCGGGCCCCCCTGTACACCTACGCCGGTACGGTGCGACTCCCGCTGCGCACGGTCGGCGTCGACGGTGCCGCGCGCGGCTACCGCCTGCTCGAACTGCCCGACCCCGACGGGCTGCGGCCCGCCCGGTACTGGATCACCAGCCTCGCCGACCGGCGGGTGGAGCGGATCCTGGCGCTGATGCGCAGCCGGGCCACCGTCCGCTCGACCGTCACCGCGTTGCAGGAACGCTTCGGCGTACTGGACTTCGAAGGCCGTTCGTACCCCGGATGGCACCACCACATGACGATGACCTCCGCCGCCTACGCGTACCAGCACCTGCGCCGGCGAGGCGGCGTTGCCGCCCCGCCGTCCCGCAGCCCCACCCCGGTGCCGGCCCGGGCCGCGGGCTGACGAGAAGGGCCGGATCCGATGAGAAACGTACTCGTGGTGGAGCGGGAAGCCTCCTCCGCCGCGTCGCTCGTGCGCGATCTGCGCCGCCAGGGCTTCGCCGCCCGCAGCGTGGACAGCGGGGCACACGCCCTGCGCACCTACCGCGAGGCCGACCTGGTGCTGCTCTCGCTCGAACTCCCCGATGTCGACGGCATCGAGGTCTGCCGGAACCTGCGCGCCGAGAGCGATGTCCCGCTCATCGCCTTCACCCGGCGCGACGACGAATTGGAGCGGGTGCTCGCGCTGAAAGCGGGCGCGGACGACTGTGTCGCGCAGACCTGGGGTTTCCGGGAGATCGCGGCACGCGTCGAAGCCGTTCTGCGCCGCTCCCGCCGTCCCCTTTCCGGGCCGCCCGAGGTGATTTCCCTCGGCCCGCTGCACATCGACCCGCGGGCCCGGGAAGTGCGGCTGCGCGACCGTCTCGTCGACGTCACGTCGAAGGAATTCGAGTTGCTTCACGTGCTCGCCTCGCATTCCGGGACGGTGATCTCCCGCAAGGAATTGATGGCGAAGGTGTGGGGCAGTGAATGGGCCACCACGAGCCGGACCATCGACACCCACGTGAGCACCCTGCGCGCCAAACTCGGCTGCAGCCGCTGGATCCTCACGGTCCGCGGGGTCGGCTACCGGATGGGGCACCACTCGCCCTCCGCGCTCCTCCCGGAGGCGGAGGCCAGCTGAGGCCACGGGGCCGGCCCCGCCGGGCCGACCCGGGGCCCCTCGGTCAGCGCGCCGCCGACAGCTCCGCCTGCGCGTCCAGCCGGCGCACCAGCGGGTGCGCCTCCCCGGCCGGCGCGCCCGCCGCCCGCAGCGCCCACCACGCGGACGCCAGGTTCGAGGAGAGCAGCGGCCGGCCGGCCGTGTCCGGCCGGGCGGCGAGCTCCGTCAGGGCGGCCAGCGTGCCCATGCCGGTGCCGGTGAACAGGAGCGCGGAGCCCTCGGCGAGCGGGTGTTCCCGCAGGTGGGCGTGGACGCGCTCGGCTATCCGCTCGGCCGTCACCTCGTACGGGTCGAAGTGTTCGGCCCCGTCGGGGGTGTGCCCCGCCGGGACCAGGACGACGTCGTCGACGGTGAGCCCGGCCCGCTCCCAGAAGGCCCGCGAGACCTCGGTGAGCCACGGCTGGTACGGGGAGACGAGGGTCAGCCGCCGCGCGCCGACCGCCTCGCACGCGGCCAGGATCGCCTGCGTGGAGGAGCGTACGGGGAAGCCGGCGGCGCGCGAGAGCTCCTCGCACAGGGCGAGGTCCCCGTCCGGGTCGAGGAGGTAGTGCGAGGCGCTGCACGCCACGACGGCGGCCTCCAGGCGCATGGTGCCGAAGCCCGCGAGCGTGTCGGGCAGCACCCGGTTGTAGGTCTCCAGCATCTCCTTGAGCCCCACGCCGGGGGTCGTCGGGAACCGGGAGGTGTACACGTGCATTCCGGCGCCCAGCAACCGGTTGAACTCCGGTTCCGCCGTCGGGTTCTCCGGCGGTACGACGACGCCGAGTCGGGGCAGCGAGAAAAGGTCCATGGCCGCACAGTAGGGCGCGCCCGGCCCGCCCGGGAGTCCAAGCCCGAGGAAAAGACATGCCGCTCACAACGGCCTTGCACACCCTTACGCGTCCTCACGCCGCCTTGCGTTCCCTTGCACGTCCTTTCGTTCCTGACACTGCTTGACATTCCCCCACAGAGCCCTGACCCGAATCCCCTTGTTTCTTACATGTATGCGCTGGAGTGTGGTGATCACCCCCCGACAAGGAGTGAGGAAATGGCAGCAGGAGAAAGGCCGGAGGCGCTCCCCCACCTCCCCCGCGTATCCGACGCGACGCTGCGGGACTCGGCGCACATGGCGGGTGTCGAGTTCGGCCCGAAGGACGCCGCGGCCATCGCCGACCTGCTCGTGAGGACGGGCGTCGAGCTGGTCGAGGTCGGCATGGTGTCCGGCCCCGGCTCGAAGGACGCCGACCTGGTGCTCGCCACCCACGAGGCCGTCACCCCCGAGCGGAGCATGACGCTCGTCGTGGTGCGGGACCGCCAGCAGGTCGCGCGGGCCCTCGACGAGGCCGAGCGGCTCGGCGTGCGCCACATCATGTACTCGATCCCGACCTCCGAGCAGCACGCCAAGCTGAAGCTGGGCTCGCCGAGCGCCAAGTTCCTCCAGACGCTGGCCCGTTCGGCGATCACGCAGGCCAAGGAGCGCGGCTTCCACGTCACCTTCAGCGGCGAGGACGGCGCCCGCACCCCGCGCGAGCGGCTCGTCCCGTACGTCACGGCCGGCTTCGAGGCCGGCGCCGACCGGTTCCGGCTGGCCGAGACCGTCGCGTACCTCTCGCCCTGGCAGATGGAGGAGGTGATCGGCGACCTCACGGAGATCGACGGGTCGGAGATCGAGATCCACTCCCACAACATGCTGGGCATGGCCGTCGCCAACTCCCTCGCCGCCGTCCGGGCGGGCGCCCAGTGGATCTCGGCGACCGTCGGCGGCATCGGCGAGCGCGGCGGCAACGCCCCGCTGGCCGAACTGCTCACCTCCCTGCGGGTGATCCACGGCGACACCCGCTTCGACCTGACCCACCTCACCGAGCTGTCCCGCGTCGCCCTCAAGGGCGCCGGGCTCGGCGAGGCCTTCCAGTCCGGGCCGACCACCTCGCACGCCTTCGCGTACGAACTCCCCGGCCAGCTCACCCACCCCGAGGCGTACGAGACGCTGCCCGCCGAACTCGTCGGCAACTCCCGCGAGCTGCTGGTCCGCACCCGGCTCACGCCGGCGCTCGTGAAGTGGGCGCTGGACGGCTCGGGCGTCTTCGTCGACGTGGACGCCTTCACCCCCTGGCTCACCGAGCGCCAGGAGCGCGCGGGCGCGCCGCTGCTCGACCGGGACGCGATCCGCAAGGCGGCGATCGACTTCCAGGCCGCCTGAGCGGCGGGGGCCACGACGCCCCCTCGCTCCAGCCGCCGCTCCCCGCCCCACCGCGGCCCACCGCGGCCCGTTCCGTCCCCTGCGCCGACCTCCGCTCCACCCCTGCTTCGACCTCCGCTTCACCCCATTCACCCCATCCACCCCGAAAGGGAGCTCTCCCATGCCCACCGCCACCCTCACCGGCGTCTGCCCCGAGTGCGAGACCGATCTGACCGTGCCCCCGATCGGCGAGGGCGAGACCCTCTCCTGCCCCGAGTGCATGCTCACCCTGCGTGTGGAGGCCGTCCAGGACGGCACCCTCACGCTGGAGATGGTCGAGGTGCAGCTGCGCGACTGGGGCCAGTGAGATGGCCCAGCGCATCGCGATCGTCGCCGACCGGATCAGCTGGGAGGAACGCGAGCTGATCCGGACCGGCCCGGACTTCGGTCTGACCGTCGAATGGGTCAACGACGAGTCCCTCGCCCTCGGTCACGAGGACGCCCCCTCCCTCCAGGGCTACGACGCCCTGCTGGTCCGCAGCCGCAGCTACACCCGCGGCGGCCTCATCGCCACGCTCGCCGAGGCCGCCGGGGCGCGGGTGCTCAACTCCGCGCGGGCGATCCACGTCTGCGAGAACAAGGCCGTCCTGCGGGCCGAGCTGCGCAAGGCCGGGGTGCCCGTGCCCGAGTTCCGGCTCGCGCTCTCCCGCAAGGACTTCGAGCGGGCCGTCGCCGAGCTGGCGCCGCCGCTGGTCCTCAAGCCGGTCTTCGGCGGCATGGGCAAGCGGGTCACCCTGATCAGGGACTCCGACCTCGCCCATTCGGTGTACGACTACGTCGAGGACCTCGGCCACGCCTTCGAGCAGGCCTGCCTCGTCGAGCCGTACATCGGCGGCGGCACCTCCGTGCGCTGCCTCGTCGTCGGCCGCGAGGTCGTCGGGGCGGCCGAGTTCGAGAGCGCCGGCACCGACTGGCGCAACAACGCGGCGCTCGGCAACAGCAGCCGCGCCGTGGCCCACGACCCGGACGTACTGAAGATCGTCGACGGGGTGGTGGGCGAGCTCGGCCCCGGCATCTACGGGGTCGACCTGTTCCGCACGCTTGACGGCTACGTCGTCAACGAGGTCAACCACGCCCCCGGCTTCCGAGCCGTGGCCTCCGCGACCGGCGCGGACATCCCGGCCGCCGTCGGCGCCTACCTCCAGGAGCTGCTCGCATGACCCGCACCACCCGCCCGATCCGCGCCGGCGTCGTCGGCGCCTCGGGGCTCGCCGGCGGTGAACTCCTCCGGCTGATCACCCAGCACCCCGACCTGGAGCTGGCCTTCCTCGGCGGCTCCTCGAACATCGGCCGCCGCCCGTCCGAGCTGCACCCCGGTCTGCGGCTCGACTTCGACGGGCTGACCGTCCGGCCGGTCACCGCCGAGAACGTCGACGAGCTCGCCGACATCCTCGACGTCGTCTTCCTGGCCACCCCGGCGCCGGTCTCCGCCGAGCTCTCGGCGCTCCTCGCCGACCGGGTCCCCGCCGTCATCGACCTCAGCGGCGCCTTCCGGATCCGTACCCCCGCCCTGCACGACAAGTGGTACCCGAAGGTCAGCCGGAACGCCGACCTCGCCGACCGCTTCGTCTACGGCGTGCCCGAACTGGTCAAGGACCAGCTGCCCGACGCGCCGCTGATCTCCCTGCCCGGCTGCTACGCCACCGCCATCACCCTCGGCCTCGCGCCGCTCACCCTCGGCCTCGGGCTCGACCTGAGGACGGTCGTGATCGACGGCAAGAGCGGGTCCAGCGGCGGCGGACTCCAGCTCCGCACGGCGGACCTGCACCCCTTCCGCAACGGCGCCATCGCCCCGTACGCCCCGACCGGGCACCGGCACGCGGGCGAGGTCAAGGACTTCCTGGACCGGAGCAAGCCGGGTTCGATCGGCTCGCTGAGCATGTCCGCCTATGGCGTATCCCATGTCCGCGGTCTGCTGACCAGCAGTTACGTGTTCACGGACACGGCCGTCGACCTGCGCGAGCTCCAGCGGGCGTACCTCCGCTTCTACAAGGAGCACCGCTTCGTGCGGGTGCGCCGGCACAACGAGACGCTGATCCCGGTGCCGGACCCGCAGGCGGTGCTCGGCTCCAACTTCTGCGACGTGACCGTCCTGTACGACGAGGACGACGGCCGGATCGTCGTGCTGTCGGCGCTGGACAACCTGGTCAAGGGGGCCGCCGGGCAGGCCGTGCAGGCGGCGAACCTGCGGTTCGGGCTGCCCGAGGAGACGGGGCTGACGATGCAGCCGGTGCTGCCGGTATGAGCGCCGACCCGAAGCCGCCGGTGTCGTCGGGCACGCCCGGTGCGCCCGTCCCCACCGTCGTCAAGCTGGGCGGCAGCTGCCTGGACGACCTGTCCGGTGCCTGGTGGGACGACCTCGCCGCGTACGGCGCCCGGCATCCGCTGGTCCTCGTGCACGGCTGGTCCAAGCCGCTCAAGCGGCTCAGCCCGCGCTACAGCGAGCCGTCCGCGGTGCTCCGCGACCGGTACGGCAACCAGAGCCGCTGGACCACTCCCGAGGTGATCGAGGACATCAAGACGGTCAGCGCCACCATGGCCGAGGAGGTCTTCGCCCGGCTCTCCGCGCGCGGCATCACCGGCGAGCGGCTGCTCGGCAGCGACGGCCTGGTCAGCGCGGCCGAGGGCGAGCGCTGGTGGTGGCGGGAGAAGCAGCTCGTCGAGCTGGACAACCTGGTCGGGCCGATCAGCGGCGTGAACCCGGCCCTCCTCAAGGAGCTCCGCCCGGGCCACGCCCACCTGGTCACCCCGCTGGCCAGGAACGCCGCCGGGCAGGAGGTCAACACCGACGCCGACCGGGCCGCCGCCGCCCTCGCCGCGGCGACCGGCGCCACCGACCTGGTCCTGGTCACGGACGTCGCCCACCTGCTGATCGACGGCGAACCGGTGTCCCGGATCGACGCCCGGAAGGCCGCCGCCTTCCGCGACAAGGGCGCCACCGGCGGCATGCGGAAGAAGCTGCGGGCCGCCGGCGAGGCCCTCGACGGCGGCGTGGCGCGGGTCGTCATCGGCGCGGCCGACGTCAGCGACCTGCTCGCCGGCCGGACCGGCACCGTCATCACGCGAAGCTGAGGAGCGAAGGCACCATGGCGCAACCCCGGGTACTCGTCGTCAACAACGGGACCCTGTCCCTGAAGCAGCTGCGCGCCCGCTTCGAGGAGCTGGGCTCGGACACCGACGTCGTCGACGCGGCGTCCGTGCCCGCCCGGCTCGACGGCCGCCACCAGGCCATCGTGCTCAGCGGGACGAAGGTACGGGCCTACGACACGGACTACTACAAGCCGCTCATCGACCTGGTCATGGGCAGCGACGTCCCCGTCTACGGCATCTGCGGCGGCATGCAGATCATCGCCGTCGCCAACGGCGGCCGGCTCGCCGAGGGACCGCAGCGGGTCGGCGGCCACGAGGCGAAGGTCGACAAGCGGGAGCCGCTGTTCGCCCACGTCGAGGAGACCGTGACCGTCTTCCACCGGCACACCCTCTACCTCCAGGAGGCCCCCGCGGGCTTCCGCTCCATCGGGCGCTCCGAGCACGCGCCCGTCGAGTTCCTCCGCTCGGACGACGGGCGGATCCTCGGCTCCCAGGCCCACGTGGAGTTCCGCCCCGACGGCCTGGAGATCCTGCGCGGCTTCGCCGGGCTCTACCAGTGACCACCCACCCGGCGGTCACATCAACTCACCCCACGACACAAGGACTTGTCACATGAGCGCTGTGGAGAACCCGCAGGAGCCCGCGTTCACCGTTCACCTCAACGGGAGCCGCGGCTCGATCAAGGGCTGGGTGGTCGTCGACACGCTCGTCGACGGCCTCGCGATGGGCGGCACCCGGATGACGACCGGGGTCACCGAGGAGGAGGTGGCCGGTCTCGCCCGCGACATGACCGACAAGTTCACCCTCGCGGGCCTGCGCATCGGCGGCGCGAAGGCGGGCATCGTCGCCGACGCCGGCAACTCCGAGGGCGCGGACCGCGAGCGGACCTTCCGCACCTTCGGGCGCACCGTGAAGCCGCTGCTGCACGGCGGGATCCACCTCGGCATCGACATGGGCGTCACCCCCGCCGACCGGGCCGTCTTCTTCGACGAGGCCGGCTACGACCCGCGGTTCCGGCTCGGCGCGCCCGACATGCCGATCGACTGGCGCACCTACTACGAGCCGCTGATCGACGCCACCGGGCACGGCGTCGGCGTCGCCGCGCTCACCGCCCTGGAGGCCCGCGGCCGCAGCGAGTTCGCCCGGGTCGTCGTGCAGGGCTTCGGCGCCGTCGGCCGGGCCGTGGCGCGGTTCCTGGAGGAGCGCGGGCACATCGTCGTGGGCGTCGCCGACGTCCAGGGCACGATCAGCGCCGACCGACTGCCGGTCGACGAACTCGTCGCCATCACCGACGACTTCGGGCGCATCGACCGGGCCCGCCTGCCGCAGGGCGTCACGGTGTCCACCGCCCCGGACGCCTGGCTCGACGTGCCGGCCGACCTGCTGATCCTCGCCGCGCAGAAGTACGCGCTCACCGCCGAGAACGCCCACCGGCTGAAGGCCGGCCTGGTCGTCGAGGGCGCGAACCTCGCCTCCACCGCCGCGGCGAAGGAGAAGGTCGCGGCCTCGGGCGGCACGCTGGTGCCGGGCGTGATCGCCAACATCGGCGGCGCGGCCTCGGCGGCCCTCGCCGTCACCCGGGTCGTCCCCTTCGACCTGGCGGCGGACGCCCGCAAGGCGTGGGTGTTCGACTGGGTCGGCGACCGGGTGCGGCAGAACACCCGGGACCTGCTGGAGATCGCGGACGGCCGCGCCGGCGACCCGCTGCCCGAGCTCCTGGCCACCCGCCGCAAGGAGCTGCTGGGATGACGGCCGCCCCGACCGGAGATCCTTCCCCCGCCGAGCGGGACCCCGCCCTCGGCGCCGAGTACCGGCGCCGGGGCTGGTGGCGGGACGAGACCTTCCTCGACGACCTGTACCGGCAGGCGCGCGAGCGGCCCCGCAAGACGGCCATCGCCGGCCGCCGGATCGCCGAGTCCCGCACGGACACGCTCGACTTCGCCGAACTGGCTGCGCTGACCGACCGTTTCGCCCTTGCACTGATCGAACTCGGCGTACGGCGGGGTGACTTCGTCGCCGTCCAGCTCCCGAACCGCTGGGAGATGGTGCCGCTGATGTTCGCGTGCATGCGGGTCGGCGCCGTCATCTGCCCGATCTCGCCGATCTGCCCCGAGGAGGAGCTGCGGCACCGCTTCGGCCTCACCGGGGCCCGGGTGTGCGTCACGCTGCCCGAGTGGTCGGGCACGCCGCTGGCCGAGATCGCGACCCGGCTCAAGGACGAACTGCCCACCCTGGAGCACGTGCTGGTCGTCGACGGCCCGGTGCCCGCCGGCGCGCTCTCCTTCCACGAGCAGTTCGTGGCCGAGGCGCGGGAGGAGTCCCCCGAGGGCGCCGGGACGCTGGCCGGGCGGGCCGCGCTCACCGCCGACGAGCCCTTCGTGGTGCTGTTCACCTCCGGCACCACGGGCGAGTCCAAGGGCGTGCTGCACAGCCAGAACACCGTCCACTCGGCGGTCCGCGGCTACGTCGAGGCGTTCGGGCTCGGCGACGACTGGGTGGCCGCCGTGTCGACCCCCCTCGTCCACTACTCCGGCTTCGCGCAGGGCGTCCTCGCGGGCGTCATGCTCGGCGGGACGGTCGCCTTCCAGGACGTACGGAAGAACGAGGCGCTGCTCGACCTGGTCGAGCGCTACCGCGCCACCCTCCTGTACGGGCCGCCGGCGACCCTCGCGGACGTGGTCGCCTCGCAGCGGGTGGAGAAGCGCGACACCGGCACCCTCCGGCACGTGGTGATCGGCTCGGCGCCGGTGCTCGCGGAGCTGGCCGACGAGGTCCACGCGGCCCTCGGGGCCCGTACGTACTCGCTGTGGGGCATGTCGGAGAACGGCCCCGTGACGATGACCCGGCCCACCGACCCCGAGGACTGGGCGGCGCACAGCAACGGGCACGCCATCGAGGCCATGGAGACCCGGGTCGACGCCGAGGGCGCGAACGGCGGCGTGGGCCCGCTGCGGGTGCGCGGCGCCTCGCTCGCCCTCGGCTACTACCGGCGCGAGGAGGCGTTCGCGGCGGAGTTCGGCGCGGACGGCTGGTTCGACACCGGCGACCTCGCGCGGGACGACGGCCGGGGCGGCATCCGCATCATCGGACGGGCGCGCGACGCGATCGTCCGGGACGGGGTGGTGGCGCCGATGACGGAACTGGAAGCGGTGATCGGCTCGCACCCGAAGGCGGTCGAGGCCGCGCTGGTGGGGCTGCCGGGCGACCCGGCCGGGGCCGGCGGTGCCGCGAGCGGTGCGGGCGCGGTGATCTGCGCCGTGGTGGTGCCGGACGCCGCCTCCGCGAGCGGCGGCCCGACCCTCGAAGAGGTCCGCGCCCACCTCCTCGCCGCCGGGCAGGACGCCCGCTTCCTCCCGGACCGGGTGGAACTCCTGCCCGCACTGCCGAAGACGCTGACCGGCAAGGTCCGGAAGGTCGAGCTGAGGCAGCGGTACGGACCCCGACCGGCCACCACCGGCTGACGCGGACCCGGCGCACCGGCGCCGCCGGATTCCGCGCCGCCGGATTCCGCGCCACGGCTCCCGCGCTGCCGGATTCCCGGACCGCCGGATTCCCGCAGCGCCGGATTCCCGGACCCCGGCTGACGCGGACCCGGCGCACCGGCGCCGCCGGATTCCGCGCCGCCGGATTCCGCGCCACGGCTCCCGCGGTGCCGCATTCCCGGACCGCCGGATTCCCGCGGCGCCGGATTCCCGGGCCTCCGGCTGACGCGGACCTGGCGCACCCGTGCCGCCGGCTACCGCGCCGCCGGCACCCGCCCCCGCCGGCACCCGCCCCCGCCGGGCCGCCCTCCGACCGTCCTCCGACCGCCCTCCGGCTCCCCCGCCGGCCCTTCCTCCCCTTCCCTGGAGCGTGACATGGCCCCGCCCCCACCCCCGCCCGCCCCCGTCGCGATGTCCGCGACCCTGGCCGCCGACGAGGCGCTCGCCCGCAGGCGGCTGGCCGGGGAGCGGGTCCTGTCGACGGCCAGCGGGGAGATCGGCCTGCCGGTGCTGCCCGCGCTGCGGGAGCGCCTCGCGGCCGCGGCCGACGAGAACGCGTACGGTCCCGTGCCCGGCAGCCGGGCACTGCGGGAGGCCGCCGCCGGGTACTGGTCGCGGCGCGGGATCGGCGTGGACCCGGGCCGGGTCGTGGCCGGTCCCGGCAGCAAGTCGCTGCTGTTCGCGCTGCTGCTCGCGATCGGCGGGGACGTGGTGGTGCCGGTGCCGAGCTGGGTCAGCTACGCGGCCCAGGCGCGGCTCGCGGGGGCCAACCCCGTCCCCGTACCGACGCCTCCGGGCGAGGGCGGGGTGCCCGATCCGGAGCTGCTGCGCGAGGCGGTCCTGGCGGCGCGGGCGGCCGGGCGCGACCCCCGGGCCGTGGTGGTGACGGTGCCGGACAACCCGACCGGCACGATCGCCTCGCCCGGCACCGTACGGCGGCTGGCGGCGGTGGCACGGGAGCTCGACCTGGTGGTGGTGTCGGACGAGATCTACGGCGACCTCGTGTACGACACGGGGGCGCCCGCCGAGTCGCCCGCCCTGCACGCGCCCGAGCGCACGGTCGTGACCACCGGGCTCACCAAGAACCTGGCCCTGGGCGGCTGGCGCACGGGCGTCGCCCGGCTCCCGGACGGCGAGCTCGGCGGGGAGCTGCACACGCGTCTCGTGTCGGTGGCCAGCCAGATCTGGTCCAGCCCGCCGGCCCCCGTGCAGACGGTCGCGGCGTACGCGTTCGGCGAGCCGCCGGAGGTGACCGCGCACATCGCGGCGAGCCGCCGGCTGCACGAGACGGTGGTGCGCGCGGTCGCCGGGCACTTCACGGCGGCGGGCGCCCGCCTCGCCCCGGTACGGGCGACCTGCTACCTCTACCCGGACTTCGTTCCGCTCCGGGAACGGCTCGCCCGCGTCCACTCCGTCCACGGCGGCGACGACATCGCCCGCTTCCTCAGCGAGCGGCACGGCGTGGGCGTGCTCCCCGCGAGCGCCTTCGGCGAACCCGCCGAGGCCCTGCGGATCCGGGTGGCGACCAGCCGGCTGTACGGCGACACCGACGAGCAGCGACTCGCCGCCCTCGCGGCCCCGGACCCGCTGGCCCTGCCGTGGATCCGGGACGCGGTGGCCTGGGTGGGCGAGGCGGTGGCGTCCCTGACGGCCACGGACACGGACACCCCGTGACGCCCACGGCCACCCCCTGACCGCCACGCCCTCCCCCTCCCTTCCCCCCTTCCGTCCCTTCCGTCCCCCCCTTCCCCATGTCTCTCAAGAACGCTCAGGAGGCCCTTGCCATGACCCTTCCGATCCCCACCCTCTTCGAGGCCCTGTACCGCGGCGAGCGTCACGTCGGCTTCGGCGCGCCCGGGGAGCCCGGCGCCGCCCACACCCTGTACCCCGTGGCCGACGGGCAGCTGGCGGCGGCCTTCATCGCCACCGACGGTTCGGCGGAGGCGATCCGGGCCGCCGTCACCGAGGGCGCGACCGGCGTCACCGTGGCGGCCGACGACGCGGAGCTGCGCCTGCTGCCCCCGCTGCTGCCGACGGCCACCGGCAACGCGCTGCTCAGCGGCTTCATGGGCACGCACCGGAAGAAGTGGGGCGGCGAGACCCAGCCGGAGGGCGGCGAGTTCACGCCGCCGAAGTGGTTCTTCAAGGGCTTCGGCGACTGGGTACGGCTGCCCGGCGAGACGCTGAACGTGCCGGCGAACCCGGTGGCGCTGATCGAGGAGCCCGAGGTCGCCCTGGTCTACGTCAACGACGCCGACGGCACCCCGCACTACGCCGGCTACACCTTCGGCAACGACCTGTGCGACATCGGCCTGCACCGCACGGACCCGGGCTACAACCCGTACTGCAAGCTGTGCGACACGGCCCTCACGCCCTGGCTGTTCCTGGGCGAGCCGCCGCGCTCGGTGACCGGCCGGGTGACCATCTCCCGGGACGGCGCGACCGCCTGGGAGGGCAGCTTCGACTGCGGTGGCGACGCGCTGTACTTCCGGGTGAAGGACATGGTGGAGCACCTGTTCTCGTTCCCGGCGGTGCGGCGGCCGGGGCTCGTCAACTACGTGCTGCTCGGGGCCGACGAGGCCAGCTTCCACGACGGCTTCCGGATCGCCGACGGGGACCGGATCGCGATCGACGTGAAGAGCCACGGGGTCGCGTTCGAGAACACGGTCACGTACGTGAGCCCCGCCCCTCTTTCGTGACGCGGCGACCGGGCGGACCCCTCGCCCCGTGAACAGCTCATGAAACACCACCGGTCGGCCTGGGCACTCGTACAGGTGTCCAGGCAGGCTCGTCCCAGCAGACCGGCCCCCGTCCCCAGAACCGAGAAGGAGGAGGCACGGTGAAACAGGTGCACCTCGCGGTACAGCTGCCGGCCATCCACAACGTGACCGTCTGGCAGGACCCGCGTTCCGGGAGTCAGATCTCCATCGACTCCTTCGTCCGGCTGGCGCAGGCGGCCGAACGCGGCAAGTTCGACTTCTTCTTCCTCGCCGAGGGGCTGCGGCTGCGCGAGCACAAGGGGGAGGTCTACGACCTCGACGTGGTGGGCCGCCCCGAGAACCTGACGGTGCTCGCCGCCCTCGCGGGCGTCACCGACCGGCTCGGGCTGGCCGCCACCGTGAACTCCACGTTCAACGAGCCGTACGAGGTGGCGCG
Source organism: Streptomyces sp. NPDC093111 (assembly GCF_040683955.1). Classification (NCBI taxonomy): domain Bacteria; kingdom Bacillati; phylum Actinomycetota; class Actinomycetes; order Kitasatosporales; family Streptomycetaceae; genus Streptomyces; species Streptomyces sp. NPDC093111. The sequence continues at coordinate 248,154 of NZ_JBFBNW010000010.1, read as the reverse complement.
CAGGTTGGCGACCCTGGACTTGCTGAGCGGCGGCCGGGCGGCCTGGAACGTGGTCACCAGCTACGACGCCTTCACCGGCGAGAACTTCCGTCGCGGCGGCTTCCTCGACGAGGCCGACCGCTACACGCGGGCCGCCGAGTTCCTGCGTACGGCACGGGAGTTGTGGGACAGCTGGGCGGACGGCGACGTCGTCGCCGACGCCGAGGCCGGGCAGTTCGTACGGGCGGGCGCCGGCCGCTTCGCCCATCACGGGCAGCACTTCGACATCGAGGGCCGGTTCACCACCCCGCGCGGCCCGCAGGGGCATCCGGTGGTCATCCAGGCCGGGGAGTCGGACGCGGGCCGGGAGTTCGCCGCGTCGGACGCGGACGTGATCTTCAGCAAGTACAGCCGGCTGGAGGACGCGCGCCCCTTCTACGCGGACGTGAAGTCCCGGCTGGCGAAGTACGGCCGCACGCACGAGCAGTTGAAGATCCTGCCCACCGCCACGGCGATCGTCGCGGACACGGACGAGGAGGCCGTCGCGTACGCCGACGAGATCACCCGCGCCCAGGTGAGCCCGCAGACGGCGATCGCGCACCTGGAGGGCGTGTGGGGCCGGGACCTGTCCGGCTACGACCCGGACGGCCCGCTGCCGGACGTGGACCCGGAGCCCGAATCCCTGGTCCTGAAGGGGCATTCGGTGTTCCGCAAGGGCCGGGAGGAGACCGCCCGGCGGTGGCGGAAGCTGGCCGACGAGCGCTCGCTGAGCATCCGCGAGCTGATGATCGAGGTGCACGGCGGCCAGACGTTCGTGGGCAGCCCGCGCACGGTCGCCGACGCCATCGACCACTTCGTGCAGAGCGACGGCGCCGACGGCTTCGTCCTCGTACCGCACCTGACGCCCGACGGCCTGGACGGCGTGGTGGACCGGGTGGTCCCGCTGCTCCAGGAGAAGGGCGTCTTCCGCGAGGAGTACACGGGCACCACGCTCCGCGAACACCTGGGCCTCGGCGCCCCCACGTCCCCCAAGGAGGCATCGTGACCCTGCACCTGGCTGTCGCCCTGGACGGCGCGGGCTGGCACCCGGCGGCCTGGCGGGCCCCCGACGCCCGCCCGGCGGAGCTGTTCTCGCCCGGCTACTGGACCGATCTGGTGACCGAGGCCGAGCGCGGACTGCTCGACTTCGTCACCCTGGAGGACGCCCTGGGCCAGCAGTCCGCGGCCTTCCACCGCCCCGACGACCGCACCGACCAGGTCAGGGGCGGCCTGGACGCGGTCCTGGTGGCCGCCCTGGTGGCCCCGCTGACCCGCCACATCGGCCTGGTGCCGACGACGAACGTCACCCACACCGAGCCGTTCCACGTCGCGATCGGCATCGCGACCCTCGACCACGCCGCCCGCGGCCGGGCCGGCTGGCGGCCGCAGATCGCCTCCCGCGCCGCCGACGCCCGGCACTTCGGCCGGCGCGACACCCCGCAGCTGACCGACGAGGACGTGCGGAGCGAGGAGCACATCGCCGCGCGGCTGCGCCCGCTGTTCGCGGAGGCCGCCGACGTGGTGGAGGTGGCGCGGCGCCTGTGGGACAGCTGGGAGGACGACGCGGAGATACGGGACACGGCCACGGGCCGTTTCGTGGACCGCGCCAAGCTGCACGCCGTCGACTTCCAGGGCCCGCTCTTCAGCGTCCGGGGCCCGTCGATCACCCCGCGCTCTCCGCAGGGCCAGCCGCTCGTCGCGAGCCTGGCCCACGCGTCGACGCCGTACGAGTTCGCGGCCCGCGCCTCGGACCTGGTGTTCGTCACCCCCGACGACCCGGCGGACGCCCGCCGCATCCTCGCCGAGGTCGACACGGCGGTCCGCACCACCGGCCGCGACCTGGCCGCCCGGCCGCTGAGACGCTTCGCCGACCTGGTGGTCGTGCTGGACGACACCGAGACCGCCGCCAAGGCCCGCAAGGACGAGCTCGACACCCTCGCGGGCGCCGAACTCGCCTCCGACGCGCACATCTTCACCGGCACCCCGGCCGCCCTCGCCGACCTCCTGCTCGACTGGCAACCCCTCGGTTTCGACGGCTTCCGCCTCCGCCCCGCGACCCTCCCCCACGACCTGGAGCAGATCACCCGCGCCCTCGTCCCCGAACTCCGGCGGCGCGGCGCCTTCCGCACCGCCTACACCGCGGACACCCTGCGCGGCCACCTCGGCCTCGAACGGCCCGTCAGCCGTTACGCGAAGGGGTGAGCGGGCGCGGAAGCGGTTCGCCGGACGCCTCACGGTCCTCCCCGCCGGGTGGTACAACAGGCTGGTGACCGGAGCGTCGCGAGCGGCCGGCGACCGGGGCCTGAGCGGGGGGCGGGTAGTCCATGGAAAGCACTCTGCGGCTCACCCGTGCCGTGCACCAGGAGCTCGCGCTGGAGGCCCTCGGCCTCTGGCTGCCCTCGGCGGCCTTCCTCTTCGAACCGATGCCCGGCGGGCGTTCCGGCGCCGAGCTCGTCAGCGTGGACATCTCCGGCGACACCGGGGACCTGCCGGCCGGCACGTACGTCCTGCGGGTCGGCCCCGAGGAGGAGGACCTCGCCCAGGCCAACGAACTGGCGGCGCATCAGCTGATCCGGGGCGCGGACCCGGAGTTCGCCGAACGGCACGTCCCGCGGCTGCTCCACATCGCGCAGCGGCGCCAGGGCGACGACCGCGTGGTGGTGTCGCTGCACCGGCTCGCCGGCGACAGCCTCAGCTGGTACGTCCCGCCGCGCGGCGGCTCCACCGGGCTGCTGCGCTGCGCGCAGACGCTCTCCCGCGACCTCATGGACGCCTGGGCCGACCCGAGTTCGGTCACCCGGATGCGCCCGCGCGACCTGCTCCTGGACATCGCGGGCGAGACCCGGCTCGCCGCCTGCGAGGCCGTGGTCCCCGCGCTGTTCAGCGGCGAGATGCACCAGGAGGACGGGCACGCCTTCCTCAACCCGCTCACCGTCCTGGGCGAGACCGAGGAAGGCGGGCTGCCCGTGATGGGCGGCATCTGCCACGGCGACCTCAACACCGGCAACGTCCTCGTGCCCCGGGACGAGGTCGACGCGGACGACGACGCGTTCTGGATCGTCGACGTGGACCAGGCGCGCCGCTCGGTGGCCGGCTACGACCTCGCCTATCTGGAGGTCAGCGTCCTGGTGAACATCCTCCCGTCGATCCGGCGGCCCGTCCTCGCCCGGTGCCTGGAGGCGGCGGAGGACAGCTCGGTCAAGTCCGTGCCGGACGACTGCCAGTGGCTCGTCGATTTCCTGCAGCGGTCCCGGTCCGGGATCCTGGACTGGGTGGTGCGGCAGCCGGGCCGGGTCGACCACCTGCGCCGCCAGTTCATGCTGGTGCGCATGGCCGCCGCCCTGATGTGGGCGCGGCGCTTCCCGTCCGACGACGAACGCACCCGGCTCTGCCTCGCCTACGCGGGCTGGTACGCCCTGCGCTACCGCCGGACCTTCGCCCAGGCGGCCCGACCGCCCGCCGTGCCCGCGCCCGAGGCGGCGGAGGAGGAGCTGCGGGTCCGCGAGGAGCTGTGGGAGTCGTTCTGGGGCACCGTCTCCGGGTTCTCCCCGCAGGCGGCCCGCTGGGTCCTGGTCGCGGAACAGCTCCCGCGCGCCGCGTCCGTCTCGGCGCTCGGGCGCATCCCCTGGTCGCTGGTGGTCGACCTCGACCCGGCCTCGGACGGCGACGGCCTGCACCACCGGGCCGGGCCGGTCCTCAGCACGCAGCGCGCGGTGCACCTGTTCACCGAGGACCGCCCGGTGACCGACTACGCGCGGGGCACGGCGTGGCTGCTGAGCGCGGGGTCCGTACTGCGCAGGGAACCTCCCCTGGAGGGCCGCCAGTGGGTGATCCGCCGCCTGGACACGGTGCGCAGACTCACCGCCTCGTTCCACCAGTTCGTCGGGGACACCCCGGTGTACGTCCTGGTCCTCGAAGGCGGCACCGAGTCCGCGCCGACGGCGGGCCGGGACCGGCTGCTGAAGGTCATCGAGACGATGGACGAGATGCTCGAAGGGCAGGCGACCTTCGTCCACGTGGGCCTGGCCGACCTGCGCCCCGACGTCCCGCTGGTCCGGGTGCCGCTGCCCGTGGACGACCTGCTGGAGCGGCTCACGGCGACGCTGGGCACGAGCGGCGAGTACCTCGACTACACGGTGCCCGCCCTCGACAACGGCACGGCGGCGATCTCGCCGGAGACCATGCAGAAGCTCCGCGAGCACCTGGTGGTCCTGCACGACGGCATCGAGGCGTCCGCGCCGCCCGGCGGCCGGAGCGACAACGACGCGTTCTGGCGCGGCGGCCTCATCGGCTGGGACGACCTCGACGCCGGCCGGGACGTGGTCCGCGCCGTCAACGACGCCATGGTCGCGGCCCTGCGCGACAGCCTCAAGCAGCACCGCACCCGTACCGTGGTCGTCGAGCACCGGCCGGGCGCGGGTGGCACCACCGCGGCGCTGCGGGCCGCCTGGGACCTGCACCAGGAGTATCCGGTGGCGGTGCTCCCGCAGGGCGTCCCGGTCGGCCCCGCACGCATCCCGCTCGTCGCCGACCGGCTCCATCTGCTGTACACCATCACGCAGTTGCCGGTGCTGCTGGTCGCCGAGGCGGGCGACCTGAGCGAGGCATACCGGGAGGGGCTGTACCGCGAGTCGGCCCGGCGCAACACCCCGCTGACCGTGCTCTACGTCAGGCGGGGCATCAACGAGGCGAACCGGGGCGGCGCCCTCCAGGTCTCGGAGCCCCTCGACGAGCAGGAGACCGCCGACTTCCTCGGCCGCTACGCGTCGCTGACGCAGGACCAGCACCGGATCGACGAGCTGCGCCTGCTCGGCACCCCGGCCTACGAGCGCTACCGGACCCCCTTCTTCTACGGACTGATCACCTTCGAGCGGGAGTTCACCAAGCTCTCCGCGTACGTCCGCACCCACCTGGACCACGTACGGGGCCGGGCCCGCGAGGTGATGCAGTACCTCGCGCTGGCCACGATCTACTCCAACACCGGGCTCCAGCGGGAGCTGGTGCAGAAGCTGATGCGGGTCTCCACGCCGTCGGCGGAGCTGCACCTGTCCGACGTGCTGGGCCCCGAGGCGGCCCGGCTGGTGGCCGTCCGCAACGGGCGGGTGCGCCTCCAGCACCAGCTCCTGGCCGAGCAGGTGCTGGCCGAACTCCTCAACGACGACCGGTGGAAGCAGCACCTCAAGGACCTGTCGATCGACTTCATCCAGGCGCTGGCCGGCGCCACCGACGTGTCCTCCGACCCGGTGCGGGTGCTGCTGCGCCAGATGTTCGTGGACCGGCAGGGCGGCACCGCCGACGGCGTGGAGGACCGGCGCAACTTCGCCCCGCTGATCGAGCAGCTGGACCTCAACTCGGCGCACCAGGTGCTGAAGACCCTCACCGAACACGTGCCGGACGAGCCGCACTTCTGGAACCACCTGGGCCGGCACCAGATGTACCGCCTGGACCGGGAGCTCGACAAGGCGGAGGAGTACGTCACGCGCGCGGTGGAGCTGGCGGAGTGGGACTTCCTCCACCACCACACCCTGGGGCTCGCCCGCCGGAGCCGGATGCGGCAGGCGCTGCGGGACGCCAAGCGGCGCGGGGTGCAGTCCGTGATGGCGGTCGCCGACCGCTGGTTCGCCCAGACCGTCGACTGCTTCGCCACCGCGCGGAACCTGAACCCGGAGAACATCTACGGCTACGTCACCCATGTGCAGGCCATCGTCGACGTGGCCAAGGCCATCAAGGACGCCGCCCGCGTCTCGTCGATCGCCGAACTCAGCTCCGACGCCAGCGAATGGGTCGCCGACAACCTGGCCGACGCGAACTTCCTGCTGAACGAGGCCGCCCAGCTGTACGGGACGCTGGACCAGCGCGACGACTACCTGACGCGCTGCCAGGCCGACATCAAGCGCCTGTACGGCGACCTCGACTCGGTGGTCGAGCTGTGGGAGCTGGCCGTCGCCGGCGCCCGCAGCACCCCCATGATGCAGCGGGCCCTCGCCCAGGCGTACTACGTGCGCGGCGGGCGCAGCTGGCGGGAGCTCGACCACGCCGAACTCGCCCGCATCGTCGAGCTGGCCCGGCAGAACCTGTCCAGGACCGGCTGCAAGGAGGAGGACTACCGGCTCTGGTTCGAGGCGTACAAGCTGCTCCCCGACTTCGACATCGACGAGGCCCTCTCCCAACTCCAGCTCTGGGCCGACCGCTTCCCCTCGTGGCGCGCCCACTACTACCGGTACTGCCTCTTCTTCCAGCTGTGGTTCACCGGGCGCAGCAACGACGTGGAGGCCTTCCGCGTGGAGCAGCAGCAGGCCGAGCGGTACGTGGTGGGGCGCTCCAACCGCTCGTACCTGTGGCTCTCCACCGGACCCGACTGGTATCCGCTCATCGCCGACAGCGACCTGGGCGAGTGGAACCGCCGGGAGATGTTCTGGAGCAACACCACCCACCTCCAGCGGGTCAACGGGGTCATCGACTTCATCCGGGGCCCCCAGGCGGGCCGGATCCAGCTCGAAGGCGCCGTCTCGGCCTTCTTCGTGCCGTCCCGGGGCACGTTCCTGCCGGACGCCGACGAGACCACCCCGGTCAACTTCTTCCTCGGCCTGAGCCCGGAGGGGCCGCGCGCCTGGGACGTGCAGCGGGGCCACCTCGACCACGCGCTGCGGGCCCGGCAGACGGTGCCGGCCGGTCCCGCGCGGGCTTTGGCGGCCCGGCAGCCCGTACGGCTGGCGCCGGCCCAGGTCGCGGAGCGGGCCGTCACCCTCACCCGGCAGCGGAAGCTGGACTTCTGCGTCTCGCTCCTGGAGGCGTGGCAGACCGTCGGCGACGCGCCCCGGCTGTCCCGGCTCACCGAGCGGGTCGCCGCCCGGTTCCGGTACGACGGCGCGGACATCGCCGAACTCCTCGCGGAATCGGACCGGTTGTACATCGAGCGGGACGGTGCCGATCCACTCGTACGCCTGCGGAACGGCCCGAACGGTTCCGCCGGGGCGAACGGGGCGGGCCACCAGGACCGGCGGACGCCGGCCTCCGGGGAGGCCCCGGAGCTGGGCCGCATCACCTTCGTCAACAAGGCGGAGGGCCACGGCATCGTCGACATGGTCGACCACGGGTGGGCCCGCTTCACCACCGACGACGTGCGCACTCCGCTCGCGGGCGGCCCGGTGCGCGGCCAGATCGTCCGGGCGCTCATGGTCGAGATGGACCGCAACGGAGGGCGCGTCGCCCGTGGCCTGGAGCTGTTCCCCGAGACGGCGACCCTGGTCGAGGGCGAGGTCGTGGACGTGGAGCGGCTCGCCGAGCGGGTCGCGACCGATCTGCGGTACGAGGTCGAGGAGCGCCTGTCCCAGGGCGTCCCGGCGGTGCCCGCGCGCGAGCTGGAGGAGTGGCTGGAGGCGCGCTTCACGGGCGGCAAGCCGCTGGCGGACCGGCTCGGGCTCACGTCGCTCGGCCGGCTGTGGCCCAAGCTGGAGTGGCTGAAGCAGACCGGCACCCAGGGCAACCGGATGCTCGCCCTCACCACGGGTACGGTCTTCGGCCGCGTACCGGAACCCCGCGGGGAGACGCCGGCGGCGCCACGGCAGCCCGAGCGGGCCGACGTGTTCGGCGAGGCCCTGGCCGAGGTGGTCGCCGAGCTGAAGCAGGCCAACGGGGGCGGCGCGCCCACCTTCTACAAGGTGAAGCGCGCCCTGGTGAAACGCTTCCGGAAGGACTACGAGCAGCTGGTCGACGGCTCGCTGAAGCGCCGGATCGAGCGCCACCCGGACTGGACCCTGCACGAGGTCCTCCCCGGCATCCACGTGATCCAGTCCGCCACCGAGGCTCCCCCCAAGCAGCAGCAACCGCCGCCGTCCGCCTCCTCCTTCACGGTGGCCTTGGCCGACGCGGTGGACGAACTCACCCGGCAGGGCAGGACGCCCACGCTCCAGCTCATCGGCGCCATGGTCCGCGCCGCCCTCGGCGACACGTACACGTCCGAGGTCGGAGCCTCGCTGAAGAAGCGCATCGAACGCGAACCGGGCTGGTGGCTGGAGGAGACCGGCCCGGGGGTGCACGTCCCGCACCGCACGGCTGTGGGGGCCGTGGAGGCCGTGGCGCCTGCGGCGGGCCCGGCGGCCTCGCCGGCCTCGGCGACCCCTCCGGAGGCGGCGGAGGCTGGCGCGGGCGCACCGGCCGCCATACCGCCCGCCACACCGGCCGCGGTGGTGGACATGGCGGCGGACCTGCGCGCGCTGGTCGCGCGACTGGTGCCCGAGGGCGAGGAGATCGCGCTCACCGACCTGGGGCACGAACTGCGGGAGCTCTGGGGCCCCGAGACCTACACGCGGGCGACCCGCAAACACTCCCTCCGCCGGCTCGTCGAGACGTACGGGTGGGAGACCCGGGAGACGAACCCGGGCATCTGGCTGCTCCGCAACCCGAGCAAGGAGGTCTGACCGATGCCCGCACCCGACAGCGCCGCGATCGCCGCGCTCCTGGAGGCCGCCGCGGACCACGACGGCCCCCCGGTCCCGCTCGCCGAGCTGTGCCGCCGGGCGGGCCTCGACGGGCCGACGGCCGAGGCGGCGGCGTCGACGGCGCAGGCGCTGCTGGGCGCGTTCGGCGTGCTGCGCACGGCGGAGGGGGGCGTGGTGGCCGTCAGCCCGCAGGCCCGCTTCTTCCTCCGCAGCCTCGCCTCGTACGTACGGGAGGGCCGTTCGCTCCTGGACAACTGGGAGCGCCCGGGCACGGCCGAGCCGCCGTACACGGGCCGACAGGTCCTCTCCGGCCCGCAGTTCCTCTACCTGGCCGAGGAGCGGCGCCTGTCCCTCGCCCCCGACGCGGCCCCGCTGCGCCGCACGGAGGTCGCCCAGGTCGTGGTGAAGACCCGCCTGCGGGGCCGCGGCGGCCGGGCCCACTACCTGCTCCTGTACGACGCCCGCGCCCGCCAGTACCAGCTGCCGGGCGGCCATGTGCGCTCCTCGGACGCGGACGTCCGCGCGGCGGCCGTCCGCGAGCTGGAGGAGGAGCTCCCGGGTTACACGCACACCCCGGGCCGGGACCGGCTGAAGGAGCTGGGCACGGTGCCCGTCACCCAGCTGTCCCGGACCGTGGGCGCGGTGACGGAGTACCGGATCACCTTCTTCCAGCTGGAGACCGAGGCGACGGCGGTCCCCGTCGGCCCCGGCGGCCGCTGGGTCCCCGAGGACACCCTCCTCGACCCCGCGGCCCAGCTCGACGGCGCGACCCTCAACGTCGTCGCCCTCGCCCGCCTGGACGACTCCCTCCCCGGCAGCCTCGCCGGCCTGCCGTGGAGCCTGCCCACGATCCAGCACCGCTCCTTCCGCGACGTCCTCCGCGACCGCCCGTGGGAGGTCGCCGGCCTCGTCATCGGCGTCCTGGGACTGGGCCTCTCGCTGATACCGCTGCTGATGTAGCGGCCGCTCGGGCAGCGTGGTGTGCGGCGGTCAGCTCTTCGGGTACAGGAGGCAACGGGCCGGGCGCCGCACCTCCCACACACCGGACGAGGGCGACGCGGGCGGCCGGTGGGTGGGCGCCGGGGAGGGGCCGGTACGCTGCGTTGCGGCCGCTCGCCGCACCCCGAGAACCACCGCCGCCCTTCCCGTACGCCTCTCTCGTACGCCTCCTCCGAAAGCCCGCCATGGTCGCCGCGCTCCGCATTCCGTACGGTGTCCAGCCGTGGGCGGGCGCGCTGCGCGCGGCGCGGGCCGGGGTGCTGTCGGTGCTGTGCGTGCTGCTGCCGGTCGGCGGGCACGCCCTGTCGCAGGGGCATACGGGGCGCCCCCTGGGGCCGGCCCCGGTCACCGCGCTCGCGCTGTCCCTGAGCCTCGCCGTCACCCGGCGGAGGCTCACCGACGCCCAGCTGCTGGCGGCGTTCGTCGGCGCGCAGCTCGCGTACCACCTCTGCTACGTGCTCCCGGAGGCGTGCTCGGCGCTGACCGACGCGCAGGCCGGGGGCGGCCGTCTGACGGGCCTGGCCGAACACGTACCCGCCGGTCCTGGCCCCTCCGTCCTGCTGGGCGGCCACGCCGTCACGCTCGTGCTCGCCGCGCGCCTGCTGGGCACGACCGAGTCGCTGCTCCTGCGGGCGCGGCCCGTCGCCGATTCGGCCCTGCGGATCGTGCGCGCCCTGCTGCCCCTGCTGGGTGCCGCCCCGGCCGCGCACCGCCCCGTACCCCGCACGCTCGGCGAGGTGACGCCGCTGCGCCCGGCCGCCCCCGCCCACCCGCGCCCCGGCCGCGCACCGCCCGCCGGAGTCACGCTCCTCCCGAACCCGTTCCGGCCGCCGGCCGCGACCGGCTTCCGCCCGGCGGTCTGACGCGCAGACGCACGACACCGCGGGCGAACGCCGACGCACCGTACGGACGGTCTCCTCCCCACACCGCCGCAGAGAGATCCCCCTCACCATGCGCCTCAAGCACCCGCGCGCCGCCCGTACGGCAGTGCGCTCCCTGCTCGCCCCCGCCACGGTCGCCGCCCTGCTGGCACTCACCGCTCCACAGGCCGCCGCCCACACGGACCTGAACACATCCGACCCGGCGAACGGCGCGGTCCTCGCCACCGCCCCGGGCGCGGTCACCCTCACGTTCAGCGACGCCGTGGCACGGAAGGACGCCCAGCTCACCGTCACCGGCCCGGACGGCAAGCCCCTCGGCGACGGGGCCCCGGCGGTGACGGGTCGCGAGGTCACCCTGAAGCTCAGGCCCACGGACACCGCCGGCCGCTACACGGTGGGCTACCGCGTCGTATCGGCCGACGGCCACCCGGTGACGGGAACGTCGACCTTCACGATCCGCGAGCCGGTCCCCCCGAAGCACCCCGGCGCTTCCACCCCCACGCCATCCCCCACCTCCACCCTCTCCCGTTCCGCGGTGGCCTCCGGAGAGCGGGCGGTGACCAGCCTCAAGGCCGTCGGGATCGGCTTCGGCATCGGAGTGGTCGGCCTGATCGCGGCGATGACCGTCACGGTGCGACGCCAGAGGCGGAACGCGGACGACGCCGACCGATGACCTCGGTCACGCCGCGCCCTCCGTTCCCATCGGATCGGCGATGACCTGACCCACCTCGCCGGCACAGCCCCCGTCGGCCCCGGCGGCGTGCGTGTCCACCAGGGCCTGGAGCGCGCCAACGACCTCGGTCGGGGAGGGCTGGACGGCGATCTCCGCCCGCACCGATCGGGAGCGGTCGCGGTAGGAGGGGGTGTACAGGAGCTCCTGCGCGGCCTCGCGGAGGCGGTCGCGGTGTTGCTCGCCCGGTTTCAGGGTGATCGCCGAGCCGTGGGCGGCGATGCGGTCGCAGGGCGGGAACATCTTGGGGATGTTCGGGATGAGCAGCTGGGGAACGCCCGCGTTCAGGGCGTTGAGCGCGGTCTGCCCGCCACCGTGGTGCACGATGAGGTCACAGGTGGTGAGGAGGGTGTCCAGCGGCAGCCAGCCGGCCCTGACTCCGGGCAGGTCGGCGCGCAGGCGTTCGGCGACGGCCTGCGGGGCGGCGACGGCCACCTCGACGTCCAAGCCGGCGATGCTGTCGACGAGTTCGCGCAGGTAGGCGACCTCCTCGTCCTGGGAGACCCGGCTGCCGGCGGTGACGCAGACCCGTGGTCGCGGGCCCCGGCGGTAGGTCCACGGCTCCAGTGCCCGTTGTTCGTTGTAGGGGACGAACCTCATGTCCTGACGGGGCCCCGGCGCGGGGTCGCGCAGGCTGGGCGGGCAGATGTCGACCCACAGGTCGGTCGACGGGACGCCGTCCAGGCCCAGGAGCCGTAGTTCGGGGGCGAGTTCGGCGTCGGCGCCCTGGTCGATGCCGGGCGGCTCCCCCAGGTCCCAGGTGTGCCGGACCGACGGGATGCCGAGTTCCGCGGCGAGCAGCGGGGCCGCGTAGCAGAGGGAGCCGCCGACGACCAGGTCGGGCGGCCACTCGGCGGCGAGTACGCGCAGGCCGGGCAGGCTCGCGGTGGCGAGCCTGCCGAAGCCGCGGCCGTTGAAGAAGAGCCGCTCCTCGGGGTCCGCCGGCAGGTCGAGCGGCTGCCCGTCGCGGTCGTGGAACATGAACCGGAGCATGGTGCCGTCGGTGACGGGCACCGCGGGCAGGCCCACGGAGGTGACGAACGGTGCCATCTCCTCGGTGGTGGCGACCAGGACGTCGTGGCCGGACAGGCGGGCCTGCACGGCGAGCGGCGCGACGGCGAAGACCGTCGCGGGGCTTCCGCCGGTGACGAACAGGATCCTCATCGCACGTACGCTTCCAGGAGGTCGGCGCCGCGCGCCGCGCCGTCGGGACCCTCGTTCACCCGACGGGACAAGTCGTCCACCGCCCGGCGGATCCTCGCGTCGCCGGCGACCGACGTGACGGCGGTGAGGATGCCGTCCGCCGACATGTCGGTGAGCATCCTGCCCAGACCGAGTTCCTCGACGCGCCGGGCGTTGGCCAGCTGCTCCGGCACCTGTGCGGCGGAGACCATCGGGACCCCGCAGTACACGGCTCCCATCGTGGAGCCCATGCCGTTGTGGGTGAGGAAGACCTCGGCCTGCCGCAGTACGGCGAGCTGGGGCAGGTGGCGGTGGATGTCGAAGTTCGGCGGTACGGACCGGCCCCCGAGGTCGACCTTGCCGCCGACGGCCATCACGACCTGCCAGTCGGTGCCCGAGAAGGCGTCCATGCAGTGGCCGAAGAACTCCGGCCGGTCGTTCCAGATCGTACCGAGCGCGATGTACAGCAGGGGGGCGTCGGGGTCCTTGGGCCGGTACGCGCCCTCATGGGCACGGTCGCCGATGCCGGGGCCGATGAAGTGGAAGGTCTCGTCGAACCCGTCGGCGCCGGTCTGGAACTCCGCCGGGACGAAGACCAGGTTCAGCGGGGCCGGTTCGGCGGCGTTCAGCTCCTCGTACACGCCGTAGGAGGCGAAGAACTCCATGGACTCCCGCTGTGCCCGGACCAGCGGCGGATAGGTGGGGTCGAGGGGCTCCGACATCAGGAGGTCGTACAGGGACGACTCGTCGCTCGTCGCCATCGTGGGGATGAGGTAGGCGTACGGCACCGACAGCGTCTCGGCGAGCAGCCGCCCGTGGTAGTCGAGCTGGTCGGTGCAGACGAGGTCGGGCTCGTCGCCCCGGAAGTACTCCATCAGGACCGGCATGGACGCGCGGCGCTCGTCGAGCCCGATCCGGAGCACCTGCGTCAGGTTCTCGGTGGTGAAGTGCTCGGTCATCGGAGGGTCCTGGAGCTCCGTGGGCAGCACGATCGGGTCGGCGCCGGCCTCCTTGACGAGGTGCGCGAGGCCCGGCCCGACCGCGAAGCTGACGCGGTGCCCTCGCCGGACCAGTTCCCGTACCAGCGGCAACGGGGGCAGGACGTGTCCGTAGGCGTTCGGGGTAAGGAAAGCCACATGCATGTGTCGTGTCCTCCACAACCTTGACGTGCCGTCAGCACCGGGTGCTCCACCGGGGCATCCGCACCGAGGATGTGCGCGGGGGCTCGAAGACCGCTCAACGCTCTGTGGAGGCGTCGGCGAGGAGGGCCGCGAGGCGTGGTCGAGTCGCCCCATAGCGCGGGGAGGCACAGTCGGCGGGCGGAAACGGTCCTCGACGAAAGGTGACGCACGATGACGGACACGGTCCCGGGCTCCGGACGGCTTGCCCCCGAGACGTACACCCTGCCGGACGGGCGCGTGCTGCACTGCCTGAGCGAGGAGACCACGAAGATCGTCTGGTACGAGGTCTCCACCAGCATCTACCTCAACGAGCTGCAGAACCTGCGGGCGGGCGACACGCTGGTCGACATCGGTGCCCACGTCGGTCTGAGCTCGCTGTTCGTCGCCGACCAGGTGCCCGGGGTACGGGTCGTCGCCTGTGAACCCGCGGCCCCCACCTTCGCCTGCCTGGCGCGCAACTTCGCCGATCACCTGCCGGGCGGCACCGCGGTCAACAAGGCGGTCGCGGACGTCCCGGGTACGGCCGAGTTCACCTTCTACCCGGCCGACGAGACCATGGCGACCCTGGAGGTCGACGAGAAGGACGACCGGCGCAACATCGACGCCGTGCTCACCAACCTCGGTCTGCCGCAGGAGGAGCGGGACGCCTACTGGGACGGCTTCCGCAGCCGGGTGGAGACGTACCGGGTACCCGTGACGACGGTGTCCGAGCTGATCGCGGAGCACGGCCTCGCCTCGGTGGACCTGCTCAAGATCGACGTCGAGCGGTCCGAGCTCGCCGTCCTGCGGGGCATCGGCGAGGACGACTGGCCGAAGGTCCGGAACATCGCGGTCGAGGTGCACGACGTCCACGGGCGGCTGACCGAGGTGGTGAACCTGCTGGAGGAGAAGGGCTTCCGGGTGAGCCGGTCACAGCAGGAGGTCTACAGCGGCGGCAGCGTGCACATCGTGCTGGCCCGGCGTTCCTGAGCGGGCGAGCCGTCGTACGCGACGGCTCAAGGCGGGTTATAGCGCGGGCCACCAGCATCGGCCGGTATGACTGCCAATCGGGAACTACACGATCTGCGCCGGCTCATCCTCGCCGCGGAGGGTGACGCCGGTCCCGTCCTCCACGAGCTCGGCGTGGCACGGGCGGCCGGCCTGGTCGTCGGCGAACTCGTCGACCGGGCGGACCTCGACGAGGTTCCGGGGGCGGAACGCACCCCGATCACCGTACGGTTCGACCTCGCCTTCGAGGGCGAGGTCGTGGCGCACCACGTGGTGGCCGGCAAGACCGCCGGTCACCACCCCGGTGCGCCGAAGGCCGCGCACGCCACCGTCACGGTCGACCTCCTGGAACTGGTGCGCGCCGTCTACGGCGGGTGGCGCTCCGCCGGCTGCCAGAACCTGAGCATCGTCTGGAACGACCTGGAGGACGTCGAGGCGCTCGGCTCCTCCATGCACGTCTTCGACGTGGTGCGGCGCCTGGTGCGTGGCACCACCGAGCAGGCCGCGGACCTGGCCGACCTGTCCCTGCGCAACGGCTCGGACAAGTGGGGCCTGCACTACTACACCCCCCACTACGAGCGGCACTTCGCCCCGCTGCGGGACCGTCCGCTGACCATCGTCGAGCTCGGCATCGGCGGATACGGCGATCCGGCGGCGGGCGGTGCCTCGCTCCGGATGTGGAAGCGCTACTTCCCCCGGGCGCTCGTCCACGGCGTGGACGTCTTCGACAAGTCCGCGCTGCGCGAACCGCGCATCCACACCCTCCAGGGCGACCTCTCCGACCCGGAGTTCCTGTCGTCCCTCGGCGAGCGGATCGGCCCCATCGACATCGTGATCGACGACGGCAGCCACTACTGCCCCGACGTGATCACCACCTTCCGTACGCTCTTCCCCCTGGTGCGGCCCGGTGGCCTGTACGTGGTGGAGGACCTCCAGACCTCGTACTGGGCCGGGTACGGCGGGAGTTCGCGTCGCCGCGACGATCCGGCCACCAGCATGGGGTACCTGAAGCGGCTCGTGGACGGACTCACGTACGAGGACCAGGAGGAGGGCGGCGTCGCACCGGACGAGGTGACCCGCACCCTCACGGGCGCGCACTTCTACCGCAGCATGGCGGTCTTCGACAAGGGGGTGAACGCGGAGGGCCCCAGCCCCTCGTGGATCCCCCGGACGCTGATGAGCCACGAGGAGATGACACGGGTGGACTGGGGTGGGGACGGCCTGCGGGCGACCGACGAGGGATGACGCGGGACCGGGGAGCACGCCCGATCAGGGCGTGCTCCCCGCGCGTTCCCGGATGTCGTGGAGCAGCCCGGCCAGCCGGACGCTGCCGTGGGCGTCCGGCGAGCGGCCGGCCGCGGCCGCGTCGGCGAAGGCCACCAGCGTCGCCGCCACCTGGTCGTACGGCGCCAGCCGCCGTTCCTCCACTCCGGTCCCGGTTTCGAGGCGCAGGACGGGCGCGTGGTCCGCGGGCGGGGTGAACGCGCGATCGACGACGATCCGTCCCCGGGTGCCGGCCAGCTCGTACGCGGAGCGGTAGCCGTGGTCGAGCCCGAAGCCGAGCTGGACGAGCACGCCCTCCGGCGAGCGCAGGATCGCCGCTCCCGCGGTGTCGACGGCGAATCCGGGGCCGCGCACCAGTGCGGCCGACACCGGCGTCAGCTCCGGGCCCACCAGGTGCAGCGCCGCTCTCGCCGGGTACACCCCGGTGTCGAGCAGGGCGCCGCCGCCGAGGGCCGACTGGTAGCGGATGTCGTCCGGCGCCCGGCGGGGAACGGTGAACTCGGCCCGGAACGAGCGGAGTTCACCGATGGCCCGCTGTTCCATCAGCTCGCGCACGGCCGCGTGCAAGGGGTGGTGGAGGAACATGATGTTCTCCATGAGGGCAAGACCGTGCCGGCGTGCCAGCGCGAACAACTCCGCCGCCCGTTCCGGGGCGGGGGTCAGCGGCTTCTCCGCCAGGACGTGCTTCCCGGCCCTCAGGGCGGCCTCCACCCAGTCCGCGTGCAGCGCGCAGGGCAGCGGCACGTACACCGCCTCGACACCGGGATCGTCGAGCAGCCCCTGGTAGCCGTGGACCGCGCGGCAGCCGTACGGGCGGGCGGCGGCCCTGGCCTTGTCCGCGTCCCGGCTGGCCAGGGCCACCAGCTCCACCCGGGCGGAGCCGGCCATCGCGGGCATCACCCTGCGCACCGCGATGTCCGCGCAGCCCATCACGGCCATCCTCAGCGCGGGCACGGGCTCACCGCGCGGTGGCCAGGGCGGCCACCGTCCGCGCCAGCGCCTCGTCCCACGGCACCAGGGGCCGCCACCCGGTCGCCGCGACGAACGCGGACGGGTCGACGCGCACGCTGCGGAAGTCCGTCCCCTCGGCCTGCGGGGGCGGCGGAACGGAGACGACGGGTACCGGTGGCGCTCCGGTGGCCCGTGCGACGGCGCCGGCGACGTCCCGGAACACCTCGCCCAGGGGCGCGGCCCGCCCCGAGCCCACCGGGTAGTGCCGGCCGGCGAGCCGGTCGGCGTGGTCCAGCGCGGCGACGAAGGCCCGCGCCGCGTCCTCGACGTACAGCAGGTCGCGGCGGACGGTTCCGTCGTGCCACATGGTGAGGGGCTCACCGGCGAGCGCGCGGCGGATCATGGTGGAGACCACGCCCCGGTCGTCGGTGGTGGGGGCGGCCGGGGCGCCGAACACGGGTGGCAGCCGCAGGCTCGTCGCCCGCAGCCTGCCCTGCCGGGTGGCGTCCTTCAGCAGCCGCTCCGCGGTGAGCTTCTGCCGGTCGTACACCCCCTCCGGGTGGTCCTCCTCCGTGCCGTCGAGACGGTCCCCGGTGATCTTCCCGACCTGGGTGTTGCTGCCGGGGAACACCACGACGGGCGGGACACCCCGGCGGGCGGACAACGCGGCGACGAGGTCGCGGATCAGGCCGACGTGGGTCCGCTCGGCGGCGTCGTCGTCCTCGGCGACGCGCCAGCCGGCGGCACCGCGGATCAGGGCGGCGAACGGGAGGACCGCGTCGGCGTCCGCCACCGCCTCGGCGAGCAAACCCGGTCGGGTGAGATCGGCCCGGTGGGCCTCGACCCCTTCGGGCACGGTCATCGGGCGGCGGGCCACGGCCCGGACCCGCACGGGCAGTTCGGACAGGATCGTGGTGACGGCGGAGCCGACGAACCCGGAAGCGCCGAGCACGACGACGAGCGGTCGGTCAGCCCCGGGCATGGCGGGCCTCCTCGGCTCGGCAGGCGGTGTACTCCGGCAGCAGCCCCGCGTCCAGCGCGGCGGCGAGCGAGGGCGCCTCACGGTCGCGGGCGGACAGCACCGGGTCGAGTCCCGCGGGGAGCGCGAGGCCGAGCTCGGGGTCGAAGGGGTCCAGCGCGCGTTCCTTGTCCGCCTGGTAGCTCGTCGACAGCAGGTAGACCATCACCGTGTCGTCCTCCAGGGCGACGAACAGGTGGCCCACCCCCACGGGCAGGTACAGCGCCGAGGGCTCGGACGGGGACAGTTCCACCGCCTCCGAACGCCCGAACGTCGGCGAACCGACCCGGACGTCGACCACGATGTCGAGCGCCCGGCCGCCGACGCACTGGACGTACTTGGCCATCGAGCGGGGCAGGGCCGTGAAGTGCACCCCGCGCACCACACCGCGCCGTGACCGGCTGGTGCTGGCCTGGGCGACCGGGAACGGCCCCCGGCCGACCGCGTCCGCGAAGGGGACCTCCTGGAGCGGCGAACAGAACGAACCCCGTTCGTCGTGGAAGACCTCGGGAGTGAACGCGTAGGCGCCCGCGATGCCCAGCTCGCGTACCTTCACGGCGTGCCGCCCCGGTGCGTGGCGACGAAGAGTCCGGTCGTACGGGGCTCGGGCCTCAGGAACTCGGCCCGCAGGCCCGCCCCGTGGAAGGCGGCCTCGTAGGTCGCGCGGTCGAAGAGCGTCATCACATGGGTGTCCGTGAAGTGCTCGATGCCCGTCCCGGTGGCGGCCACGGTGTAGTGCACCTCCATCCTGCTGGTCGAGCCGTCGCGCACCGAGTGGGAGACCCGGGAGATGGTCCGTCCGCCGACGGTGACGACATCGCCGGCCACCCAGCCGGAGAGGAAGTCGTCGGGGAACCACCAGGGTTCCACGATCAGCACGCCCCCGGGTTCCAGGTGGTCGGCGAGGTTCCGTACCGCTCGGTGGAGGTCCTCGGCCGTGGCGAGATAGCCGACCGAGCTGAACATGCAGGTGACCGCGGCGAAGCGGCGGCCGAGCCGGAAGTCGCGCATGTCCCCCTGGTGGAAGGGCAGGGCGGGGGCGTGGCGCCTCGCGACGGCGAGCATCTCCTCGGAGAGGTCCACGCCGACCGCCTCCCCGAAGGAGCCGGCCAGCTCGCGCAGGTGTGCCCCGGTCCCGCAGGCGACGTCGAGCACGGAGGCGGCGTCCGGCCTGCGGGACGTGACGAGGTCGACCACGTGTGCGGCCTCGCCGCGGTAGTCCTTGCCTCGGCCCTGGTAGAAGTCGTGGTAGACGTCCGCGCGCTGGTAGATCACGGTGTCCGCGACGGTGGGCATGGGGTGGCCTTTCACTCGGGGGTTCACAGGGTGCTCAGGACGTCGCGGAGCGCGGCGATCACCTTCTCCTGGAGCCCCTCCGACAGGGACGGGTACATCGGGAGGGAGAAGATCCGCCGCGCGAGCAGCTCGGTCACCGGGAGGGAGCCCGGTGGCACGCCCAGGTGCGCGAAGCCGCGCATGGTGTGCACCGGCCAGGGATAGCTGATGTTCAGCGAGATGTCGTGCTCTTCGGCGAGGCGCCTGATGATCTCGTCGCGCCGTGGGTGCCTGACGACGTACACGTAGTAGACGTGGTCGTTGCCCTCGGCCACCGCCGGCAGTTCCAGGCCGTCGGGATCGCGGAGGTCGGCGAGTCCTTCGGCGTAGCGGTCGGCGATCTCGCGGCGCCGGGCGATGTAGGTGTCCAGCCGGGTCAGCTTGCGCCGCAGGATCTCGGCCTGCACCTCGTCGAGGCGGCTGTTGTGTCCGGGGGTCCGCTCGACGTGGTAGACGTCCTCCATGCCGTAGTAGCGCAGTCGGCGCAGGGCGGCGTCGATGTCGGACGAGGCGGTGAGCACGGCGCCGCCGTCCCCGTAGGCGCCGAGCACCTTCGTCGGGTAGAAGGAGAAGGCGGCGGCCTCGCTCATCGTTCCGGCGAGCCGGCCGTGGTGGCGCGCGCCGTGCGCCTGCGCGCAGTCCTCCACGACGCTCAGTCCGCGGGCGTCGGCGATCCGCCGCAGCGGCTCCATGTCCACGCACTGGCCGTAGAGGTGGACCGGCAGGACGGCCTTGGTGCGAGGGGTGATCGCGGCCTCGACGAGGCGCGTGTCCATGAGGTGGTCCTCGGCCCGGACGTCGACGAAGACGGGGGTGGCTCCGGCGGCGTCGATGGCGACGACCGTGGGCGCGGCGGTGTTGGAGACGGTGATCACCTCGTCGCCGGGGCCGATGCCGAGGGCTTCCAGGGCGAGCTGGACGGCGTTGGTGCCGTTGTCGACGCCGACGCAGTGCGGCAGCCCGTGATAGGCGGCGTACTCGGCCTCGAAGCCGTGCACGCTCTCGCCGAGCACCAGCCGGCCGGAGCCGAAGACCTGCTGGACCGCGTCGAGTATGTCGCCGCGCTCGGCGTCGTACTCGGCGAGGTAGTCCCACACGTAGGTGGTCACCGCTCGTCCTCCTTGTAGAAGCCGAAGAACGTCAGGAGGCTCCTGGCCTCCACGTTCAGGTGGTTGCCGTACCGCACGAATTCGGTGAGCTGGCGCAGCGTCACCCAGGCGAAGTCCTGCGGGACCTCCATGGGGAACGTGTCCGCCACCTCGACCAGCAGGTAGCGGTTCTCGGCGTGGTAGAAGCGGCCGCCCTCCTCGGAGTGGACGCAGTCGAACCGGACCCGCTCGGGCGGTGCGCCGAGGAGCTCGTCGAGGAAGAGCGGCCGGCGGTCGTCCGGGAGCAGGCGGTAGTTGTCCGGCTGGCACTGGACCGTCGGGGCCATCTCCACGCTGTCGAGCGCCCCGGTCTCGGTGCGGGCCTGCATCAGCAGGTGCAGGACTCCGTCGATCCGCCGGGTGAGGAAGCCGATGACGCCCTGGCTGCGGGGCTGGAACATCGGTTGCTGCCAGCCGGTCACCTCCCGGTGGCTGGCCCGTACGTCCACGCCGACCACGGCGAAGTGCTGGCCGCGGTCGTGGACGAGTTCGCCGTCCACCCGGGACCAGCCGCTCAGCTTCGCCAGCGGCATGCGCTCCCGGGTGAGCGTGCAGCGGCTCTTCGCCTCGGTGAACCAGCTGAGCAGTTCGACGGTGGCGTGCAGGGCGCCTTCCCCGGGGGACCATGAGCGGGCCATCGCGCCGCGGAAGGTGTCGGCGGTCAGGTCGGTCGGCCGGAACCGCTGCGAGGCGGCGCCGGCCAGGACCGTGCGGGTGTCCATGTTGACGAGGTTGGGCTCCCGCAGCAGCTCGTCGATCTGTTCGAAGCTGAGCCAGCAGAAGTCGTCAAGGACGGGGACGTCCTCGTCGACCTGCACGATCATGTTGCGGTTGCGCTTGGCGAGGAACCACGACGCCTGTTCGGACTGGAGGACGTCGGAGAGGATCCTGCCGCGCCGCGGTGCGGTGAAGTACTCCAGGTACGGCACCGGCTTGCCGCCGTGCACGCCGGTGAAGTTGCTCCGGGTCGCCTGCACGGTGGGCGACATCTGGAGCCCGTTGACGTTGCCCGGTTCCATCTTGACCTGGAGCAGGCAGTGCGGGACGCCGTCGAACTCCCGGACGAGGATGCCCAGCACGCCTCGCTCCGGCTGGACGAGGATGGGCTGCTGCCAGGACTCCACGGCGCGCCCGGAACGGGTCACGTCGAGGCCCTCGACGGTGAAGAACCGGCCGGTGCGATGGACCAGGTTCCCCGAGTCCGGGTCGGTCAGCCAGCCGTCGATCTCATCGATGGGGATCTTGCTCGTCCGGTAATCCTGTGCCCGGCACCGCTCTCGGTACCAGGCATGGAATTCCGCTATTTCGGAGAACAATTCGGTCACCTCCTGCGGCGGAAAGTGTGCACTATTCCCTTTCGGACATGCGTACTGCCGAGAAACCGGCAAGGCACGATACTGCCAGAAGTACCGCTCTCCTTCCCGCCCCCTCATGCGGAATTCCCTTTTCCCGCGAGTGCGCCCTTACCCATATTCGAGTGAGCAGCGAGCGGGGTCCCCATGATCGGAGGGGAGACGTCGTGGACCCGGAAGGTGGGCACCGTGCAGGATTTCCCGTGGGCGGGGACGGTCGAGCCGCCCTTCGCCGAGGTCGGCGACGCGTTCCTCGCGAACTTCGCCGCCGGCGCCGAGGTGGGGGCCGGCGTGTGCGTCTACCACCGGGGCAGGCCGGTGGTCGATCTCTGGGGCGGCTTCGCCGACGAGGCGGCGACGGACCCGTGGCGGCCGGACACCCTGGCCGTCCTGGCCTCGCCCACGAAGGCGCTGGTCACGGGGGCGGCCCTGCTGCTCGTCGACCGTGGGGTGCTGGACCTGGACGCGCCGGTGGCCGAGCACTGGCCGGAGTTCGCCGCCGAGGGCAAGGCCGGGATCACCCTGCGCATGGTGCTCGGCCACCGGTCCGGGGTGGTCTGTCTCGACCACGCCCCCCTGACCGAGGCGTCGTTGCGGGCCCACACCCCGGTCGCCGAGGCACTGGCGGCCGCCCGGCCGGAATGGGAGCCGGACACCGCCCACGGCTACCACGCCACGACCATCGGCCATCTGGTGAGCGAGCTGATCCGGCGCACGACGGGCCTCACCGTGGGCGCGTTCTTCGCCCGCGAGATCGCCGCCCCGCTCGGTCTGGACTGCTACATCGGGCTGCCGGATCCCGCCTCGGCCCATCTGGCGACCATGCTGGAGTCCAAGGCCGAGGCGGTCATGGCCGGGGCCGACCCGGGCGACGGGATCGCCTTCCTGACCGCCCTCGGCGACCCGGACTCGCTGAGCCACCGCGCGACCATCGGCAGCATGGCGCTGGATCTCGCGCCCGATCCGGTCACGGAGAACCCGTCGTACGACGGGCTGGCGAGCGCGCGTTCACTCGCCCGGTTCCTCGCCTCGTTCGTCGGCGAGGTCGACGGGTTCCGGCTGACCACCCCCGCGCTCGCCCGCGAGCTGCGCACCGTCCACTCCAGCGGCACCTGTCGTACGACCCTGCTGCCCACCACCTGGGGACTCGGGGTCATGCTGCCCGACGGCCCGCTGTTCCCGGCGTCCGCGGGCCTGGGCACCGCCTTCGGCCTCGGCGGCGCGAACGGCAACTTCACCTTCGCCGACCCGGAGCGGGAGCTCGCCTTCGCCTACGTCCAGAACGCGGGATCCGCGGAGATCGGACGCATGGACGAAAGGGCTTCCCGGCTCGTCGAGGCGGTTTACCGAAGTGCCGGAGCGAGGGCCTGAAGGCCCGAAGGAATTCCGCGCCGCCCGGCCCGCCATCGATATCGACATCGCCGTCGCCGTCGCCGTCGCCGTCGCCGTCGGCATCGGCATCGGCATCGGCATCGGCATCGGCATTGCAATCGACACCCGTCGAATTCCAGAGATCACCCGTCAAGCACGCCGAAGGGTTTCGGAGATGCGCATCCTTTTCACGTCCGCGCCCGGATACGGGCTCATGCTGCCGATCGTCCCGCTGGCCTGGGCGGCCAGAGCGGCCGGCCACGAGGTCCTGCTCGCCACCACCGCCTACATGACCAAGGTCGCCGCCGAGTCGGGTCTGCTGGTGGCGGACGTGTTCCCGGAGCGGGACGTGGGCGAGGACCTGGTGGCGGGTGCGGCCGGCCGGCCGCCGGAGGCCAAGGACACCCCGGAGGGGTACTGGGAACTGGTCGACGCGATGCGGCCGTTCGAGCTGTTCACCTTGGCCATGACCGAGGGTACGGTCGCCGCGGGCCGTGCGTTCCGCCCCGATCTCGTCGTGCACTGCTCGGACCACGTGGCGGGCCGGCTCGCCGCGACGGCGCTGGACACACCGGCGCTGGAGGTCGGCAACCGGGTCTCCTGGTCGACGCGCGACGAGGGGTTCCGGCCCGGCGCGAACCACGGCGGGAACCACGGCGCGCGCACCGGACTCGTGGCCGACGACGCCCCCGTGGTGGTCGCCCTGCGCGCACGGCTCGGGCTCGGCGACCGCGAACCCGAGCTGCTCGCCCGGGTCGATCCGCGCGCCCCCAGCATGGGCGGCCTCGCCGGCGAGGAGCCGGACGCCGAGGACGGGGTCCCCTGGCTGCCGATGCGGTACGTGCCGTACAACGGCGGCGCGACCCTGCCCTCCTGGGCCATGCTCCGCCCCGACCGGCCCCGGATCTGTCTGACCCTCGGCACGATCGCCCCCCTGCTGCCCGGCGGTGGCGGTCTCGCCCCGTTGATCGAGGCGCTGTCCGGCCTGGACGCCGACATCGTGCTCGCCGACAGCGAGACGGATCTGAGTCTGCTCGCCCCGCTGCCCGAGAACGTCCACCCGGCCGGGTTCGTCCCGCTGTCGGGAATCCTCCGGGACTGCTCGCTCGTCGTGCACCACGGCGGCTCGGGCACCACCGCGGCGGCCCTGCACCACGGGGTGCCGCAGCTCATCGTTCCCGAGGGCGCGGACAACGCGCTGTGCGCCCGGCGGGTCGTCGACCGCGGGGTCGGCCTCTCCGTCGACCCCGGGGAAGCGGACGTCCCCGCTCTTCGCGCCCTGGTCGAACGCCTGCTCGGCGAGGCGGCCTTCGCCCGTAACGCCGCGGCGGTACGGGACGAGATGGCCGCCCAGCCGAGCCCGGCCGAGGTCGTCGAGCGGGTCACCTCGGACCTCGCCCGGCGGCCCGTCCGCCGTCCATGACCCACACCATCCGACCCGTCCACCGCCGACCCCAGGGGATGCAATCCGTGGAGACTCCGACCGTGCCCGACACCGCCGACCTTTACCTGTCCCTGCTCAAGAGGATTCTCGTCAACGTCATCTATGAGGACCCCGCCATCCCCAACCCGCTGGTCAGCGGGGACGGGCACGACCGGGAGGCGCGCAACTCGGGAGCGGACTGGCCGAGCGTCGCGCACACCATGGTCGGGATGCCCCGCCTCGACAACGTCGAGATGTGCCTCAAGCAGGTCATCGCGGACGGCGTTCCCGGCGACTTCGTCGAGACCGGTGTGTGGCGCGGCGGGGTGTGCGTCTTCGCCCGTGGGCTGCTCAAGGCGTACGGCGTCGAGGACCGCAAGGTCTGGGTCGCCGACTCCTTCGAGGGGATCCCCGAGGTGGGCGAGGGGAGCCACCCGCTGGACCGGGAGCTGAACCTCCACGCGTTCAACGAGGTGCTCGGCGTCTCCGAGGAGACGGTGCGCGAGAACTTCCGCCGGTACGGGCTCCTCGACGACCAGGTGGAGTTCCTGCCCGGCTGGTTCCGCGACTCGCTGCCGGACGCGCCGATCGAGCAGCTGGCCGTGCTGCGGCTGGACGGCGACCTCTACGAGTCCACCATGGACGCGCTGACCCACCTGTACCCGAAGCTCTCGGTGGGCGGTTACGTCATCATCGACGACTACATGATCCCGTCCTGCAAGGAGGCGGTGCACGCGTTCCGGGCCAAGGAGGGCCTGGAGGCGGATCCCCTGGTGGAGATCGACGCGTACAGCGTCTACTGGCGCCGCAGCCGCTGACCCGACGCCGAACGGCCCCGTCCACCGGTGTGGACGGGGCCGTTCGCGTGCGCGTACGCCGTGCCGGAGCCGGCGGTCAGGCGTGACAGACGAGCGGACCGCCGTTGTAGTCGATCATCTCCTGGAAGATCTCGCCCATGCGGTCGACCATCGCCTTGACGTCCGCCTCCCCGCCGCGTGCCGCGTCGAGTTCCTCGACGTAGGCGCGGTGCAGGTTGGGGATGAGCCGGGCGGGTTCCGCCAGCTCCGCGAACGGGCCGAGGTCGGCCTCGCGCGCCACCTCCCTCGGCGCGAGGCCCGCGGCCACGCCCTGCCGGGCCAGGTCCTGCACCCAGCGCAGATAGTCCTCCGTCACGTCGAACACCTCCGGTCCGCAGACCGGACCGTGCCCGGTGACCACGGTGGTCGCCCCGAACGCACGGAGCCGGTCGAGGGTCCGCAGCGAACCGGCGACCGAACCCAGCGGGAAGAACGGGGTGATACCGGACATGACGATGTCCCCGGTGAAGAGCACCCGTCGCTCCGGCACCCAGACAACGCTGTCATTGATGGAGTGGGCCGGGCCCGGATGCAGCAGTTCGGCGGTCAGCTCCCCGACGTGCAGCGTCATGGACTCCTCGTACGTGACCTGGGGCAGCGTCAGCTCGATGTCACCCCAGACCACGTCCGGCCACAGCTGGGTGAGATGGAGCCCGACGTCGGCCATCTCCCGTCTGGTCCCGGCGTGCGCGAACACCGTCGCCTCGGGGAACACGAAGTTGCCGAAGGTGTGGTCGCCGTGGGAGTGCGTGTTGATCAGCGCGAAGGGTGCCGGCCGGCCGGCCGCGACCACGTGCGTCCGCAGCCGGCGGGCCCGGGCCTCGGTCGCCGCCGTGTCGATCAGCGCGACCGCCTCGCCCGAGACGAGCACACCCGCGTTGTTGACGCACCAGCCGCCGCCGGGCTGGACATAGGCCAGCACACCGTCCGCCACCTCCGTCAGTTCGGGATCGGCAGCGGTCGTCTCTGATGGGGAAGGCACAGGACTCTCCTCGTCTCCTCGGATCTCGGCTTCTCGTCTTCTCTGCTTCTGCGCTGCTCGGCTGCTCTGCCGCTCTGCCGCTCTGCTTCTCGGCTGCCCGTCGTTCGGTGCGTGAAGGGGCTCAGGCCGCACAGAAGTCCCGCAACGACACGTCCGAGGTGTTGGACAGCACCGCCTGGTGGAGCCTCTGCAGACGGACCGAGGGCTCCACGCCCAACTCCCGTATCAGGGTCCTGCGCAGCTGCTGGAAGGCCTGCAGCGCTCGCCAGCCGGCGCCGGAGCGCTGGAAGGCGATCATCAGGAGGGCGCTGAACGTCTCGTGCATCGGGTGCTGGGCGACGAGCCGGGAGAGCTCGGGGATCAGCACGCCGTGCTTGCCGAGGTGGAAGTCCGCCATGATCCGCTGCTCCTGCACGCGCAGCCTGGCCTCCTCCATGCCGATCACCTCCATGGCCAGGACCCGGCCGCTCGGCACGTCCATGAGCGCGGGGCCGCGCCAGAGGGCGAGCGCCTCGTTCAGGTACACCGACGCGTCCCGGGGATTGTCGAGTTCGAGCGCGGCGTCACCGAGGAGCGCGAGCCGCTCGAACTCCCGGAAGTCGAACGCGCCGGGGGCCAGCGTCATCTGGTAGCCGTTGAAGTGGGTGGCCAGCAGGTCCTTGGCGGACTGCTGCGGCTCGTAAGGTAACGCCTCGGCGATCAGCCTCCGCAGCTGGAGGATGTAGGTCTGCAAGGTGGTCGACGCACTGCGTGGAATGGCGTCGCCCCAGAGTTCCTCCATCAGCGTGGAGACGGGCAGAATCCGGCCGCAGTGCAGTGAAAGGAGGGCGAGCAGCTGCCTCGGCTTTCCAGCCGTCGGCACGATTGATTTGCCATTCAGGCGAATGGACATCGACCCTAGGACATTGATTTCCGCTTGGTGTGGCATGAATCCCCGTATTCAGCTCGTACAAAGCGTTCTCGACCGGCACGCCAAAGGAGCCCGATCAGGTTCTGAGGGTGGTGCCGGATTTACCAGACCTCTCTGGCATAGACCCCGGCCGCGGCATCGAACTGCAGCACGACGTGCGAGGCCATCGAGTGGATGTCCCGCCAGTACCGCTGCATCGGCGCGGAGACCGAGTGGGCGCCGGTGCCCGCCGACCGGAACAGCCGGTCCGTGGCGGCGACGAGGTGGTCCATCGCCAGCGCGCAGTCCCGCAGGTTCCGGGCCGTGAGCAGCGGGCTGAGCGGGCCGCCCCGATCGGCCACCCGCGCGGCGCGCTCCAGCAGCAGGCCGGCGGAGTCGATCTCCCCGGAGGCGCGCGCGAGGACGGCCTCGTACGATCCGCGGGCCGCCGCCGGCGGGGGTGTCGGACCGTCGAGCTTCCGTCCCACGAGCTCCCGCCACAGGGCCAGGAGCCCCTGGGCGGCGCCCCACGCGGGGGTGGCGAACGACAGCGCGTTGACCGCGCGCAGCGGGACCGTGTGGCAGGGGGCCGACGCGTCGGCGGGACGGCCCTCCAGGAGGGCGTCGCGATCCATCGCCCGGTGCGCCGGTACGTGGACGCCCTCGACGACCAGGGAATGGCTCCCGGTCGCGCGCATGCCGATGTCCGACCAGGTGTCCCGTACCGCGTACGCGGCGCGCGGCACGGCGAACACCATGGCCCGGGGGCCCTCCGGGTACGGCGCCATGGCGCACAGCAGCGCCCAGTCCGAGTGGTCGACGGCGCTGACGTAGGGCCAGGTGCCCGTCAGACGCCAGCCGCCGGGGACGGATTCGGCGCGGCCCGCGGGGATGAGCGAGCCGACGACGAGCGCGTCCGGACCCTCCGCCCAGACCTCCCGGGCCCCCTCGGCGGGCAGGAACGCGGCCATCCGCGCGAGGTGGGCCGTGACCGAGGCGCACCATGCCGTGGCCGGGCAGGCCGCGCCGATCTCGGCGATCGCTCCGGTGAGCGCGGTGAACGAACCCTCGGTGCCGCCATATGCCGCGGGCACGAAGTGACGGGGGAAGCCTGCCTCGGCGACCGCGCGGACGACCTCGGTCGCGGGGCGCCACCGCCGTTCCGCCTCTTCGGCGTGGAGTGCGGCGAGAGCCACCACGTCCGCGGCGGCCGGCCCGGCCTCTGTCCGCATGGAGAGAAGGCCTTCCATTTGTCTCCTTACTTTGTGGGGGTACTTCTGGAAGTAAGGCTGGAATAAATTCGAACCGATGGTTCCTAATGCGCCATATACCCCTTCGGATGGATATCGGGAAAACGCTTTCTTGCGACCCCCTTGCGAATGCATCACTTTACAGACACTTGACCACCGATGCTGTTGCGTGACTCACATTGACATTTCCCATAAATCATTGATAGGAGGCGTCTGGGCTGCGCGAGTATTATTCGAGTCGCATTCGAGTGAGAATGTGACCGAAAATCGACGTTGCGAATTGGTTTCCCCGCCTATAGGGTGCTCGCAAGCCTTCATGCCGTCGGCGACAAGATGTCGGCGGCGTTGAGGTGCCGTGGAAATGCGAACCCTCGTGTGGCGTGTGGAGTGACTCTCCACCTTCCCTGTGCCGGCGAGGTGTGTACGCGCGTGGGTGAACGCCCCGTTCCACGGGACTGCATCCGAGAGGACGAAGTGACCGAGCAGCAAGCCCCAACGATGGACGACGTCCAGAACTTCCAACGACAGGTCATCGCCGAGTTCCGGGCCAACCGCGGAAAAGTCGGCGGCATGTTCGAGGGAGCCAGACTGGTCCTGCTGACCACGGTCGGCGCACGGAGCGGCCGACGCCGGACCAACCCCCTGGCCTATCTGGAGCTCGAAGGGCATCCCGCCGTCATCGCCTCGGCGGCGGGCGCGCCCCACCACCCGGCCTGGTTCCACAACATCCGCAAGAACCCGATGGTGACCGTCGAGACGGGCACCGAGACGTACGAGGCCATCGCGGCCGTCCCGCCCGCCGAGGAGCGCGACAGGCTCTTCGCCCAGGTGGTCGAAGCCGAACCCGGCTTCGCCGACTACCAGGAGAAGACGACACGGCTCCTGCCCGTGGTCGTCCTGCACCGGGTCGAGCCGGTGCCGGGAGCGGATCGGGTCAAGGGCCTGGGCGACGAACTGATCGAGATCCACGACTGGTTGCGCCAGGAGCTGGACGAACTCCGGCGCCAGGTGGACGAGATCGTCGACGGCACCTCGGAGTCCGCGGAGGTACGACGGCCCACGCCGGACCTGGCGCGGGAACTGCGCACGCACTGCCTGAGCTTCTGCGAGGCACTGAAGGTGCACCACAACGGAGAGGACGCCGGCGGCTTCCCCGTACTCGCGCAGTGGTTCCCGGGGCTCGAACCGACACTGACCGAGCTCACCGAGGAGCACAAGAAGGTGGCGCGGCTCCACGAGGAGATCCAGCGGCTCGTGGAGGGCTACACGCCGGGCGTGAACGATCCCCGCGAGCTCCGGAGCAGGCTCGAAGAGCTGGCCACCGAGCTGGAGGCCCACTTCGAGTGGGAGGAGCGGACGGTCGTCGCCGCCCTCAACGCCATGGGCCCGGCGCCCGAGCGGCGCTGACGACGCGCCGGCGGGCCGCCCGTTCGGGCGGCCCGCCGGTCGCGGACGTCACTCCCCGCTCAGAACACCTGGTCGTGCGTCACCAGGCGCGAGCGGGTCAGCACCCCGCCCTCCTCACGCACGAGCACGTCGTGCACGACACAGCTCGGGGAGATGTCCGGCTTGCCGCCCGGCCGGACCGTGACCACCAGCGCGTACACGGTCGAGTCGAAGGCACCGTCCTCCCGCGGTGTCAGGGCCACGTGGTTGAACCAGTGGCGCCTGCGGACCGGGTCGTCGGCGAACCGCTCGTGGAACCTCACCAGCTCCGCCACGATCGCCTCCCGGCCGGCCGCCGGATCGGCCTGCGGTGAGTGCTGGAACGTGCCGTCCGGGGTGAACGTGGCGGCGTAGTCCTCGAAGCGGCCACTGTCCAGCGCCTGCATCTGATGCGCGTAGAACTGGGTCACCTCCGAGTAGAGGTCGGTCGATACGGTGGTGACGCTCATCGGGTCCTCCGGACGGCTCGGTGTGCACTTCCTCCCGTTCACGCTGCCGGTCCCTGCTCGAAGGCCGCTCGACCGCGTCGGCTCATGCCGTGGTCCAGCCGGATTCGAGCCCGCGTCGCCAGAGTCACCGACGTCCACTTCACGGTGAAACTGGAGGAACCATGCCGGAGGCGAAGAAGCCCGTAGCCCTGATCACGGGAGCTACCAGCGGTATCGGGCTGGAGATCGCGACCCGTCTGGCCGGGCTGGGAGCACGGGTCTACCTGTGCGCGCGCAAGGGCGACGAGCTGGCCGAGCGCGTCCGGGAACTCCGGGAGCGGGGGTACGACGCGGACGGCAGCGTCTGCGACGTCGCGGACCACGATCAGATCCGGTCGTTCGTGGCCGCGGCCGTGGAGCGCTACGGGCCGGTGGACATCCTGGTCAACAACGCCGGCCGCAGCGGTGGCGGCGCCACGGCCGAGGTCCCGGACGAACTGTGGCTCGACGTCATCAACACCAACCTCAACAGCGTCTTCGTCATGACGAAGGAGGTCCTGAACACCGGCGGCATGCTCGCGCGCGGCCGCGGCCGCATCGTCAACATCGCCTCGACCGGCGGCAAGCAGGGCGTGGTCCACGCCGCCCCGTACTCCGCCTCCAAGCACGGCGTCGTCGGCTTCACCAAGGCCCTCGGCCTCGAACTGGCCGCCACCGGGATCACCGTGAACGCGGTGTGCCCCGGCTTCGTCGAGACCCCGATGGCCGCGCGGGTCCGCGAGCACTACGCCGCCATCTGGGACGTGAGCACGGACGAGGCGTTCGACCGCATCACCACGCGGGTGCCGCTGAAGCGGTACGTGGAGACGCGCGAGGTCGCGGCGATGGTCGAGTACCTGGTCGGTGACGACGCCGCCGCGGTCACCGCGCAGGCGCTCAACGTCTGCGGCGGACTGGGCAACTACTGATGAGCACACCGCACTCCGCCCCGGTCGCGCTGGTCACGGGCTCCTCCTCGGGCATCGGGGAGGCGGTGGCCGGCCGTCTGGCCGCCGCCGGATACCGCCTGGTGATCAACTCCGCCCGTTCCGTCGAGAACGGGCGGAAGGTGGCGGCCGCCCTGCCCGACGCGCTCTACGTACGGGCCGACATCTCCGTGCCGGAGGAGGCCCGGCACCTGGTCGCGCGGACCGTCGAGGAGTACGGCCGGCTCGACGTCCTGGTCAACAACGCCGGGATGACCCGGCCGGTACCGCACGCCGACCTCGAGGGAGCCACCCCGGAGCTCTGGCGCGACGTCTTCGCGCTGAACGTCTTCGGCACCTGGCAGACCACCGTGGCCGCGATGCCCCATCTCCGGGCGAACGGGAACGGAGCGGTGGTCAACGTCTCGTCCGTCGCGGGCAGCCGCCCCGCCGGCAGTTCGATCCCGTACGCCGTCAGCAAGGCCGCCATCGAGCACATGACCCGCCTGCTGGCCAACGTCTGCGGCCCGGAGGTACGCGTGAACGCCGTGGCACCCGGTCTGGTCGAGACCCCCTGGACACGGGACGAACCCTTCTTCGCCCCGATCGCGGACATGGTCCGGCAGACCACACCGCTGCGCCGCGTCGGCACCCCGCAGGACGTCGCCCAGGCGGTCCTCGACCTGGTCGGGTCCACGTACACGACCGGACAGGTGCTGCTGGTCGACGGCGGCGCCCACCTCATCTGAAACGACGCCCCCTGCCGAGGAGTTGGCATGCGACTTGCCGCGAACCTGACCTACCAGGGAGCGGGCGACCTGGCCCGGGCCGCAGAACGGCTGGGCTACGCCATGGTCCTGGCCCCCGAGGGCTACCGCTCGGACGCCGCCAGTGTGCTGGGCCTGGTCGCCGGGCAGACCTCGACGATCGCCCTGGCCTCGGGCGTGATGCAGATCCCCGGCCGTCCGCCGGGGATGGCGGCACTCACGGCCGCCACACTCGACGCGCTCAGCGGCGGCCGGTTCCGGCTGGGGCTCGGCGTCTCCAACCCCGATGTGTCGCAGGGCTGGTACGGCGTGCCCTTCGACGCACCGCTGGCCCGCACCCGTGAGTACGTCGACATCGTTCAGCGGGCGCTGACGGGCGATCCGGTGACGTTCGAGGGCAGGCACTTCCGGCTGTCCGCCGTGGACGGCGGCGCGCCGCTGCACCTCACCGCACCGCCCCGCCACCGGATCCCCGTCTACCTGGCGGCGGTGGGCCCCCGCGCGCTACGGCTCGCGGGAGAGACCGCCGACGGCTGGATCGGGGTGTTCACCTCGCCGGAGGCGGTCGCCGACGCCCTGGCCGAGATCCGGGACGGCCGCCGGTCGGCGGGTCTGGACATGAGCGGCTTCGAGGTGCTGCCCAGCCTGCCCACCGCGATCGCCGACGATCCGGACACGGCGGTGGACGCCTTGCGCGGGCAGTACGTGTACCTGCTGGGCATCGGTGACCCCGACCGGAACTTCTACTGCGCGCTGGCGCGCCGGATGGGGTTCGGGGACCAGATCACCGTCATGCGGGAGCGGCTCGCGGCCGGCGACCGGGCCGGGGCGGCCGCCGCGGTGCCGCCGGAGCTCATCGACCGCACGGCGCTGGTCGGACCGGTCCCCAGGATCGCCGAGCGGATGCGCGCCTACGCGGACGCCGGTGTCACCACGCTCGGCGTGATGGTGTCGGCGGCGGCCACGTCCCTGGACGGCCGCCTGGACATCCTCGCCGCCGCCGCCGAGGCGCTGGAACTCTCCGGCGCGGCCGGCTGACC
The DNA here is from genome assembly GCF_040683955.1 of Streptomyces sp. NPDC093111. Lineage (NCBI taxonomy): Bacteria > Bacillati > Actinomycetota > Actinomycetes > Kitasatosporales > Streptomycetaceae > Streptomyces > Streptomyces sp. NPDC093111. The sequence continues at coordinate 215,229 of NZ_JBFBNW010000010.1, read as the reverse complement.
GGTCCCGGCGCCGGCGGTCCGCCGGCGCCGGGACCCGGCTCACGATCGGCCGAGGACGGTCCGGGCGTGCTCGGCGGCCCTCGTCAGCGTGGCCAGACTGTTGCGGCCGAGGGCCTCCCGTACGTACGCGCGGCCGTCGGCGACCGTCGCGCCCGCGCCGAGCACCGTCTCCAGGCCGTCCGGGTCGAGCGCCACCGTGTGCCGGGCGGTGGCGACCGGCCCGTCCGGCCCGTCGGAGAACGTCCACAGGCCGCTGTGGCCCGCCAGCAGCGCCGGCGTCACCCGCTGCTTGTACGCGATCCACTCCGGGTCCCGGCAGACCCGCACCGACCGGGTGGTGTGCCGCGACCCGTCGGCCGTGACCGTGTCCATCTCCAGGTCCTGGATCCCGGGGGCGTCCTCGGTGAGCCGCACGCGTTCCACGTGCGGCAGTCGCTCCGCCCAGAGCTCCGCACGGCGGACGAACCCGTACGCCTCGGCGGCCGGTCCGGCGAGCTCCAGCCGGTCGGTGAAGGAGAAGACGAGGTCCGCCACGGGGTGCCCCCGCCCGGCGACCCGGGCGAGCGCCGCCAGTTCCGCCTCGCTGTTCCGGTCCAGCACCTCGTTGACCCAGCCGACCGCCTCCGGATCGTCGCCGACGACCGTGAAGTCGTGCACGAGGACGACCTCGGTCCCTCCGCCGGGCAGTTCCCGCAGGGTCCACTCGCCTTCCATCGACGCGACCGGCGGACGGCTGTGGTCCTGTCGGAAGGTGACCCGCAGCCCCGCCGGATCCAGGGTGCGGCGGGACGTCCACCGGCTGATCCCGTCGCCGACGGTCGCCCAGATCTCGAAGCGCTCGGCGCGTTCGCCGCGCTCCAGATGACGGACGTGCACCGTGGGGCCGAACACCGCCGGCCACAGGGTCACGTCCGCGATCACGGCGTACACCTGCGCCGCGGGCGCGGGAACGACCAGCCGGTGCTCGGCGCGATGCCGCTTCAGTGCTGACAAGGGTGCTCCTCCGGTGGGTGATGAGCCGAGCGTCTCAACTCGCGTTCGCAGACACGCTGTTGACCAGATCGAGCAGCTCGCGGGGGGTCCGGGTCTCCGCGACCGCCTCCTCGGACAGCTCCACGCCGAACTCGCGCTCGATGGCGGCCACGCTCTCCATGAAGGCCAGCGAGTCGACGCCCAGATCCGCGAAGACGGTGTCGGCGGCGCGGTCGTCCAGTTCGGCGACCTCCTCCTCGCCGGCACTGGCCACGAGGATCCGCCTCAGATCGCCGAAGTTCATGATCGACACAGTGTTCTCCCTATCGCTGAGGAATCGAGCGGTCAGTGGTTCGCCCCGGTCACGACGACGGCCGAGTTGAAGCCGTGCCTGCCCCGCGCCAGGACCAGCGCGGCACCGACCGGCAGGGAACGGGGCTCGTGCAGCACGAGATCGAGGCCGTACGCGTCGGGGACGCGCGTGGTGTGCGGGGTCATCGGGACCACACCGTCCCGGATGGACAGCAGCGCGGTCACGACGTCCAACGGGCCGCCCCCCGCGTGCAGTCGACCGGTGAGGGCCTTGGGGGCGGTGACCGGGACGCCCCGCGGGCCGAAGATCCCGGCGATGGCCCGGGCCTCGGCCAGGTCCTGCTCCGGCAGACCGGACGCGTCGGCGAACACCACGTCGATGTCGCCCGGTGTCAGGCCCGCGTCGGCCAGCGCCAGTTCCGCCGCCCGGCGCAGCCCCGGCGGACGCCCGGACCCCGGCGGAGGGTCGAAGGTCGAGGCGTGACCGGCGATCCGGCCGTGGATCCGGGGCGCGCCGCGCTCCGCGGCGGACCGCTCGTCCTCCAGGACGAGGAGGGCACCGCCTTCGCCGGGGACGTGACCGGAGGCGTCCACGTCGAAGGGCAGGTAGGCGCGGGTCGGATCGGGGACCGTGCTGATCCCGCCCCCGGCGAGCTGGGAGGCCCAGCCCCACGGGTCGAGGGCCGAGTCCACCCCTCCGGCGACCATGAGGGCGGTGCCGCGCCGTACCGCCCGGCGGGCGTTGCCGAGGGCGTCGAGCCCGCCCGCCTGGCCGGCGACCACGGCCGATCCCGGTCCGCGCATGACGTTGCGGATCGAGATCTGCCCGGTGTTCACGGCGTAGAACCAGGCGAAGGACTCGTAGACGCTGACGAACTTCGGCCCCTGCGTCCACAGCTTCCGGAACTCCCGGTGCGTGAAGTCGAAGCCGCCCTGGGCGGTGGAGGTGGCCACCCCCATGTCGTAGTCGGCGAGTTCCTCCGGAGCGGTGCCCAGACCGGCGTCGGCCAGCGCCCAGTCGGTGGCGACGAGGGCGTACCGGGTGGAGACGTCGGTCTGCGCGAGCAGCCGGCCGGGCAGGTGCTCGGCGGCGTCGAAGTCCTCGATCCGTCCGGCCAGCCGGGCGGGATACGAGGTGCTGTCGAACCCGGTCAGCTCGCCGATGCCGTGCCGGCCCGCCAGGACCGACTTCCAGTACGTGTCGATGCCCAGGCCGTTGGGGGCCGCCACCCCGAGGCCGGTGACCACGACCGCCGTCATGCGGTCAGCTCCGGGGTGTGCAGCACCATCGCGCTCTGGAAGCCGCCGAAGCCGCTGCCCACCGTGAGCACGCTGCCCACCCGCTGCTCACGGGCGGTCAACGGCACGTAGTCCAGGTCGCATTCGGGGTCCGGAGTGTGCAGGTTCGCCGTGGGGGGCACCACGCCGTGCTCGATGGCCAGCAGCGACGCGGCGATCTCGATCGAGCCGATCGCGCCGAGCGAGTGCCCCACCATCGACTTGATCGAGCTGACCGGGATGTCGTAGGCGTGCGGTCCGAGCGCGCGCTTGAAGGCCGCCGTCTCGTGGCGGTCGTTCTGCTTCGTGCCGGAGCCGTGCGCGTTGACGTAGTCCACCGCCGTCGGGTCGAGACGTGCCAGGTCCAGTGCCGTCCGAATGGCCTCCGCCATCTCCCGTCCGTCCTTCTTCAATCCGGTCATGTGGTATGCGTTGCAGCGCGTCGCGTATCCGCCGATCTCGGCGTAGACGGACGCGCCGCGGGCCCGGGCGGACTCGTACTCCTCCAGGACGAACACGGCGGCGCCCTCGGCGAGCACGAAACCGTTGCGCGTGCCGTCGAAGGGCCGGGAGGCGTGCTCCGGGTCGTCGTTGCGGTTGGAGGTCGCCTTGATCGCGTCGAAGCAGGCCACGACGATCGGTGAGATCGGGGCGTCGGTGGCGCCCGCGACGGCCACGTCGATCGTGCCGTCCTGGATGAGCTGAGCGGCGTGCCCGACCGCGTCGATGCCGGAGGTGCAGCCGTCGGAGACCAGGGTCACCGGGCCCTCGGCGCCGATCTCCCAGGCGAGTTCGGCCGACATCACGCCGGGACTGAGGTAGTCGGCCATGTACGGGGACAGGTGCGCCGGGTCGACCTCCCACTCCCGGCCCGCGTCGGAGAGGACGAGGTACTCCTGCTCCAGGCTGGTGGCGGAGGCGACCGCGGTGCCCAGGCTCACCCCGATGCGGTGCGGATCGAGCTCACCGACCGCGAGGCCGCTGTCGGCGACGGCGTCACGGGCGCAGGCGACGGCGAACTGCGTGGCCCGGTCCATCCGGCGGATCTGACGTGGCGTGAGCCCCTCGGCCACGGGGTCGAACGCGACTTCCCCGGCGATCCGGGAGCGGAACGGGGAAGCGTCGAAGAGGGAGATCGGGCGCGTGGCCGTCCGTCCCGCGGTCAGCAGCTCCCAGAACTCCTTCGTGCCGTTTCCGCCCGGGGCGCGGACTCCGATCCCGGTGACGACCACACGGCGCGTCACGGCCGGCCCCCCGGGCGGGCCCTCCGGAGACGAGCACTCCGGTCCTTGGAGATCATCTCAGCGTGTTCCTTTCGCCTGCGCCGCTCGGGCTGCGCCACCCCCGCGGGGAGTGGCCCCCCGGGACGCCCAGGCTCCAGCGCACACCTCAAGCGACGGTTGAAGCCGGATAGGGCACCGCGCGGTACGGGCAGGCGATGAGGCCGGACTTGAGCCGCTCTCAGGCGGACAGGACGAGACTGCCGCTCATGGAGATGATGAGCAGACAGGCGATAGAACGCGCGCACGCGATGAGAGCCGCACAGCCCCCCGCCGACCGGGGCCCGGGCCCAGGCATCCACCGCCGACGCCTGCTCGGCATCGGCACCGCTCTCGGCGCCGCCGTGCTGACCGGCACGCGTCCGGCCGCCGCGCGGACCGGTCGCCCACGCACCGAGAACTGGCCCACGACCCTGCACCTGCCGGACGGGTTCCATCCGGCGGGCATCGGCATCGGGCCCGCCCCGTACGCGTACTTCGGCTCCCTGCTCGGCGGGGGCGTCTACCGCGTCCGGCTGGCCACCGGCGACGGGACGCTGATCCACCCCGGCTTCGGCGAAGGACACTACGCCGCCGGCCTCCGGGTCGACGACCGCCAGCGGCTGTTCATCGCAGGAGGCTGGGGACGGACGGTCACCGTCATGGACGGGGTCACAGGACAGGTACTCCGAACATACGACGTCGGGGTCGCCGACACCTTCGTCGACCACGTCGTCCTGACCCCCCGCATGGCGTGGTTCACCGACGCCTTCGCAGGACAGCTCTACGGCCTTCCCCTAGGCCCCGAGGGCGAGCTGCCGCCACGGGACGGGGTGGTGACACTGCCGCTGTCCGACGAGTGGGAGCAGGGCCCACTGGACGGACTCACGGCAACGGGCATCGCGGCCACCCCGGACGGCAGGGCACTCCTCGTGGTCAACGTCCACGCCCGAGGAGGCAGCCTGTTCCGGGTGGACCCCGCGACGGGCCGGGCCCGGAAGGTCGACCTAGGAGAAACCCGGCTCCCCACGACCAACGGCATCCTCGCGCAAGGGAGCACCCTCTACGCACCGACGGTCTCCGACCTCGCCGTCCTCCGCCTGGACCACACCGGCCACACCGGCCGCCTGGTACGCACGGTCACCGACCCCCGCTTCGACACCCCCGTCGCGGCCGACGTGTACGGAAACCGCCTCTACATCACCAACGCCCGCTTCCCTCTCCCCCCGACTCCACAGACGCCGTACAACGCGATGGCGATCCCCATCCCTTGCTGACCGGGCGTAAAAACGGCAGGTCAGCGGCCCTTTTCCGCAGGCTCAAGGATCGCGACACACTCGACATGGTGGGTCATCGGAAAGATGTCACGCAAAACGGCAGTCGACATAGTCGCAGGTCAGCACCGGTACACGGCTCCACTGAGTGCCCCTTCGGTCGCTTGGAGCGTCAAATGAGCGTCACGGGCAGCCAGCGGGGTGCTCCTGGCGAGCCGCAGCAGCGAGATCTTCCAACAGCACATCGGCTAGATCAGCGCTGCCGCGCCGGCCCGCAGGACCCGACGGGCGTAGGCGCGCTGCCGGGAGGCGACGTTCTCGGCGGCCGTCACCTCGGCGTCGAGCCGGTCGAGGTGGTCCCGCTGTCGGTCCAGGCGCTCGAAGCCCTCGGCGAGCTCGGTGATCTCTCCTTCACCGAGCGGGGGCAGGGCGCGGGACAGCAGGGTGGACAGGAGGGATGGGTCGAGCCGTTCGGACAGCTTGGGCTGGCGGAGCTGGAGCAAGGCGGAGAGCAGGGACTCGTACCGCTGCTCGCCCATGCCCGCGAAGAGTTCGCGCCGCACAGTGGCACGGTAGTCGGTGGCTGACGGATGTACCTCGCCGCGGTCGCGCAGGGCTTCGGTGAGGGCCGCCTTGGTCAGGGGCTGTCCGGTGTCGCTGACGAGGTGGACCCCGTCGGGGTGGGCAATCCGGGCGGTGGTGGTGAAGTAGTCGGCGTGCGCCGTGGTGGTGTGCACGCTCGCGTGCAGGCGGGCTCCGCAGCCGAACCAGTGCTCGGTGCCGTCGTCTCCGACGCGGCGGAACTCCATCCACACATACCCAACACGGGTCTTTCCGGACGCTCCCTGGCCGAGCAGGTTCCAGTGCATCGTGCGCTCCGAACCGCCGAATGTGGAGAGGCGGTTGGGGCAGAGGCTGGCGTCGAAGAGGAAGGGGAGCAGCAGTTCGAGGGCCTTGGACTTGCCGGTGCCGTTCTGACCGCGCAGCAGCAGGCGACCCTGGTGGAAGGTGAAGGTCTCGTCGTAGTAGCGCCAGACGTTGAGGATGCCCGCGCGATGGGGCTGCCAGCGTCCGCGGCCAGTGTCCGCGTCGTGAACGGGTGACGGTTCAATGATCTCCTCGGGCCGTCGCTGGAGGGGGAGTTCCGTCACGCTCACTGCTTGTCTCCTTCTCCGGCGCTGCCGGCGGTGGTCACGGCTAGCGGATCGTTCTTCGGGGCTGGGCCGGTGGTCTCCGTCAGGCGGTAGCGGTACGCGGCCGGTCGCGCGACGACGCGGTCTCGGGCCCTGGCTGCCAGGCCGACGTCGAGCAGGATCCGTACGGCGTCGTCGGCAAGGCGGGCCGGGCCTTCCTCCGACTGGTACGCCTTGGCCCAGCCCGGGAAGCGGCGCAGCAGCTCTGCTCCGGCCTCGGCCAGCTGCTCGGGCAGCAGGCCTGCGGGCGTGGCGCAGAGCGGTGCGAGGAGGAGTAGCGCGGCGACTCGGGCTGTGGAGGTGTCGTCGGGGAAGCGGACGTCGGTGGCGATGGCGTCCGGGTCGACGAGGAGAAAGCCCTCCGCCCGTTCCTCCAGGAGGAAACCGGCCTGTTCGACAGAGCGGCGCAGGATCTGGCGGCCGGTCAAGGAAGTGACATAAGCGAGCTCGTCGTCGGCGAGGTCGGTCCGGTAGAGCACGGGATCGTCGAAGAGGCGGCGCAGCACCGAATGGCGCAGCCGCAGGTTGCGTTGGGCGTCCGTGGTCGCGGCGGTCTCGGCGTGCGTATCGTCGGCAGAAGCGCCTCCGTAGCGGCGCTCCCTGACCAGGTCGGCGAGGAGTTCCTCGAACCGCGCGGGCACCTCCTCCGGAGGCACGGCGAGCCGGGAGGCGCCGACCGGTGCGGCGGGCAGCCGCATGAGCAGTGTGTTGTCCACGCGGTAGAGGACCTTCGCCTCCACGGAGTCGACGTACGTCTCGGTCGTGCCGTCCACCACACGCAGCACGTCGTACGACTCCAGCAGCTTCAGGACGTGGACGAACGCCATGCGCTCCGGCCGGCGGACCGGGTCGAACCCCGCCAGCGCGCGGTCGGCCGCCATGGCCTGGACGACGCGGTCGGCGAGCATGCCGATGGTCGTCATCGGCATCGACAGCAGCTCCGCGGCGGTCACGCACAGCAGGACGTACCGTCGGCGGTCGAACGGGGCCCGGCCGGAACGCGCCCGGCGAGCGGGGCGGGAGCCGTCGGGGTTGACGCGGACCTTGGTGAGGCGGGCGTAGCCCCGGCGGGGCTCCACGCCCAGATTCCAGCCGCAGGTGTAGTCGAACCAACGAGCCAGCGGGTCACGGCGGCGGCGCACCAGATCGAAACCGGTCGGGTCGGCTGCCTCGGTGAGCAGCGGGCGGGCCAGAAGGAGGCGGATGGCACGGGCGACCTCCTCCCGTTCGGCGGAGGCCAGTTGGTTGGCGAGGGTGCTCATCCTGCGGCCTCCTGCCCCGTGGCGGCGCGGACTGCCGGGAAGGCGATCGCCCCGCCTACGGCCGTGACGTGGATGACGTAGTCCGGTCCTGCCATCGTCCCCTGCACGGTACGCAGTACGGCGGTGCGCCCGTCTGGGGGCGGCGACAGCGCCACCTCCACCCGGCCGTCGCCGGTCGTGGCCCGTCGCCGGCCACCCGCGTCCGGCCGGGCGGCCAGCGCCCGGCCCAGCAGGTCGAGGAGACGGTCGAAGGCCGCGGGGTCGAGGGTGCTGAAAGAGGAGAGCCGTACCGGGCCGTCCGTCTCCAGCGCCTGCCAGGCGCGTGCCAGCTCCGCTCGCTCCGCCCGGGCCCGCTCGGCGCGTTCCGCCCTGACCGCCGCAACGTCCCGCACCGTGGCCGTGCGAGTGAAGCGTTCGGTCCGTCCGCTGGTCCTCAGCAGGGCCGACACCTGTACCGGCGGCGCCTCGGACCAGGAGTGGGACGAGGGGATCAGCTCCGGGTCCGGGTGGGCGAGGTGGGCATGGCGGGCCGGGCCGAGGCCGAAGGCGGCCGACCACAGCCGGTGCAGGTCCTCCTCGTCGGGAGCCGCAGCGAACCAGCGCGCGAGCTCCCGGAAGTCCTGTACGGCGCTGGAGGGGCGGCGCCGGGACTCGTTGATCCGCTCCAGCACCTGCAGGAGGGAGACGATGGCGCGCCGGGCGATGTCGTGCAGCTGCTCGATCCGGGGGCGCGCCCCGTCGTCCGGCAGGAACCAGGCCCTCAGCCCCGCCCAGCGCGCCCGCCGGCTCTCCAGCCAGCCGGCTGCCGGGTCCTCTCCCGGGGTCGGAGGCAGCTCGGCACCGCGCAGGGCCCGCTCACGCAGCACCGCGATGCCCCGCTCCTCCACGCGGGCCACGGCGGCGGCCACCGTCTCGCCGCGCCGGTCGAGATTGACCAGGAACTCCTGGAGATACGCGACGGTGGCGGCCTTCACCTCACGGAACACGTCCAGATCCACTCCTTCGGCGCGAAGCAGCCTCTGCAACTGGCCGTTGAAGGCCTTGGTGTTCTCCACCAGGCCCTCCAGATGACCCTCCAGCTCCCGCAGGGTGCTGAAGATCCGTCGGTCGGCCGCGGCAGGTTCGCCTGACAGGAGGGTCAGTGCGTCGAGCCGGTCGGCGATCGCCTCCAGCACCGCGGTCTGCAGCGCCCCCGTGGAGGCCAGCACCTCCAGGGCGTGTCGCACCCCGGCGAGCGCGGCCTCGCCCCGGCGGGTCAGCGAGTAGTGCAGGTTGCGCTGCTCGTACTCCTCGGCCGTGCGGTAGTTCTGGGCGTGGTTGTGGACCACGTCGAGGAGTTCCCACTTCACCAGCCGTTTCAGCGTCTCGTGCAGTTCCTCGTCCTCGAGGTCCGAGACCCAGCCCACCGCACGCAGCCGCTCCCGTACGCCGTCGAGCCCGAGCGCGGTCTCCAGGTGCTCGCCGGCCACCCCGAAAGCCTCGAGCACGGCCCCGTTCAAGTCGGCCGCCTCCCCCGTGGTGAACCGGAACATCTACGGCGGAACCCTGCGCATGCTGGTACGTCCCCTCCGCCGCCACCCCTGCGGCACTTCGATCTCCACGGTAGGGGGCTGCCCCGGGTCCCGGCCTCGGTTTGCTGTCATCGTTGTGATAGCTGTCATGACGAGGCCTGCTCCGTGCTTTCGAACGGGTAGGCAAGGCTCTGCGCACTTCGGATGCCGGAGACCAGCACGTTGCCACTTGTCCGGTAGGACAGGTGCTTCAGTGGCTCCAGGATGATCCGCACGGTGCCCGGCACCGTTCCGGCGAGGAGATCCCTGTCCCTGGTGAGCAGGCGTACTCCGGAATCTCCGAGGTCCTCAGCGTTCTGCACGATCTCAGAGAGGCCTTGGAGCGGACCGCTGGATAGATTGCCGTCGTAGTCCCGGGTCCGGTCGAAGGCGTGACGGATCACCCCGGACAGGCCCTCGAACAGCCCGCCCAGATGTGCGACGGCCACTGCCGTCGCCGCGCCTCCCTTCGGTTCCGGTACGCCGACCGCTTCCCGCATCTCCTCCTGGGCGTGGAGGAGTTCGGCGGACTGAACGGCCTGTTCCACCGCCTCCGTACTACACGTCGCCATGTGCCTGGTCCTCACTGTCCTCGTCCGTGTCGAAGTCAAAGGTGAGCTGCCCGGACCCGTCTCCGGGGACGGGCGCCGCGATCGGCCCCGCCGTCGGGTCCACCGCCTCCTCCTCGTCGTGCGGCAGCGCGTACTCGTCCGCGAGCCGTGCGAGGTGGAGAGCGAGCGGCAGGCCGAGCACGTCCCGGTAGTCGTCCTTGCAGATGCGCTGTTGGTGGACGAACGCGGCCCATGCCTCGGGGTCGTCGCCGGGCTGAAGGCAGGCCAGGGTGAGTTCCAGTAGCTCGGGGTTCCACGCGTTCACCGTCGGCCGGTGGGCGCTCCGGCCGACGGGGTTGACGTGAGGGGTCAGCTTCGCGTCGTCGTTCGTCAACTTCGTCTGCGTGCTCGCCTTGTCCGCCGTGCTGTAGAAGACGCGGCCGGGGGCTCCGGGCTCGTCGGGCACCCACAGTCCCATGCCGAAGCCGCCCCGCTGTTGCCCGGCCAACTCTTCCTCGCGCTCCTCCCGTTCCGCCCACCACTGGGGCGTCTCGTCACGGCCGCTGTCAGCGACCCTGACGACCCGGAGGTGCTTGCCGTAGAGACCGATTCGCTGCGCGGGGCCCCCGTCGAGGCCGATCCGATCCACCTCGAGCCCGCCGTTGGTGAGCCACGGCCAGCGCTTGCGCACGTCTTGTGCGTGGGACAGGACCAGGGTCGGCGTGCCGCGCAGACTCGCCAGGGTCCTCCTGATGAAGGCAGCCGTGACTGCCGACTGCTGCGCCGAGGTACTCAGATCATTCCCCCGCACTCGTCCGGTCAGGATCCGGAGCAGGTCCGGGTAGGGCATCCACTCCGAGGTGTCCGCGGTCCGTCCGAGGACACATGGTGCGTCCGGCCGGAGCAGCACGGCGATCGGGGTGAACTGTGCCCTGCCCGTGGGACCGTCGACCCGGCGCTCGACCAGATGGAAGGCCACCTGGTTCAGACCGGAAGGGATGCGATCGCCGAGAGTGTGCTGGGGCACCAGGCGCATCCCGGTCTGACGAAGGCCGTCCGCCCAGGCCGCTTCGGCCCGCAGGGCAGCGTCCTTCTCGGCGTCAGCCGTGTCCATTGCAGTGTCCAGGGGGCGGATGAACTGGGTGACCAAGCCTGCGTCCGCGCACCCGAGCCGGATCGCGTACTTGGGGTCGGTACGCCTCGCGGGACCTTGGAACGCTTCGCTTCCTTCCAGCTCGACAAGGGCGATCCGAGCCCCGGGCACCTGCTCCCTCAGGCGGGTCATCGCCTCGGCGACCCGTCCGCGCCGCTCACGGATGGCCTGGTCGTGTTCCTGTCCCGCGCGCGGCGGCCGGTCCTCCGCTCCGAGCGGGGATCCCAGTTCGCCCAGCGGGTGGGCGTGGAGCCGCACGGTGAGCTCCTCGGCCTCCCACACCCATGTCTCCGGTCCTCGTTCACGCCGAAACTCTGTGAGTCCGAGCGCGCTCTCGGCGGTGGCGACGAGCCTGTCCCGCTGGTCGTCGGTCTGGTGAACCAGGAAGCCGACGAGATCGGTGCCGTCCAGCGTCGCGGCGAGCGCCGCACGCCGCACCCGCGCGTTGTCCGCCGCGGTCCGTTCCGTCCGTTCCAGGAGGGCGGCGAGCTCTTCGGTGGTGGCGTTCTTTGGCATGGAGGGCCGCTTCGTGAGCTGTCTGACAGGCGGGCGACCGTACCGGCTGCGCTGGAGCTTCGGGGCGGGGACGAACTCGGGGGCCAGCGCTTGCTCGGCCCACTCGATGAGACGGCGGCGTTCACTGGGCATCAGTCCGGTCCCGATGGGGTGTCTGCCCATGGCGGCCTGGTGGCCGACCGCCAGCCTGATGCCGTCCTTCCCGTCCCCGATCCAGTGGTCGGCCTCCTTGACCAGTCGATCCACCGACGGGAGCCCGTCGAGCGCGGCGACGGCGGCGAGCATGCCACTGGGGCCGCCCTGCCTCCAATCCGTGGTCCCGTTGCGCCACTGCAGCATGGCAACCGAGAGTCGCCGGGACACCGGTGCGTCCGGCACGAGCGAGATCTCTGGCAGTAGGTAGACCGAGACCCCCTTGCGGAAGGGCATCCAGACCTTTCCGGTGACGAACCGGCGGATTCCCGCGCTGAGGTGAATCCGAGGAACCGGCGAGAACGGGACGGTGCGCACGCCGACGCGGAGGGTGGCCGCGTAGTACGACGGCTTGCGCTCGCCGCCCCTACCCGTAGGTCGGTATTCGATCGGCGGCCACGACATCAGTTCCGCGCTGCTGCTTCCGGCGTCGTACCCGCCGCCGGCGCCGGCGACCTGGTGGAAGGTGAGTTGCCGGCCTCCGTGCTCGTAGGCACCCTGGCGTGCGATGCGTGCGGCCAGTTCGTCGGGGAGCAGTCGGTACACCAGACGGGTGGGCTTGGCGGTGCCACCGGGAGAAGGCTGTTGTTCGAGCAGGTCGATGGTGTCTGCGCGCCAGGTCAGGCTTCCGGTGTCCAGCTCGCGGAAGCACTCCGCGAGCAGACGCCGTGCGTCCGGATCATCGGGATGGCGGGGGAGGTTTCTGAGCCAGGTGGCGGCGTAGAGGTTGGTCACCGGGGTGGGAAACGGCTCGGTGCAGTAGAGCCAGGGGGAGTCCGTTCCGAAGGTGGCGTTGGACGCCACGGTGACGACGTCCGGGGCGGTGGTGCGGATCAGCTGGTTGATCTCCCGGGTGGGGATGCGGCGTGGGCCGTGCCACCGCCCTTCCGGCCGGCCATGGTCACGCAGCTGGCCGAGCGGCTCCTCCCAGTGAGCGGGCAGCGAGAGGGTGTGCCGTAGGACGGGGAAAGTTCCCTGTGCCGGGTCAGGCATGTACGAGGCGGTCCGTACGTGCTGGTACGCCATCTTGTGAGTCTCCTCAGATCGGAGGAAGGTGCGGGAACGGGTGCTGGGTGCGGGCGGGCAGCCGCGGTCTCAGCCCATGTCGACGAGGGCGCGGTAGAGCGGCTCGTACAGCTCGCGGACGAGCGACTTGTCGATCGGAGAGGGTTCCGGCGGAGCTTCGGCACCTTGAGCGACGATGCCGGGCTCGTCGAAGTAGGGGGCCAGCACGGCGCGCATGCTCGCCAGCAGGCTGGTGTCCGGGGTGTCGACAGCCTCGAATCCCGCCTCGCGGGGTGAGAAGGCGGCGTCCACGAAGGCCACCCTGGCAGGCACACCGCCACGTACGAGGCGGCCGATCACCTGCCACATCACGACCAGCTGGTCCCAGGTGAAGGCGACCTTCTCGTCGTCCCGGAGGCTGGACCAGGCCATTCGGCGGGTGAGGTACCGGTTCCACTGGCGGCGGGCGCGACTACGGAACCCGATGGCGGCCTGGTGCGGCGTGGCAGCCGCGAGCGTCGCCTGTGTGAAGACCCTTCCGGTGTCCCGGAGCTGGCGTACCGCCCAATCGTTGATCGACTGGATGGCGAGGGCGATGTCGTCGGGCCGCGGGTGGGGCCGGGCGAGGAAGTAGACGCTGCCGATCGCGGCCTTGCCCGTGCTCAGCACAATGTTGTGCCCTCGTTCCACCGCGAGCAGCGGCGCGATCAGGAGTTCGCCGCCGATCTTCGCGAAGGAGTGCACGTCACCTCGGGTGAGGGTGCGCACCGCGGGGTCCTCCGGCAGCCGGGCCCAGGCGGTGTCGGCGTCCGCGTCGTCCGAGACGAGCTGGACGACACGGCCGTTCCACTCGGGAATCCCGTTGAGGTACTCGGCCGCGCGCCGCGCCTCGTCGTAGCTGCCGACGAGGAGCAGGATGCGGCGTCGATCCTGGTCGGGGATCTCGTCCAGCTCGGTGTCGAGCATACTGGACGCGCCGGGCAGGCTGCGGTCAGGAACCGCGAGCTGCCGGAGCATCTCGACGAGCGCCTGGGGCCGCTCCTTCGGGGGGCAGCCCGACAGCCGCAGGGGCCGCGGCCCTTCGCTGCCCGGCCAGTGGAGGAACTCCTTGCGGAACTCGGTGCCGAGGACGGCCTCGACCTCCTCGTCCCGCGGGCGAAGCACGGCTCCCACATCGGCGTGCAGGTGGTACCGGCTGGAAGTGCCGGCCCAGCTGGTCGCGGACATGAGCAGAACGTGGGGGGCGGGTCGACTGTCCACCCGACACAGGTCGCCCATTCGCATGAGGAGTTCGCGCCCCACACCGTTGCAGTGGAAGAAGCGCAGCTCACCGCTGCGGTCACCGTCGCGCTCCGAGTCCGTGAGGCGAAACTGGAAGCCGAGGACGTTGCCCATCGGTGATTCGGGGATGACCGCCTCGTAGTCCTTCGGAGGTCTGCGGGAGAGGACGTTCGACGCGTTCTCCAGGTGGAGTGCGGCCTCGACGCGCGGCCACAGGATGGTCATGAAGTCGAGTCGGCTGTGGAGCGCAGCGAGGAGCAGGGTGAACTCGAAGCGTCGGGCCTGTACGTCGATCCGGTCGAGGACTCCGGAGTCGTGGCCCACGACAGCAGTGAGGGTGGAGCGGAGCCGTTCCCGGGTGCGGGCGCCCTGGGGGGCGTGGAGCAGTTCGAGGGCCAGGTGGACGAAGGTGTTGACCAGGGGGGTCACCTGGTCGCCGTCACCAGTGCTCTCGTGCTCGTGCAGGGGGTCGTCCCGGAACCGCAGCAACGCCTCGTCCAGCAGCCGTGCCGCGGGCGGTGGTTGGTCGCCCGCGTCCCGTCCGGGGAACCAGCTGTCGATCAGCAGGTTGTGCAGGGTGAACGCGCTGAAGTAGTCGACGCTGATCCACTGCCGCAGCTCCCCGTCCTTGACCAGGAGCGAATAGAGCCGGTCGGTGGCGGCGCTCACGGTGTTGACGGCGTTCGTCCAGTCGTCGACGTCGCGTTCGGACAGCTGGAGCCGCCCGTCTCGGGCCATCTGCTGGAACTTGTGGACGGCGACCTCGTCGAACCAGGAGTTCGGGTAGGTGCCGACGAGGGTGCTGGCCGGGGCGAACACGGTGTCGAGCTGCATCTGCACGCGGTCCGCCTCGTCGACGATGATCAGGTCGCTGAGTCGGCAGGCGAGTTCCAGGTAACGGATCTGCTCGTCGTGCTGGTGCTGGGGCACGGAGCTGTGCACCAGCCCGGCGGGGGTCGCAACCCAGACGCGGGCATCGACGAGGTCCCGGGCGCCGCGATGTCTCGGACAGCGGTTCCACAGCGGGCACAGCTTCCGCTGGGGCTTGGGGCGCGACCTTCGGCCGGCCGGGTTCTCCGCTTCGACCAGTGGATCGTCCGGGGTCTCTTCCTGGTCCACAGCGGGGTACAGCCCGAGGCACGGGGCTTCCCTGATGCCGAGGGGCCTGCGTGCCTCCATGCCGCGCAGCACGTCCACGGGGCAGGCACTGCTCAGGTATGCGAAGCCGGGGTGGTCGTGTCCCAGCATGGTGTCGGCGCCCGCCACCGCGGTGCGGCGGTGCAGGCGTCCGATGTTCCGCTCTCGCGTGGAGTGGCCGAGGATGGGTGCCGCCGCTACCCCGAGCCGCTTGAACAGCTCCACGACGGCCAGGGTTTCGGCGACGTCGCCGACGACCAGGGTGACACGGCGCGACGTCCGGGTGACCAGGTGGTAGGTGAGGATGTCGCGGAGGGTCGACTTGCCCGCACCGACCATGCCGACGAGGTGGAGCAGCTGGTCGATCCTGAGGCGCTCGCCCCGCGTGAACCGACCGAGGGCCTCGTCCCGGACGAGTAACCGGACACGGCTCAGTCGACCGCGCCATCCGCTTCGGGAGCCGCCGATGACCTCCTCCTTCGCGTCCATGGCTGCGGCCACCGACTCGAGTTCTTCCCAGGTCACGTCCACGGGTTCCCCGCGCCCGGCGGGTGCCGCGTCGAGGGCGTGCGACCTGGGGAGGGCGCCGAGCAGCAGGTCGTCGGTGATCTCGACCGAGTGGAGCCGGTCCTGGGCCCGGAAGGTGTGCTCGCCCGACCCAGCGAGCGGAACACGGCGGGTCGCGAACTCGGGTCCTGTGGTGAGCAGCTCTTCGAACACCTCGAAACGACGCGCTGCCCGGGCGGGTACGCGTCGACGCGGGACCGCGTCGACGCTTTCGAGGTCGTATCCGCGCAGCTGCTGCGGCACGCGTAGGTACGACTCCAGCGCCTCAGACCAAGCGTGCCCGCGTCTGAGGACCCACAGGTGGTGGCGGGCGCGCAGGATGCGCAGCCGCTGTTCGTCGGAGCGGACGTCCCCGAGCGCTTCGCTGTGGGGGTATCCGCCGAGGAGGGGCCACACGTCGAGTGCGGCGCGCGTGGGCGCCACGCTCTGCAGCAGATAGAGGCCCAGTTCGACGTCGAGGAGATCGGCGACCCGGAACGCACCGAGGTCATCCGGCCATACATCGGTGAGCTGGCGGGAGCAACGACGGTGCCAGCTGCTGCGATCACGCATGGTGGTCTCCTTGGCGGCGAGGGGATCCGGCGGCTTCCGTCCGGTCGGCGATCTGCTCGGCCACGAGACGCAGGAAGGTCCGGTCGTCGAGCAGGGTGATATTCCCTGCCAGACCTTCGGGAAGATTTCGGCGGAACTGTCGTCCGTACGCCTCGTTCTCGCGGAATCGATAGCGGGGCACGACCAGGAAGGCTCGGTCGAAGGGCGGGTCGGCCCGGAAGCGGGTGAGTGTGCGTGCGAGCAAAACCGGGTTCACCCGGTCCTTGACGTCCACGGCCCAGTACCGGCCTCCCGGCAGCGGGACGCGCAAGTCGTACGCGTCGAACTGGGGCCACATCTCGGCGTCGATGCCGAAGCGTCTCTTGAGGGTTGACCCGATGTCGTTCTCTGCCAGGCCCGGACTGGTGACGAACATCCGCAGGGGGCGGCTGAGCTGGTGGAGCCCGCTGCGGTCGGGACGTACCGGAACGGGGACAGCCGCGGTGGCGTCACGGCGGCAGCGGTCCAGCTCGCAGCGGTGACCTCCGCCGGGCAGTGGCACCATCAGGCAGCGGCAGCGTCCGCACTGCTGGTACCCGCCGTCGCGTCGATAGGTCGCAGGGACGGGTTCGTAGCACTGTCTGATGACGTGGTGGAGCAGGAGTCCGCACTCCGGGTCCCCGCCGAGCAGGGCGAGCTCCGCGCCGGTGAGTACGGGCCGGGTGGTCAGCAGGGACCGGAAGGCGGTGTACGCCGCAGGATCGCCTGCTGCCCGGCATACGGTGAGTGCCTCCAGCATGCGCTGGTTCTCGAAGATCTCTGCGGCGGGGTCCGCCGCATCCACCTCCCACTCGAGGCAGAGCTGGTGCGGCAGTCTCGTCTGAGGATCCACGAGCGTGCCGGCGGCCCCACGGGCTTCGGGAGGCAGGTCCAGCGGCCAGCCCGTCAGCGGTCGTTCGCAGGCCCAGCGCACCATCTCGGGAATGCTGCCCGGCGGTTCGACTCCGTGCCGCAGGCAGTGCAGGACGAGTCGGTTGTAGGCGTTCTGGACCTGGGCCGGATAGATCGGGTGGGGCACGCCGCGCTGCCGGGACAGACGGACCAGCGCACTGGCGATATCCCGGAGCAGGGGTTCGTCCGAGCCCGCGGACGGTCGGGAGACCAGGCCGGATCGGGCTGCCCCGGAGTTCGGTGGGGTCTGGGTGATCACGCCTTCTCCTCCGCGTCGGCAGGGGCTTGGGCGCTCGGGCACCACCGCGAGACCGGGCACTGGTGGCAGTGCCCGCCCGGCCGTGCCTCCCACGCACGGTCCTCGCGCCAGGGGCCGGCGTACCGTCGGAGCACCGCTCGCGCCTTGGCCAGGCGCTCCGCGTCCATCGGGTCGATGACGTGGGGGTCGGATCCATAGGGACGGAGGACCTCCAGTTCCACCCTCGATCCGGAGGGGTCACCGCCCAGCTCCCCCTGGGCAAGCAGGACGACGGCCAGGGCGAGCTGCGGATACGCGTCCAACGGATCCTTGCCGATGCGGGCAGGAGTGCGGGTGGTCTTGAGCTCCCGCCATACCCAGGAACCGTCCTCCCTGTAGAGCAGGTCGGGTTTGGCCACGACCAGCGCCTGGGCCGCCGTGTCGTGAAACACCCGGGTCGGTTCGCATTCGACCCGCTCGATGGCCTCGGGGAGCTGGAAGGGGCACGAGTCCACATGCTGCAGGAGCATGGCGCGGCCCGTCTCCGCCTCCTCGTCCGGGACCCTCCACCGGCCGGCGGTCCAGTTCTCCCCCGGCGGGGGCATGTCGCCGCGCGTGCAGGCAATGGGGCCGGTGCGGCGGTGGAGCGCCTCGACCCAACCGTGCACGGCCTGGCCGAGCTTGGCCGCGTCGCTGTACTCGCCTGTTTTCGGCAGGTGCAGGGAGCGCAGCAGGGACTGCGCAGGGCAGGCGGCGTGGTACCTGAGGTCGCTGATGGACACCTTCCGCAGCGGTAACCGGCGGGAGGGCAGTGCCAGTACCCCCGGAGACCGGGGCACCGCCTCACACCCGGTGAACTGCTTGCAGTCGAAGCAGGCCGCCCCGGGGCGCTCCGGACCGCCCCTGACCACATTCCTCACGTGGGGGCCGCCGTGCGCCTCGTAGTACGCCTTGGCCTCCTCCGCAGTTCCGTCGAACTGAACGGTCCGCGATCCGTCGCCCAGGCCGATCTCGATGATCCTGACCCTCGCGACGGGCCCGGGAGAGCCGTGGATCACGAACTCCTGGTTCCAGCGGCGCGGCCACGCCGCGTCGGCTCCGAACGCCGCGGTGTACGCGGCGACCGCGATCTCACCCCGGCTCGACGCACGGGCGTCCCCGTGTCTCAGCCGCCGGTACTCGCGCACCGTGCCGTCGGCCGACTGGTAGCGGCGCCACCATGCGTAGAGCTCCCAGCGCCGACCATTGTCCTTGCGCACCGCCCAGTACGGCTGGACGGGCACGAAGGCGTCCGGCCCCTGGCTCGTGTACTGCCGCACCGCGTGCTCCACGTAGGTCCGGTGCCCCTCGTGCAGAGCAGGCCGGTGGCCGGACAGGGCTCCGAGCGCCTCGTCCACCGTGGCGCCGCCGAACTCGATCCGGTCCAGTGCCGCGCACACGGGACCGAGCGTGAAGGTCTCGTGCTCTTCCCGGGGAAGCTGCGACGGCACCCGCGCCCGAAGTCCTGGCCGGGCCTTCGCCGCGTCGCGGGCCGGGCAGACATGCGGCTCGTCCGCTCCCCCTCCTGTGCCCGGCCCGATCCGGACCGGCCCCTCGTCCCCCGTCATCCACTGCGGCACACGCCACGGCACGTCGCACGTCATGTCGTTCCCCCTCCCGGCCGAAGCACGGAGTCAGGCCGGCCGTCGTGAACCCCGAGGCCGTGCCGCCGAGCATAGCGCACAACTTTGGAACTCTTTGGAGAACA
This sequence comes from Streptomyces sp. NPDC093111, assembly GCF_040683955.1. Taxonomy (NCBI): domain Bacteria; kingdom Bacillati; phylum Actinomycetota; class Actinomycetes; order Kitasatosporales; family Streptomycetaceae; genus Streptomyces; species Streptomyces sp. NPDC093111. The sequence goes on along the minus strand of NZ_JBFBNW010000010.1, from coordinate 196,260 downwards.
TTGGAAATCAAAGGGATCCGCGATACAGTGCGCCCATGACCGCATCGCTGGAGGAGCTCGAGGAACGCCTGTCGCGCCTGCGCGCCCTCCTGCGAGAGGCTCGACGCGCCCGCGACAACGCGGCCACCGCCCGCATCCGCGCCGAACTGCGCGAGGCGGAGGCCGCGTGGGAGCGAGCCCTCGACGCCGAGGAGGCGGAGGGGGCCGCGCCACCTGCCGCGGCTCCTTCCTCACCCGCCGGGTCCCCGGCACCTGCCACCACCGCCGGGACCGCATCCTCGTTCCGGCTCCAGGCCCACGGGAAGCAGTCCACCCACGGCGCCGTCCCGGTCCGCGAGCAGGTGCACCAGGCGCTCACCCTGCTCGGCGCTCCCGCGTCGCCCAAGCTGATCTCATCCGTATACCAGGCCTTCTTCACCGAGCCGCTGGTCGCGACGAAACTCGCCTCCCTCCGCCGGGACGAGGAAAGGTCCTTCACCGCACAGGGCTACGCCCGCCCCTACTACATCTGTGCCGCCCTCACCCACGACCGGCTCACACCCGCCCGCGGTCTCCTCGCCGTATCCGTCTGGCCCCTGGAGCAGCGCATCGTCGGCCCACTGAGCCCGCGTGCCGACTTCCTCGTCCACGCCATCGGCACCGCCGAGCAGATCCTGCGGCTCGACGTCGCCGGACACGCGCCCTCCGGCGCAGCCCGCCAACTGCTGCGCCGTTTCGCGCTCAACATCCCCGGCGCGTACGACGACGAGGAAATCGACCCCGAACGCGTGATCTCCGCAGCACGCACGGAGGCCGCAGTGCACCAGGAGGCGGACTACTCCCTGCGTCGCACGACCGCCGACCGCGCACGCGGCCAACTCACAGAAGTACAGCAGCTCTTCGGGGCCCCGCCCCTGCACGATGCCCTGCGCGGTTCAGCCGGCTTCACCATCTGACCGACTACCGGATTCCTCCGGTGCCGCCACAGAATTCCGCGTAAGAAGAGAAGATGCCTCCGCAGCACCCTTCTGCCCCCTCTCCGGGAAGACTCGCCGTCCTGCGCGGACCGCGACCTCCACAGGAGTACACGGCACGCAAGATCACCGCCCTCACGGCCAACCCGGCCTGCTCCCGCCGCGCCGTACTCGACGCAGCGGGCGTGGACAAGGCGTTGCTCGCCCAACGCCTGGGCCATGAGCCGCGTTTCGGCCAGTCCCCCTTCGCGATCCGGCGCGAGCAGAGCTTCGAGGCCCTGGTCAAATGGGGCGGCTACGCGGAGCTCATCCGCCTGCTCCGGGAGCAACTCGACGTCCCCGTCGAGGAAGCCGCGGTAGCCGATCTGACCGAGGTGGGCGGCGACGCTTCGCTCGCGGTGCGGGCGGGCGAGAGTCGGCGGCTTCTGAACCGCCTGGCGGCCGGCGCCGACGAGCGGCTGATCCTGGACCGCCCCGTCCTGACCCTGGAGGTCGCCGGTCAGACCGCCCACGTGATACCGCAAGCCCTCAGCCACCGCACCGGCGGACAGTTCTACGTGGTGGAGATCCGCTCCTTCCCGGCCATCGACGGCCAGGCGAACCCCTCGGCGGTCGCCCAGACCACGAAACAGGCCGCGGTCAGCGTCCTCGCCCTGCGGCAGACCTTCACAGAACTCGGCCTCGATCCCAAGGCGATCGCCCACAGGTTCCTTCTCATCTGCCCTAAGGACTTCTCCAACCGGCCCTACGGAAAGCTGATCGACCTCCGCCAGGAACTCGACGCCCTGCGGTTCCAGTTATCGCGTCTGCGCCGGGCCGAAGACCTGGCCCACGCCCTCTCTCCCGACGCGACGCTCGACACCGAACGACCGAAGGCCGAGATCGACGCCACGATGCGGGAGCTGGACGCAAGCTTCACCCCCGACTGCCTCTCGTTCTGCGAGATGTCCCGCTACTGCCGGGACGAGGCCACTGACTGCGCCTCCCCGGCCCGACTGGGTGGAGTGGTACGCAACAGTCTTCCCGGCATCGACTCCACCCGGACCGCCCTCCGCCACCTCGACGGCACCAGCGCCCCGGGCCCCGCCGAGGAGGCGGTCATCATCCGGCTGCGGGCCGCCGAACGACTCCGTCGACTGCGTGGAGGTGCGACCGCGTGAGCATCATCGCCACGGTGGCCGCCCTGCGGGCATCCACGTCGGAATACGCCGAGCGGCTGACGACCGTGCGCCACGAGCATGTGGACGACACCCCGTTCGTCCTCATCCCGCTCACCCTCGCCGGCGAGGCCTGCGCGCCACTCGCAGCTCTCGCCGGGACGGATCCCGACCACCCGGCGCTTCTGACGGTTCGCCGCCCCCACGACCGAACCGAGCGCTTCGGCTTCGTCGAGAGCCTCGCGGACCTCCTCCTGCCCTACTTCGAGGAATGCCGCGCCGCGCCGAAAGAGCCGTACACGGTCGGGCGCGGCAAGGACAAGGAGGAGCGGGAGCGGCCCCTGCGCGCACCCCAGCTCCTCGTCCCGAACGCTGGGGGGATCACGTACATCCGGCTACTGGGCCGTCTGACCCGGCTGCGCGCGACAGATGGTCCGCATGCCGTCTCCCCATCCGTACCCCTGCTCGGAAAGTGGCTGACCTGGTTCGCCGACCGGGCCGAGTTCCCGGATTCCGCCCTGCTCCAGGCCATGACGCGGTCCCTCTCTGCCCACTGGGCCACCGGGCAGAGCCCCACCGAGAACGCGAACCTGGCGTCCCTGCTCGGCTGGATCGATCCCCCCGCCGGATGCACCGGGGCCGAGACCGCCCGGGAGCGCGAAGACCCCGCGGCGTGGCCGCCCGCCGGGCCGGCGACCGACCCGGTCTTCGACCGCACGCTCGACGAACTGATCACGAAGTACGACGGCGCAATCGGAGAGCGGGCGCGGGACGCCGCCGCTCGCACCATCGACCGCGAGCTGCATGCCCAGATGCTGCCGACCTGGCAGCTGATGTGGCACGGCGTCCGCCTGTTGCGCGAGCTTCCCGCCGGGGGCCACGTCGCCGAACGGCGGGCATACGACCGGCGTCTGTTCGGTGAGTACGCGACCTATCTGGACGACGACGGGCGCCCGCAGGCCCGCCGCGACCACGCGGTGGGGGCAGCCCGTCGCCTCGCCCGTATGGAGGAGGCCCAGGAACGGTACGACGCCGGGCGCGCGTATGACGATCCGCTGGTGATGGCGGAGTACGAACTGACGGGCGAGGCGTTCACGGGCGTGGTCACGGCCCGGGAGGAAGAGCGCACCATCCCCGGGGCGCGGCCCGGATCCCCGCTGTGGCGCCCGACGATCACCGTGCACTGCGAAATTCCCGTGTCCATGGCGGTGGGGACGGCGGTCAAGTCCCCGGCAAGACCGAGGCAGAAGGCCGAGATCCTAAACATCGCCCCCGACGGAGCCGGGTCCGCCGTGCTGATCCAGCTGAACGGTGGCTTCGGCAACAAGCGCAAGCCGCCCGCGCCTGAGGGGACCATGGCCGACCTCGGCGAGACGGTCACCTTCACGTCGATCGATCCCAAGAACATGCCGTCCTCGCTCCCGGCTGAGGAGGACACCCCCTGGACCCACGGCGGTCCGCCACAGCCGTACGAACCCACCGACGAGGACGCGGAAGAGGTCTGGGAATGACAGCCACTCCGGAACCCGACAGCGGCACGTCACCCGGCGCCCTCGCCGACCGGGCGGTCGCCGACGTGCTGTCCGGCCTGGACTCGGCCACCGGACGCGGCATCGTGGTGGACTCTCCACCGGGCGCGGGAAAGTCCACGCTGGTCAAGCGCGCCACCGGCCACCTGACATCGACCGGCCATCAGGTGATGATCGTCGCGCAGACCAACGAACAGGTCGACGACCTGGTCGACAACATCGCCCGGGAATACCCGGACCTCCCCGTCGGCCGCCTCCACAAGAAGGACTTCGTCCTGCCCGAACGGGTGCGCCGGCACGCCAACGTGCGGGGCAGCAACGAGGCACCCGCCCTCCGCGAGCTGCCGGTCGTCGTCTCCACTGCCAAGAAGTGGTCGCACGTCCCCCGCGAGAAGTGCGCGCCATGGCGCTGGGCCATCGTGGACGAGGCCTACCAGATGCGGTCGGACGCGCTGCTGGCGACGGCACCGCTGTTCTCCGAGAAGGACTCACAAGTCCTCTTCGTCGGCGATCCCGGGCAGCTGGACCCCTTCGCCACAGTGGACACCGACCGCTGGCAGGGACTGACCTGGGACCCGCTGCGCAACGCCGTCGACGTGGCGCTGGCGCACAACTCCGACCTGCTGCGACACGAGCTCCCGGTCTCCTGGCGGCTGCCGGAGATGGCAGCCCCTCTCGTGCAGAAGGCGTTCTATCCCTTCTACTCCTTCATCTCCGGCACCAAGGCGGCTGACCGCGTCCTCACCTACGGCACCGCACCTCACCGTGCAACACCGTCGGACGCCGTCCTCGCCTGCGCGGCCGGGTCGGGCTGGGGTCTGCTTGAGCTTCCGTCTCGGCACACCCTCGACGATGACCCCGAGGTGGCCGAAGCCCTGGCAGAAACGGCGGCCCGGTTGTTGGAGCGAGGGGCACTGGTGAACGGAGAGCCGCTCACCGAGTCCCGCATCGCGATCGGCGCCGCCCGCACGATCCAGGCGGACTCGGTACGGTCGCGATTGGAGACGCGGGGTCTCACGGACATCACCGTGGACACCGCCAACCGTATCCAGGGCCGCGAGTTCGACGTCACACTGGTCTGGCACCCGCTCTCCGGCCGTCAGGATGCATCCGCCTTCCACCTGGAAACCGGTCGCCTATGCGTCCTGCTCTCCCGCCACCGCTTCGCCTGCATCGTCGTGGCCCGCGCTGGCATCACCGACCTCCTGGACCGGCATCCCCGCAGCAGCCCGGTCTACCTCGACGTACCACCGAAGTTCCCGGACGGGTGGCGGGCGCACCAAGTGGTCATGGACTACCTGGAGAAACAAGCTCGTCCATAGCTATAGGCCGCCCTTCAGCTCGCCCTGTACGTAGGGCGCAGCGCGCATCCGACGCACGCCAGTGGACAGGACGAGTTGTCTACGCCGCAAAGGTCAGCGGGACCTCCAGACGTTCCCAAGCTGCCAGCACTGCCTTGTGCGCGTCCGGCTGCAGGTGAGCGTAGCGCTGGGTGGTCTGGAAGCTCTCGTGGCCGAGGAGGTGCTGGACCTCGTAGAGCGAGACTCCCTTCTGGACGAGCCACGAAGCGCAGGTGTGACGCATGGAGTGGGGCGGATAGTGCGGAAGGGGGAGCTGCTCCCCGTCGGTGCCGAAGTAGTGGGCATTCTCAATGGCAGGCCACCAGGTCTGGCGGCGCCAGTTGCCGTCGTCGAGGCGACGGCCAGCGCGGCCCTTGGTGACGGTGGTGAAGACCAGGGCGTCACGGTCGAGCGGGTGGATGTGCCGTTCGAGCACGTCCAGGACGTGCGGTGGGAGCGGGACCTCCCGGCGGCTCCTCGAACTCTTGGGGTACTCCTTGATGCCGCTCTTGGTGTTGACCTCCACCACGAACAAGCGGGAACGGCGCTGGTCGATCCGATGGCGATGCAGGCCGGTGAGTTCGCCCCAGCGCAGACCCGTGTAGAAGCCGAGCAGGCACATGGTGCGCCATGGGGCCGGGAGCTCGTCGACGATGCTCTGCGCCTGGTCGAGGGTGAACCATTGCGGAGGCCTGATCGCGATCTGCGGCAGGTCGATGTTCCGGCAGGGGCTGACCGCGATGACATCGTCGTCGACGGCCGCACGCATGATGGACGACAGCAGGTTGTACGCCCTCTTGATCGCCGAGGCACCGACCCCCTTCTCGACCAATCCGCGGATCCAGCTCTGGACGTCCATGCGGGTGATGGCCCGCATCTCCCAGTCGGCCCAGTGGGGCAGCACGTGGTTCTTGATGCTGGAGGCGTCCCCGCGCAGCGTATGGAGCTCGACGACGCGGGCCTGCCACCAGCGGGCGTGCCACTCGTGAAACGCCATCTCGCCCGCTCGTGGGTCCCGCATGCTTCCGCGGGCGAACTGGGTCTCCATATCGGTACCCCAGGCGCGGGCCTGCGCCTTGAGGGGAAACGACTCGCTGAACCGGTCTCCAACCCGGTTGCGGACGGTTGCCTGCCATTTGCCGGACTTCAGCTTCCGGAGGTACGTGGTTCCGTTCCTTCCTATTTCGCGTACGGAGGTACTTGGTCCTGGTCAGCGGCGGCGCGCGGGCGCGGAAACCGCCCGGCTGTTGATGAAGTCGTCCAGGCTCGCGGCGGGGACGCGAACGCGAGAGCGAGCCGGTCCTGTGCGCAGGTCGACGACGGGCAGCTCGCCGGCGGCGATGAAGCGGTAGACCGTTCGTCGGTCGACGTCCAAGGCTGCGGCGACGGCAGGTATGGACAGCAGGCGCGGGGCCATAGGCGGTTCCTTTGCGGGAGAAATAGCGACAAGAATTGAGAGATCTACCTGGGCCGGGAAGCAACAAGCCCAGCCGATGCTGCGAGACCGCCGAATAGGGCTTCTACGTACGGCCGAGATCTCCGAGCGGATCAGAAGAGGAAGCGAGCAGGGCTACGTGTGCACGGCGGGGAACCTGAAATCGGCACGTAGGCGAATCAAGCAAGGCGTCCTCCGGGAATGTGGGCAGACTTCTGGCAGGGACCGACACGACGGGCGTTCCGGGACGCACAATGATCCGGAGAATCCCCGGTTTCCCTAACCGGGGATCGTCGGCTATATTTCGCCCGCCGCGGCCGCCCCCGGGGGTGCGAGGGGGTCGGCGAGGAGGGTCTGCGGCGCGATTCCGAGCGCTGCGGCGATGGCGACGAGGTCGTCGATGTCGCAGCGGCGGACGGTGCGTTCGATGCGGGAGAGCGCGGTGAAGGTCATGGGCTGGCCGAGCGCGGTGACGCGGGCGGCGAGCTGGCGCTGGGAGTAGCCGCGGGCGGTGCGGGTGCGTTCGATGGCGTGGGCGGCGGCGTGTCCGGCGGGTCCGACGGCGAGGGGGCGTGGCGGCATGGGTGGTGTTGTAGCTTGCCCGTCAACCGGTCCGGAAGGGCATTCCCGTCTGCCGTGAGCGATGCGGACCGCGTAGCAATTTCCGGCGGCGATTTCGCCAACCGGGAATCCGGTCCTAAAGTGACCGGACCTGTCGGCGCGTCGTGTCAGCGGGTTTTTCAGAATTCCTGTGGAAAGTCTGGACTTCTGCGCACTGGGTGTGGCTGTGTTGGCCACGTACCCCGGCGAAGCCGGATTCCCCCACCCTCTCCTGAAAGGCGGTCGATCGCCATCGCCCGTATCCGCACCATCAAGCCCGAGGCGTTCTCGTCCGAGTCCCTCGCCGCGGTGTCGCTGTCCGCCGAGCGCACCTTCTTCGGGCTACTCACCCAGGCCGACGACCAGGGCCGGTTCCGCGACCAGGCCGCGGTCATCGCCGGCCACCTATGGTCGCTGCGCCGCGAGCACGGCCCGGAGGCGGTCGAGGACGACTTCATCCAGCTCGACAATGCCGGGCTGATCTGCCGTTACGAGGGCGGGGACGGCAAGCGGTACCTGCACATCGTCACCTTCGCCAAGCACCAGAAGATCAACCGGCCCAGCGGCGTCCGGACGCCCCCGTGCCCGCACCATGATCTCGGGGTGCGGCGTGAGCCTTCACCGCAGATGCGGGGAGCCCTCGCGGAGACTTCCGCGAGTCGTCCGGGAGGGCTCACTGAGCCTTCCGTGACACGCCGAGAGGAGTGACCGAGTCCTCCGTGAACGGCGAATCCGCAGGTCAGAGCCGATTTCGTGAGCGCTCACCGCAGCCGCACGAAGGGCTCACCGAGCCCTCCGTGAGCCCTCACCGTCCGGATCTAGGACCTAGGAACAGGGATCTAGGATCTACCCCGTTGGGGGGCGCGAGCGCCCCCGCACCCCAATCGGTTTCGGCGAAGGACCTGATCGGCGAGTACGCCGCCGCGTGCCCCCATCGCCCGCCGCAGGACGTGCTCGGCCATCTCGGCCGCGAGGTGAAGAAGCTCCTGGCCGAGGGCATCTCCCCGGACCACATCCGCGCCGGCCTCGACCGCCACCGCGCCAAGGGCCTGCACCCGAGCACCCTGCCCAGCCTCGTGCACGAGGCCATGAACGCCACCCCCGCCCTCGCCGCTGCCCACCGGCCGTGGACCAACCCCGCCGACACCGCCGCCGCCTACGGAGGGGACCTCTGACCGCCACCCTCACCCGCGACCCGCAGCAGCCCGCCCGGATCTCCAGCCGACTCGGCGACATCCTGACCCGGCGCGGCATCGCACCCGACACCACCGCCCAAGAACCGGTGGCTGAGCCGATCACCGGGCTGGAACTGGCCGCGGCGCGTATCCCCGCCCGTTACCGGCACGCCCTCGCGGACCACCCCCAGGTCACCGCCTGGGCGGACGCGATCGCCCGCGCCGGACGCCCCGGCCCCGCTGGTACACGGGGCATCGCAGAGGGCCCCTCGCTGCGCATCGTCGGCCCCACCGGCACCGGAAAGACCCACCAGGCGTACGGCGCCATCCGCAGCCTGCTCGCCGCGGGGGTCCGCCTGCGCTGGGAAGCCGTCACCGCCGCCGACCTGTACGCCCGCCTGCGCCCGCGCCCCGGGTTCGACAGCGAGCGCGACCTGCAGAGCCTGATGCGCTGCCCGCTGCTACTCCTGGACGACCTTGGCGCGGCGAAGACCAGCGAGTGGACCGAGGAGTTGACCTACCGGCTGATCAACCACCGGTACGAGCACCTGCGCCCCACCCTGATCACCAGCAACCTCACCACCGACACCCTGCGGGCAGCCCTCGGCGACCGCGTCGCCTCCCGCCTGGCCCAGATGACCGAACGCGTCACCCTCGAAGGCGACGACCGCCGCCGTCAGAAGCCCGTCGCCTGACCCCGACAGCGCCCATCCCGCCCCCTTGCACCACACCGGAGATTCCTGCTCTTGCCCTCCCCTGCCCCGATACGCCCCGCCTTCGAACGGCGAGGCCGTCCCCTCCTCATGGGGTCACCCTGATCGCCGCCGTCGGCTTCGTCCTCTCCTACGACGCCCTGCGGCAAATGGCCGTCGCCGCCCACATCAGTGGACCGCTGACCTACCTCTTCCCCCTCGTCATCGACGGCTTCATCGCGCTGGGCGTCACCGCCCTGCTCATCCTGCGCACCGCCCCTCTCCGCTCCCGCCTGTACGTGTGGACGCTCGTCACCCTGGCGACCGGCGCCAGCATCTGGGCCAACGCCCTGCACGCCATCCGCCTGAACGAACAGACCCGCCTCCACCTCAACAACGCCACCGTCGGCGCCCTGTCCGCCATCGCCCCACTCGCCCTCGCCGGCGCCGTCCACCTCTACCTCGTCATCAACCGCCACCTCGCCGCCAACAAGGCGATGGCGGCCGAACCGCCAACCGCCAAGGCACCCAGTGGCGGACCGCCACCGCCCGCTGCCAAGTCCACCGCCACCGCCATACCCGCTAAGCAGCGCCTGGTGCAGCCGACCGCCACGCCAGAGCCGAAGCCGCCCACCGCACCGGCTTCCCCCGCCACGACCGCCACGGCGCCGCCTCCCGCCACCGCCACACCGCCGAGGAAAGCGACGCCAAAACCGGCGGACGCAAGACCAGTGCCCCTGACGCATACCTCCTGGAGCTCGCCCGCCAGATGCGCTACGAGACCGGCACCGTCCGCCGGACCGACCTGGAGCGCACCGCCCGTGCCCAGGGCTACACCGTCGACAGGGCCCGGGCCCAGAAGGCCGCCGACACCGTCCTGGACGAAGCGGCCACCGCCAAGAATCTGGCGGCCACCGCCTGACGTCCCCGTCACCCCAGGCCCACACGGGCGCCCCTCCAGTGCTCACTCCGAAGGAACACCCCGATGCACGACAGCCACACCGAGGCCCTCACCAACCAGCCGTTGGTGCCCACCGGCGCTGCCCCGGGCGGAGCAAGTTGGAGGTTCGGACACTCCCCCGTCGGGGGTGCGTCCGAACCGGTGCCCGCCCCGGGGGTGGCGGGCACCCTCCCGCGCCAGGGGGCGCGGGAGGGTGGGGCTGCGGCCGAGGGCGGACCGCAGCCGGTGCCGCGTCGCCGTGGCAAGTCCCGCGTACGCGCCCGTACGCAGCGCCGCGCGCACAGCGTCCGCCTCAGCGACGCCGAGCACGCGACCATCGCCGCCGGCGCCGAAGCGGTCGGCATGAGCATCGCTGGCTTCCTCGCCCACAGCGGACTCACCGCTGCCCGCGACCTCGACCGCACCGCAGCCGCCATCGCCACCCGCCAGGACACCCTGACCACCCTCTTCACGCTCCGGCGCCAGCTCGGGCACGCGAACAACAACCTCAACCAGGCCGCCCACGCGCTCAACAGCGGCACCTACCCCGACGGCCTGGAGGACACCATCGCCGCCGTCCGCCACGCCGTCGACGCCGTCCGCCACGTCACCGCCCGCCTCACCGACCCGAACTCCGAAGGCACCGCCGCTTGATACCCCGCATCCACAAGCAGGGCCGCAACACCGTCCGCCTGCTCGCCTACCTCTACGGCCCCGGCCGCCGCGAGGAACACACCGACCCCCACCTCGTCGCCTCCTTCGACGGCTTCGCCCCCGACCCCGGCCGCGACCGGAGCACCACCATCGTCGACCTCGCCCAGCTCCTGGACGAGCCCCTGCACCTCCTCGACGAAGACGCCCGCCCCACCACCCACGTGTGGCACGCCTCCGTCCGTGCCGCCCCCGGCGACCGCACCCTCACCGACGCCGAATGGGCGGACATCGCCCGCCGCGTCATCGCCGCCACGGGCATCGACCCCGGCGACGGCGCGGGCTGCCGCTGGGCAGCCGTCCGCCACGCCGACGACCACATCCACCTCATCGCCACGCTCGTCCGTGAAGACGGCCGCCGCCCCGACCACCACCGCTCCGCCAAGCGCGCCCAGACCGAATGCCGCCAGATCGAAGTCGCCTACGGCCTCCACCGCGTGGCGGCGGGGGACGGTACCGCCGCCACGCGGCCCACCAGCTCCGAACGCCACAAAACCGACCGTCTCGGCCGACAGCGCACCCCACGCGAGGAGCTGCGCGAGGAAGTCCGCCGCTCGGTGGCCGGCGCAGCCAGTGAGGAGGAGTTCTACGACCGTCTCGCCTCGGCCGATCTGCTCGTCCGGCGGCGCATCGCACCCTCGGGCGACACCCTCGGCTACACCGTCGCCCTCCCTGATGACCGCAACGGCAAGGGCGAGCCGGTCTTCTACTCCGGTTCCAAGCTAGCCCCGGACCTCTCGCTGCCCCGGATCCGTGAACGCTGGACCACGTCCACGGAAGCCCCCTCCTCGGAGTCGTCCCAGCCGTGGGTGACCGGGCCCGCGTCCGCACGCCGACGCGCCACCACGGCCGCCTGGCAAGCCCTGCTCGTCATCGACCAGAGCGACGACGGTGTCATCGCCGCACAGATCGCCGCCGCAGGGGAAGTCCTCGACGCTCTCGCCAAAACCTCCGCCGCCCACACCCGCCACGAACTCCAAGCCGCAGCAGCCGTCTTCGAACGCGCCTCTCGCTCCCACGTCCGCGCCGCACGCGGTCACGACCACGCCCTGCGCCGAGCCGCCCGCGACCTCGTCCACAGCGGCCCGACCCTCGGCCGAGGCGAGGACAGCGCCACCACCGCCATGGTCATCGACACGCTGTTCTTCCTGATCACCGCCGCCGCCCACTGGCACGCCAAGAAGCAGCACGCCCAGCAGGCCGAAGCCGCCCACCGGGCCGCCGCGCACCTCCGCGCCGCCTATCCCGCCGCTGCCGACCACCCCATGGCCTTCCTCCACCAGCGGGGCAGCCGCCTGACCCCTGCCTGGCAACGCCATCACGCCGCCACCCTGCGCCAAGCCCTGCCCGAGCTGGCCGACCAGGTCCTCGCCGAACGCGGATGGCCCGCCCTCGCCGCCACCCTCGACGAAGCCCGGACCGCCGGCCACAACCCCACCGCTCTGCTGGTGCAGGCAGCCGCCCGGAGGGATTTGGACACGGCGGAGCGCACGAGTGACGTGCTCGTGTGGCGGCTACGACGGATGGCCGACCTCCCCGCTGATCCCCAGAACTCCCGAAGCACGCATGGACGAGGCAGCGCTGCCGCCTCCTCGCAGCAACGTGCGGCACACCTCGACGCCAGGCCATCGAACGACACTCGAAGGCAGCGCTGACCCGCGAAACGAGGCGGAAAGATAGCCCAGAATCGCCGGTTAGCCTAACCGGCGATTCTCCCAACAATTGACCTTCCGACCAACCCCCGGAAGGAATCCCGCATGCCCCCGTCCGAAGCCCGCCCCGAGATCGTCGCCCTGCTCTGCGACGCGAACTTCCAGCACTTCCGCGAAACCGACTCCTGGTCCCGTCGAAACGGCCGCTCCTTCACCCAGGAGGAACGAACGCTGATCTTCCAGGCCACGCGCGCCGACCTCGAAGAGCTGAAGATCCAGCATTCGCGCTACATGGAGTACCTCCAGACGCACGAGGAAGCACCCGAAGCCATCCAGCTTTTCCTCGCCCCGTTCATGGAACAGCTCGACGAGAAGAACCTCGGCAACGCCCACGCCCTCATGGCCGAGGACGAGCGAGCCGAGTTCGACCAGCTGCTCAAGCTCATGATCGAACCCGCTCTCCCCTTCACCCCGTACACCTTCTGACCAGGCACAAGGAAACCTCCATGCCCACCCCTTCCCCCGCACCCCGCCCCCACATCATGGCCCTGCTGTTCGACACGGACTTCGACCGGCCGTGGGGCACCCGCACCTTCCGCCACCTCGACGGCCGCCCCTTCACCGACGAAGAACAGGCACTCGCCGATGACGCCACTCTCGAAGAATTCCAGGCCGCCGGCGTCCGCATCCACAACCCCGAAGCAGGAACCGAAGCCAAAGCAGCCGTCACCGAACTCGCCAAGCTGATCTATTCCTACGCCCTGGACCATCACACGGCCCTCGTCCAGTTCATGACCCACGAGGACATGCTCGAATACGACCGCCTGTGCGGCATCGTCGCCGCAGGCGCCGATTCATGACCCGAGAGAAATAGCAGGAACGGGTCAGATCCTCCATGCAAACAACCAGCCGGTGGCGGGGTCTCCCCTGCCACCGGCTGCACACTGTCCGCCGCCGTGCCGAAGTCCAGACCACGCGCCCCTGCGCACTTGCGTGCGCCGCTCCTCCCTTCCGTACGGTCCAGCCGATGGTGAACTGCCCGCGCACGCCGTGAGGGAGAGCTGTTGAAGCCGACCGAAGAAGTGCTCCAGGCCCTGACCCAGTCCTCGAACATCTCCGTCCACTCCGACAAGGCACTCGTCGGCAAGGTGGAGGCCGCCATCGCGGCGGACGACAAGAAGCGGAAGGAGAACGAGGACGAGCCCCTCCGCAGGAAGCCCGACCTCGTCCCGATCCCGCAGACGGAGCTGCCCCGGCAGTTCGAAGTGACCCTCTGGGACGTCCTCCACACCCTCGCCCGGGCCACCGCCCTCTCGTGGCGTGGTGCGGGCCGGGGACTGGCGGAGCACTGGGGCGCGCTGAAATACACCCAGGTCCTGGCCGGCGGCAGGGACTCCTTCCTCGGTCTCACCGACGAGGGCCACCGCATCGCGGACCACTACAAGTCGCTACAGTCCGGCGAGCTCGGCATCGGCTTCGCGCTGACCCTCGCGGAGCACGTGCTGCGCAGCCGCTTCCCCGACCATTCGGTGACGATCGTCCCCGCCGACACGGTGTTACGCGCGGGCTGGGCCCTCACGAGCAGGGACAAGGGCGACAAAGTGAAGTACCGCTACCGCCCGCACTACTTCGCCGAGGTCTGGCGTCCTGGCGAGCCGTCTCTCGTCATCCCCCTCGCCTGCAAGGGCAACCACGGCGACGCCGCCACCTCCGCCGACCAGCTGGCCTCCGCCTCGGCCCACGCTGAAGCGGTCCACATCGGCGCGTGGAACGAGACCCCCGGCCTGCTGTTCAGCACGCAGCTCCCGACGGACGGCGGCACGATGACCGTCCACGCCCTCCAGGCACCTGGCAGCGGAGGCCGGCTGTCCCCGGCGGAAGTCCGTGAGGCGAACCTGAACGCTCCGCCGTTCCAGGCGAACGTGATGCCGGACATCCATCCACCGACCGAGGACCTGGTGACGCCGGAGCCTGTACGGGGCTGCCACGTCCAGCCGAAGGACTACGCCTGGTTCCAGGAGTCCTTGGCCCACACCACCGCGGCTGGCCTCATGGCGTTCACCGGCTCCGGCCACGCCACCGCCCGCCACCTCACCGACCGGCAGGGCCGCAAACGCTTCACCGGTCTCGAACACGCGGCCGCCATGAGCATCCAGGACGCCGCTCACACCCTCTTCGGCACCGCGTACGTCGGCACCGACCACGTCTTCCGCCTCAACGGCCCCCGTGTCGAGGCGTTCTCCGGCGTGGACGAGGACATCTTCCGGCTCCTCGCCAGGGGCGACGTCGAGGAGTACCGCGCCCTCGTCCACGCCGGCCGCCACGCCCGCCCCCACCTCAGCTACGACAAGGACTGGGGAGGTCCGGTCTCCGTCCACGCCGATGGCTCGGTCCTCGCCCTGCGACTGCTGCCGAGGCAGGACGAGGAGCCGCGTCCGGGCTCCGCCCACTGACGAAAGATCCGCCCGGTCCTCTCCGACCGACGACGGGCGCGCGGGCCTCGATCCGGATCACCGTCCGAAGAGACCTGCGCCCCTGCCGTCCAGGAGCTCCAGCGCCTCCTCCCACCGGAAGCAGTTTGCTCCCCCGCCCGCCTTCGGCGGGTGCGGCTCGTACGACCCGACCGACACGCCCATCTCCCGCAGCTGGTTCAGGCTCCGGTCATACGCCGGATGCACGGCCATGGCCGCGTTCACGTGCGGCAAAACGACCGTCGGGATGCCCGCCCCGTACGCCTCGCACAGGATGCCCAGCGCGAGGGTGTCGGCGATGCCGGCGGCCCACTTGTTGATCGTGTTGAACGTGGCAGGCGCGACGGCGATGGCGTCGGCGGGCGGGAGGGGCCGCGGGTCGCCGGGACTCCGCCACGCCGAGCGGATCGGGTAGCCGGTCTGGGTCTCGATCGCCTTGGTGTCGAGGAAGCCGAGGCCCTGGGGTGTGGCTACGACGCCGACGCCCCAGCCCTGCTCCTTCGCGGCGGTGATCAGCCGGTGCGCGTCGCCCGCGATGCCGGCGGCGCAGACGACGACGTACAGGAACGGCTTCTCCGACCGATCGTTCATGGCTTTGCCCCCTCGTCGACGCGCTCCCCTGCGGTCACACGATCCAGACCCTAGCCGTCAGCATCCGCGGACGGGGCCGGGCCGGAGAGGCCGCCTACCACCAGCGCGAAGGGCACGGTGTCTGAGTACAAGCGTCGGCCGGACCACGGATGCCCGATGCCGCGCGGTGATCCTTGTGCACCCGGGTGCTCTGCTCACGTATCGTCGCCAAGGTGACCAACGCGCATGTGGCGAGCAGGCACCGCATCCCCTCCGATGATCTTGCGGAACTGATCAAGGAGTTCGACCTCGGGGACGTCGTCGACTGGCGTCATCTGGCTGATGGCCTCATGAACGTGAACTGGCAGCTGGACACGCCGCGAGGGACCTTCGCTGTGAAGCGGGTCACGGATGTGCCGCTCGACAGGTTGCGCCGCAATCTTGCCGTGTTGCCGCCCCTGGCTGAGGCCGGCATTCCGGTGATCGTCCCTGTGGTGGGCTCGTCGGGTGGGGCCGTGGTCGAGGTCGGTGGGAGCGGGTACTGTCTGTTCCCCTGGGCACGAGGAGCGCACGTTCGTGGCGTTGACCTCCCCATCGCTCAGGTGCGGCGGCTCGGCGCAGTCCTCGCCAAGCTCCACCTGGCGCTCCGCCACACCGCCGAAACCGGGGCTCTTGCTGCCGTTCCCGACAGCATCGCCGCAGACGTCGCCACACCAGAACGGGCGGCGGAGAAGGCCGACCGGCTCACTTCTGCTGCGCGGTCCCACGGTTCGGGCGACGCCTTCGACGCGGCGGCGCTCGACGCCCTCGCCAAGCGTCGGGTGCTGCTCGCCGAGTACGCGGCCCTGCGCCCGGAGGGAGACGTTCCCGCAGGGCCGTACGGCTGGACGCACGGCGATTTTCAGTACCGGAACCTCCTCTGGGCCGACGGCGAGCTGACGGCCGTCCTGGACTGGGACCGGCTGGGCGTCCGCCCGTACGCCGAGGAGGTCGTCCGTACGGCACAGGTGCAGTTCGGGGTGGAGGGCGTCTTCGACCTGGAGCGGGTGGCGGCCTTCGTGAGCGGCTACCGGTCGGTGGTCCCGTTGGAGCCGGCCGCGCTGCTCGACGGCGCACGCCGTCTGTGGTGGAAGCGGATGACGGACTTCTGGCAGCTCGAATTCCATTACGACCGGGGCGACCACTCCTGCGACGACCTGTTCGTCGCCGACGAGGCGCTCCTCCGCTGGTGGACGGAGCGGCTCGACGAGGTGGAGCGGGCGTTCGGCGGCGCTCTCTAGATCCCCAGTTCCCGGAGCTCTGGGAGGCACGGGCGGGTGAAACGTGCCGCTCTGGCCCGTGCCAGCTCCCCCAGCGCTTCGCAGTCCACGTCGCGGATCACTTGCGCCCACGCCTCGGGGCCGGCGGTGGCAGGGAGGACGATTCCGGCGTCGCCGATGGCTTCGGGGATCCCGCCCCGGTTGGTACCGATGGTCAGGACGCCGTGGAGGGCGGCCTCGACGATCAAGCGGGGGAAGGCGTCTTCCACGGTGGATGGGACCAGCAGAAGGCGGTGGCTACGGTACAGCGGCTCCATGTCGTAGACACGGGGCACGTACCTGACGTTCGGATAGGCCGCGAAGTCGGCAGACGTGTCCCACCAGCCCTCGACCAGGGTGAAGGGCTGTTCCGGCATGAGGCGGATGAGCTGGTGCAGCAGCTCGGCGCCCTTGGCGGGGATGGGGTTGACCATCAGTACGGCTGGTGTGCGCTCCGTGTCCGTAGCCGGTCGTGGGCGGGCGAACGGCGGGTACACCACGTCGATGCGGGTGCCGGGCGTGCGGGGTGCCCGGTCGCGGACGAACTTCGACACGGCAAGTCCGTAGTGGGGACGGCCGGTGAGCACGCCCAGGCCGGTGGCAGAGACGGAGTGGAGCAGGCCGGCGACGAGGGTGGTCGGCTTCGCCAGTTCGGCCAGCCTCGCTGATCCTTCCTGGGCGGTGAACACGACGTCGGGGCGGATCTTTCCCAGGAGGCTGGCCAGTGCGTGCCCCACGTTGTTCTGCGTCAGCGCCGCGCACTCGACCCCGTTCCACCGGTAGCGCAGGGTGTCGTCCGCTTCGTCGTACAGGACGCGATGCCTGTCGAGATGGGCGCGCATGTCGGTGAGCTGGGTGGCTCCGTCCCACGGCGCCTCGTGTGAGCCGAGGTAGGTGACGCGCCAGCCGACGGCGGCAAGTTCTTCGGCGAGGAGCTGCTGGGTGACCTCGGCGCCGCCGATGAGGAAGGGGGGCGGGGTGCGGCGCCAGGCGAAGAGGGCGGTGGGCACCTGCGGTCACCTCGCCCAGAAGCCGACGAGGGTTTCCACGGCCCGGGCGACTTCATCCGGGTCGGCGTCGGCGGCGAGGACCGCGAGCTCTCGCGTCATGGGCCGACGGGCCGTGTGAACGAAGTAGTCGCGTGCGTGGCGGAGGAAGTCCGGCTCGTGGAGGAAGTACTCGGACTCGGCGGCGGTGTGGCCGGCGGTCTTCCGGCGGAGGTGGAGCGTCTCGGCCGGTACGTCGAGGTAGAGGGTGTGATCGGGGCGCAGGAACGGCAGCGACTGGAGCCGGTGGCGGAGCTGGTGGTGCACGCCGTACCCGAACAGGGCGTCCAGGGCGTACGCGTGGGCAAGGAGGGTGTCCACGGAGCAGTCGAGGACGACGAGCTGCCTGCTGCTCGCGGCGGCCTCGGCCACTCTGGTCGCCTCGATCTCCATGAACCTCTCGAAGGCGGCGAGCTGGGCGGCCGCGGAGTCGGTGCGGGCCGGAGGGATGTCGTCGCGGTGGGCGATGTGCTTGACGTAGCAGTCCGAGACGTACGCCCGTGAGCCGAGGGCGGTGCGACGGAGGTGGCGTATCGCCGTGGACTTGCCGGCGTAGGAGGGCCCCTCCAGGGCGATGATCAACACGCCGGCGACTCCGTCCGGTAGAAGCGTTCGGCGTACGGGCCGGGCCCGTCGGCGAGGTCGGCCGCCGTGGTGAAGGCGTGCCGGATCGGCCGGTACATCTTCCGGGCCGGGTGCATCTGCGAGCCGTGCATCCTCAGGACGGTGACCTTGTCCAGGACGACGTCGGTGATGTCGACCAGCTCGGGCCGCATGTCCGCCCCCGTACGCGTACGGAACAGGTGCTGGTCGCAGCCGGCGAGCGCGTACGTCGCCCAGAGGGCGAGGTCCTCCCAGAACCAGGTGCAGCCGAGACGGACGGCGGCCTCGTGGACGAGGAGGTGGTCGGGGTGGCGGGTGACGGCGGCGGGGGCGAGGAGCTCAGCATCGGGGTGGAGCGCGGCGATCCGGCGCAGCTCCTCGGTGGTCCGGTCGAGCCGTTCGGGGTCGTAGGGCCTGTACGGCGGCTCGGCGTCCTTGTGCCCCAGAAGGAGTCGGCGGGCGGCGAACGGTGCGAGCGCGGCGGCGCCCTCGCGGTCGCGCAGCTCGGAGACCGTGTCGACGTCGGCGTACGTGGCTTCCAGGGTGGGGTGCACGCTCCGGGAGCGGGTGAAGACGGTGACCACGGTCAGCGGTCGGGGGCGGGCGAGGAAGGCACCCGAGGCGGAGAGGGCGAAGTCGTCGTGGTGGGGTTCGATGACGAGGACCGGGCGGCCGGCGGGGGTGCGGGCCTCGACGTAGTAGGGGACGCGGGTGTGGGGCGCCGTCACCTCCAGGACATGGTGGTCCATGGCCCGGTGGCGGGCGGCGAGCTGCTGGGTGTGCGTCCGGTGGGCGCGGTGGAGGTCGTCGGGGAAGGTGTAGATGCCGCTGCCGTCCGGAACCGGCAGGTCGGCTGCGGGCAGGGTCTTGGGCTGGGGCCGCACAGGGGTCTCCTTCGTCATCGCACGGTGGTCTCGTACCAGTGGCGCCACATGCGGGGCGACCGGAGCCGCAGGCGGGCGGTGACGGGGTTCTGCCACCAGAGCATCCGCAGGCTCGACCACTGGTCGTAGCGGCGGGTCGACGGGCGTACGCGCAGGTCGTCAAGGATCGCCACGGGCCGTCCGGTGGCCTGGCCGTGGGCGGTGAGCCGGGCGAAGAACTCCACGTCCTCGCTCATGAACAGGTCGTCCCGGTACCCGCCGACGTGGTGGAAGGCGTCGGCGGTGCAGAACTGGTTGACGCCCTGGGCTCCACCACGCCGGGTGCGGTAGTGGTCCCAGTAGGCGCACAGCAGCCGGGCGCCGAGCCGCTCGGGCGTGTAGAGCGGCGGAATGGCGCCGCCGACGGACCCGGCGTCCATGGCGGCAGCCGCGGCGGTGACCGCTTCCAGGGGGAGGGCCACGTCGGCGTCGGTGAAGAAGAGACGGCCGCTGCGGGCGGCGCTCGCGCCGGTGTTGCGTACCTGGCCGATGTTGCGGACGGACTCGGTGACGACGCGGGCGCCGAAGAAGGCGGCCATGTCGGCGGTGGCGTCGGTGCTGGCGTTGTCGACGACGATCACCTCCCCGGTGCGGCCGGTGACCTCCTCCCAGCGGGCGAGGGAGGCGAGGACGGAGGGCAGGTAGCGGGGCAGGTAGGCGACCTCGTTGAAGGCTGGGATCACCACCGACAAGGCAGGGGTGGTCATCGATATGTCCTTTCGGGACGGGGTACGCGAAAGAGGTGCGGGGTCCGTCGGCTCAGCTCGTCCAGGCGGCCGACCCACCGGGCCCGGTCGTCGCCGGGTTCGGAGTGGGCCCAGCAGCGCATCGTGTGGAAGACGGCCCAGGCCGCCAGCTGGTGGTGGTCCAAGGCGAGCGGATAGGCGTCAGTGACCGTGCGGGCCCGGGCGGAGGCGATGGCGCCGGTCATGACCAGGGTCTGGGCCACGTCGGACTCGCGGGGGCCGGCTACGGCGTCGGTGAAGTCGACGAGGTGGCGGACGGCTCGGGGCCCGGCGAGCACGACGTTGTCGCCGTGCAGGTCGCCGTGGCACCACACCAGGGCGGCTGTGGGGGCGTCGGTGATGGCGGCCAGGGCGGGCGCGATGCGGTCCAGAGCGCTGGGCGGGCAGCGACGGCCGATCGAGGTGACCTGCTCATGGAGCGGCCGGCGCGGGGCCCACGGCTGGACCGGGGCTCGGTGAAGGCGGCCGAGCAGGCCGCCGAGGTCCCTCAGGGCTCGCTCGTCGCCCACCCGGCCGGACCGCACGGCGCTTCCCAGGGTGAGCGGTCCGAGGTCCGCAGTGATGAGAGCGGTCACCTCGTGGCCGGGCACGTGTCCGTGCACGAGGACGGCGGGCACGGGGACGTGCTGCGCGACGGCCCGGTTCGCCGCCGCCTCGGTCGCGGCGTTGCGGCGGGCGGTAACCGCGTACAACTTGATCACCACGCTCCGGCCGTCGGCCAGGAAGGCCCGGTACACGACGGTCTTCGACCGTGCCGACAGACGGTGTGCGGCGCGGACCGGAACTCCCATGAGAGCGAGAGCAGCCCGCGCGATGGCTGCGGGTACGTTCGTCGTGCTCACCACGCACCCGCCGGTTCCGCCCCGAAGGCACCCAGGCGGCGGACGTGCCGAAGGGTGACCGCCAGGTGCCGCCGGTACTCGGCCACGTCCTCGGTGCGGGGACAGTCGGGCTGCCAGGGCTTTTCGGGGCCGACGAAGTGCACGAGGGCCGCGGCCGGGTCCGGCCTGGGCGACCGGGTGACGACCCGCCGTACCCAGTTGCCCCGCTCCAGGAACCGGCCGGCCTCGAACCTGTTGAGCCCGGCGGCGGCCGGCCGCACGCGGCCGGAGTGCAGGAGCCACAGGTTCAGGGCGTCCTGGTCGTTGTGGAGGATGTGGCGGCGGCCGTGGATGAGCGCGTGCTCGACGCCCCTGCGGACGACGGGCATGTGGCCGGTGCGGGTCTACAGGACTCCGGCGTTGAAGTAGGGACGGCCGTGCAGGTGGGGCCAGCGTTCGGCGACCCCGGGCAGCGCCGGGCACTCCCCTACGGTCGGGTTGAACTCGTCGCGTACAGCACCGACCTCGTCCTCCACGAGGGAGTCGAGCGGATTGGTGATGTCTCCGCGTACGAGCACGTCCGCGTCCACGTAGATCAGGTAGGGCCGGCGGACGAAGTCCGGCGTGAACTCGAACCGCAGGTAGGTGGTGACGGTGATGTACGAGGCGTCCGCCATGCGCGACGCGCGCAGCGGGGCGCAGCGGCGGAGGTCGAAGGAGCCGAAGCCGGTCCGCTTGGCGAAGTCGGAGAGGAGCAGGGCCTGCGCCGGGGTGAGGTCGAGGGTGAGCACCCGTACCGCTGCGTTGCGGCGGGCGAAGGGGGTGAGGCCGTCGGCCAGGCCCGCGATCGCGGCGAGGCCGGGTACGAGGTACTGCTGGTCGATGCAGAGACCGAACGCGTACACGGGGCGTCGCCTTTCAGGCGTGGTGCACGGAAGGGAGTGAGGGACGGGACGGTGAGCGCGGAAACTCACCGGTTGTCCTCGCCGCCGGAGGGAGCGAGGACCTTGAGGCTGTCGGGGTCGTCGGTCTCCCAGTAGGGCCCGCCCCCGGTCGGCGGCCGCAGCACCCACACGGTGCCGCCGGCACGGACGTCGGTGACGATCGCCCGCCGTCCGTTTCCGTCCCTGACGAGGTCGCCGACCCATGCGCGCCGGGCGGTCACGAGGTGCCCTCCTCGGGTGCTTCGGTCTGGGTGAACCAGCCCGACGCCGCGTCCGCGAGGCCGCGGCGGCGTCGGGCCTGAGCCGGCGTACGGCGGGCCGGGGTGCCGCTCGACGCGTCCGCGAGGAACCCTCCCCGATCGCGGAGAAGCACGCTGAGGGCCGCGAACTGGGCCGCGTCGGAGGCGACATGGGCCGCCGCGCTGACGACGACGCCCCGGATCATCCCGGCGGACAGGGCGGCCGTGACCGCCTGCCATCCCGGCCGCTCAGCGAGCGGCAGCGCCGGGTCGGAGTCGGACCAGACCCCGGCGACGTGCCAGTGCCGGGCGTCGGCGTAGTAGCGGCCACGCTCCTCGCTCTCGCTGAGAGCGGTGGAGGACGGGGCGCAGGAGTAGACGGCAACGGGCACGTGCCCGAGACCGCCGGGCGGGTTGTTCGGCATGCCTCCAGGCTGCTGGCCTGCGATGCTCGGGCCCAGGCATGGCCCGTCGCAGCGGAGGAACCTCGTACCGGGCTCGGCTGCCACGTCCCGTGGCAGCGGATGCGGACTCCGCCGTGGGGCTGGCACGGCCCGTAGCAATCACGCTGGTGGAACCCGCGGAGCTACTACGGACCGTGGTACTGCGACCCGTCCGTCAGCGCACCCCGAGCGGGACGCCTGCGGAGTTGGCGAGCCCGCGCAGCCGGTTGACGGACACGCCGGCGAGCCTGCTGATGATGACGCCGGGAAGCATCTGGTGGCGCACCCAGCCGGGAGCCATCTCACACACCGTTTGGAGGGTGTCGGCGGCGGTCTCCCACCGTCGGCATTCCACCTGGGTGAGAGCGACGTCCAGGCCGAAGCGGGCTCGGGTGGCCAGCGGCACGCTGGCGTCCAGGCGGACGGTGTCCATGAGGCGTAGAGCGCCACCTGTGTCGCCGAGGGCCACCGCGATGCTCATCGCCTGCGTGGCGGCGTACATCGGCCCGTACGGCTGGGCGTGCGAGCCACGGGCGTGTTCGTCTCCGATGCGGGCAGCGACGGCGTGTGCCTGGGAGAGGTACTCGCGGACGTGGTCCGCGCTGGCCCCGCCCCGGGAGGCGGCGACGGCGGCGTTCGTGACGAGCTGGCCATAGACGCTGAGCCGGTCCGGGTCGTGCTCGCTCATCTTGGGCTCGATCCGGTCGGCCTGGGCCGCTGCGAGGAGGAAGCCCTGCTTGGTACGGCCATCGCGGAGGTTGACCCATGCGGTCGTGGCAGCGAGATGGGCGTCGCGCAGTTCGTCCCCGCCCTGGACGGCGATCTGCCGTCCGTACGTCAACGCCGCGTACGCCAGGTCTCGCGAGCCGAGCACGTTGGCGGCCATGCCCGCGGTCTGGAAGGTGTCGATCAGGACGCCGGCAGCGGCCTCCCGTTCATCGAGACCGGCGGCGTCGAACCTGGCGCGGGCTTCTGGAAGGAGCCGCCCGAGGAGGGTGCCGAGCTCGGTGTACCGCCCCTCCCAGTAGGCGGCGTCCGCCCGACGCACGACCGCTCGAAGTTCCTCGACGCTGCCCGGCTCGACATCGGCGGGGATACCGATGGCAGCGTCGTGGGTCGCTGCGGAGACCAGGCGCAGCGCGGCCCTCTCGTCGCGGTCCATGGAGCGGCGCGGCGCCTGCTGCCCGAGGAGCACGGCGATGTCCGTACCGAGCGCGTCGGCGATCGACAGCAGCGACGGCAGGGAAGCCGACCCGCCACGTTCGAGCTTGCGGACGACGCCGACGGACACACCGGCCGCCTCCGCTAACTGCTCCTGCGTCATGGCACCGCGCAGCGCCTTCAAGCGCTCAGAGGTGGTGTACTCCGACCACTGCATGCTCCAGAACCTCCGCGTGATGGGCCCCACACGGACAGTACTCACAGAAATGGGGCGGCGGACAGCCTTCGGCCAGGCGGCAGTTGACGCTCAGACCGTGAGCACAGCTGTGACGCCGAGAAGAGCCTCCAGCTCCGCCACGGCCCTGTCCTCGTCGGTGACGTGAACGGTCGTGATGCCCAGCTCGGCAGCCGGCGGCAGGTTCACCTCGTGATCGTCCACGAACACGCACCGCTCGGCAGGCAACCCGATCCTCTCCAGCGCGAGCCGGTAGATAGCCGGGTCCGGCTTCGCCAGCCCCTCCAGCTCGGACACGACGTGCACGTCGAAGAGGTCCCAGATACCCACGTGCTCGTACGGGTTGAACGGATCGAGCCCGAAGCTGTTCGACAACAGCGCGAGCCGGTGGCCGGCGGCCCGCGCGGCACGGCCGAGCGCGATCATCCGACGCGCCGGAGGAACATTGGCCCAAGCCCGTCCCATCAGGTTCACGGGGTCCACGTGCTCTCCCAGCAGCGCCGCTGTGCCCTCGTTCCACTCGGCCTGCCCGATCTCCCCGATCTCCAGCGCCGCGTACAGCCGCCGGCCTTCGGGATGATCGTTGAGGGTGGCACGCCACGCCCCCGGCTCCAGTCCCTCGGACACGCACCAGGCCCGGTGGACCTCGATCGGGCTAGCGGTGAGCACCCCAGCGAAGTCCAGGATCAATCCCATCTGCTTATCCCCACCAACGCTGTTCCCGCGCACCATCTGGTGTTCGCCCCTTCCGAGATCGGTCTCGCACGGGGACGCTACCGCGCAACCACCGGCCCGAAGCACACGAGGAGAAGTCCGCCAAGAGGCGCAACCCGATTCTCGGTGTGCGGGCGGCGGTCAGGTCGTGCGTGGAGGCAGGCGGCGCGGGTGGAGCCTATAGCAGGCGGCCAAACGAGTCGGCGACGACCTGGATGTCCATGTCGTGACGCTATGCGCCTGACCGAGCAGTGCGCGGTGTCAGCAGCGATCCGGCCGATCGGCAGCAAAGTGGCGTCCAGGATCGCGAACGCACTGCTACGCACCCAGTGCCCACGCATGCCCCTGGTAGAGCAGGTCGTCGGCCTGACAACTCCGATACGGTCGCCGAAGCAATCGACTCGCAGGAGGGTGCTCCATGCTCAGCATGTTAGGGGCCTTGGTGCTCTGGCTGATTCAGATCGTGGGCACGTGGGTGCTCGTGGGCCTCACCGTCGTGGCCCTGTTCCTCCGGACATCCTTTTCTCTGTTCACGCTCGCGCGCACGATCGTCACCGCCGCCGTCGTGCTGACCCTGGCGTATCGCTACGGGCTCGCCACTGACGGGTTCTTCGGGTGGGTAGACGCCGTCATCGTCAAGTACGGGCTGATGGCGATCGTCACGAGCATCGTCCTCGTTGTCCTGGCAGGCGTGTACGTCCTTGCCGTCCCGCCTGACAGACGCCGCCCCCGACTGGTTCGCCTCTTCCTCATCAACGGCCACGAGTTCACGACTCCTGGCCCGCTCTCCGTCCTAGCGCTGGCGGGCGCGACAACCGGTGTGGTGGCCTGGTCGATGAACTCGATCGGGGAATACGGCAACGCATTCGTAAGCCTCGTCACCGGGATCCTTGTCCTGCTTCCCGCAGCGGTCTTCCTCCTCTTCGCTCCTCTCAGCGTCGCGGGCACGATCTTCAACGCAGCAAACGCCCACCCCACCCTTCCCGCCCTCGCAGCACCGTTCGTGACAGTGGGTGCAATCGTCATGGACCGGTTCTCCGGCAAGATCATCGCCACGCCCGACAACCTCAAGGACCCGTTCGCGCTCGCGGGTCTCCTTATCACCGTGACCCTCAGTGCCGTCGAGCTCGTCCGGCTCAGAGCACGCGGTCAGGGCCTTACGCAGGACGCGGGAGCAGGCGGGGAGCCAAGCCCGGTCCCCATCGGCGAGACGGGGTCGGCAGCACCGACCCCACGGTAGTCTCTCGCCGTGGACATGCCCGAAGGAGGGGGACCGCGTCGGTGAGCATCAGCAGCGACGAAGCGAACGTCAGGACCACCACCAGCGGCACTCCGTTGAGCGCCGACCGGATCAAACACCTGGAATTCATCCAGGCCATCGTCACCAGGTTGGGTAACAACTCGTTTCTGCTCAAGGGTTGGGTGATGACTCTCACCGCCGCCACCCTGGCACTCTCGGCAGGCCGGCTCAGTTGGCAGATCGCACTGAGCGGAATTGTCCCCCTGTTGGGCTTCTGGTTCCTCGACTCGTACTTCCTGCGCCAAGAACGGCTATTCCGGGCCCTGTACGAAGCCGCCCGGACCCCCGACAGCACCGTGGAGATGCTGTCGATGAACGTCGGACCGTACCTGTCGAGGGTGACGCTGGCAAAGGCCGCCTTCTCCCAGACACTGGTGCTGTTCTACGGCGCCTTGCTGATCGCCCATTTTGTGGTCGTCCTTGTGGCCCGCTGAATCAGGTCCTCGGAGGCCCGGGCGGGCGCAGCAAGGCGGCCATCTCATCGGCCAGTCCGTCGAGCACGGCCGCGTCCCGCACACCTTCTCCGTCTCCCGGCCAGAGAGGCCCCATGGCGTCACCCCGCCACCGTGGAACGAGATGGACATGGGCATGGAACACGGTCTGAGTGGCGGCGGATCCGGCGGAATGGATGACGTTCATGCCCTCGGGGGCGAGATGGTCGCGCAAGGCGGCTCCGACGCAGAGTGCGGTCGCGAGCAGTCGTTCTGCCTCCGTCGACGCCATGGCCCAGAGATCCGGCGCATGAGTCCGGGGTACCACAAGTGTGTGGCCGAGGGTCGCCGGGACCATCGGGAAGAACGCCACGGCATGGTTGTCCTCAAAGATCATTCGTGCCGGTCCACGGCCGACCGCGATGGAACAGAACGGGCACGGTTGCATGGACGTTCTCCTTCGAGGTCCGGAGTTCTTCGGAGCAATCCCCCATTACCACCCTGGCAGTAGGAACGAACGAGAAGGGGCGACACCGCCGTGGGAGGCGTCTTCATCAACTACCGCAGAAGCCCACGCGCCACACCTGCGGTGCACCGCCTGCGTGAACGGCTCGGCCGCCACTTCGGCGACGCTCAGGTCTTCCTCGACACGTCGTCGATGCTGCCGGGCAACCGCTACCCGGACGACCTCAGACGCCGCGTGCACGAATGCGAGGTTCTGCTCGTCACCATCCCAGAGGACTGGCTGGAAGCACGAGACCCGTCCGGCCAGCGATGCCTCGACCGCGCGGGCGACTGGGTGCGGCACGAGATCGAGCTGGCGCTCGCCGCCGGGAAGACCGTGATCCCCCTGCTCCTCGACGCCGCGGAGCCGCCGTCACCCGAGCTACTTCCCGCGTCGATCCGCGATCTATCCCTGCGACAGGCACATCGCATCACTGCGGACGGCTGGGACGAAGCCGTAGAGGAGTTGGTCGCCACGCTGGAGACCCTGGTAGCACCGGAGTGGGTGCCGATCCCCTCCGAAGAACGACCGCCACGACGGCCCGGCCGACTGCTCGGCTGGGCCACCGGCCTCCTCTCCGCCGCGCTCTGCGTCCTCGTACCGTGGGCCGCGACGGCCGGAGGGCCGGCCCCGGAACCGGGCGACGATCCAGCCGCCCTGCTGTTGGCCCTCGCGTCCCTCGGGCTGATGGGCCTCGTCCTGGGCGCCGTGCTGCTGTCCTGCGGCCCCGTGCGCCGCCCCGTCCAGGCGTGGGAGCGTGACCTGCAGGACGCCACACAGGAGAACTACCTCCGGGCGACCTATCCGGTGCCGGTCTTCCTCCTGTTGTTCGCGGCGGTCGTCGTCATCCAAGCGTGGGGGCGGAGTCCCGGCTTCGCCGTCGTACTGATGCTGGGCACGTGCATCGCTGTCGGCCCGATGGCAGCCCGCTTCGTGCGCTCCCTCAAACAGGACCGCGAACGGTGGGTGCGGTGGCCGGAGGCGATGCCCGCGGCGGCTCCGGTGGCGGTGGTACGGCGGGAGATCGCCCGGCTCGACGTGCGTACGCAAGGGTGGAATGCGCCGATCCGGCGAGAGCAGCGGGACCAGGCACGGTTCGCGCTCGGAGAACTGGCGGAAGCGGTGGCGGCTCAGGGACGGGCAGCGGAACGCGGACGGTTGCTGTGGCTGCGCGAGGCGCAGCCCTGGGTCTTCAGCGGGTACGTCCTCTGGCTGGCGCTCACCGTCGCCCTCACGCTCGCCTGGACCCTCCCCCTCGGAGGCGGACTCGAAGGCTGGGACTGGGCGCGGCTGCACGCAGCCCCCGTGGCCGCCGGGGCCATGGGCTTCGGGCTGTCCTGGACAACCATGGAGTGCGCGTACCGCTACCAGCGGCGACAGCGCCGGATGTTCCACACGGAGGCGGCGCGCCGACTCGCGGCGGTGGAGGCACGGGTCGACACACTGAGCTCCCCGTCCCGTACGCGGCTGGTGACGGGGACGAAACGCTAGTGCTGTTCCCGGGAACGCGCAGCCGACTCCCGGTGGCGATGGCACCCTTCGGAGGCGGGCGACAGCAGCTGGTCGCCCGTCCTACAGCTCGTCAGGAACAAGATCCGCAGGCCCTTGGACACCCTGTCGGCCAGGGCATCAAACATGAGACCCGCAGCTCAACCCACTCTGAAACAACCAGTTAGGTCGCCGGCATCTTGTCGTCCTCAACGGCCACCAACTCTGCGATCTTCATGGCAACTACTGCCATGGAATCCTCAGCCGTGTCCAACCCGTTTCGGGATGCAAGTAGAGGGCTGATGTTCCGGAGTTCACCGTAGGTCGTCTCATGCATGACAGGGAGCAGTACGTTACGCGCAAGAAGCTCCGATAGTTCCTTGTCGGAGACGCCACCACGCTGCAGTCGCATCAGTAGCGCAGGGGTTACAAGGACGAGACCGGTACGCGACCTCGCCAACCCTTTGTCGATTTCTCGCATAAAGGGTAGGCCGAGCGCGATGTCCTTCTCACTGAACCAGACTGACACACCCTCCGCTTCCAGCAGGTTGCACAGATCCGTGGCAGCACCGCGCCGATCATCCCACGCGTGGCAGAGGAAAACATCGCGAAGGTCGGGCTGTTGATGCGCGCGCAACACGGCGGCATCGCGTACAGGGGCCAGATCCTTTACCTCGCCAGGCGTGTAAATCACGGAGGAGGTGCTTGGTGACCAAGGCGCCCGCTTTTTCCTGCTACCGGAGCTGCCGCTACTGATCGCACCACCCCCGCCACTGCTCCGCGGAGCGTAGGCCGGCGGCGAGTAGTAGGACCGCGGCGACGAGTACCCGTAGCCGCCACTGCTACACGCAGGGCACGCCGCACGTCCGCTAGCGGTTTGATGACCCCGAACTGGGGCTGTACACCGACTCATAAGAACATGTTACTCGCGCGACTACCGATTCAACCGTGTCCGGTCTGATCTAAAAATTTGCCGAGTACACAGCCATCCGCCAAGTTACATTCGAATCTGACGCGTCTATTGGAGACCTCACGGCGGCCCTCCGCTGGCACTGCGGGACCGGCACAACAAGATGCCGAGCAACGCCCAGATGCCCCGCACAATCCCCGAGCATCCCAGCACAGCGGGCAGCCGAGGCCGGGACGCCATCGCCTCTAGAGCCCCCTTGCCGTCGTCCCGAAAACAGTCGAAATTTTCGTCGCCCTTGGGCCACACGGAGCGTCCGTGCAGGTCAGAGCCATCCCACTCCCCCCACCCATCAAGCGCCTTCTAAGCACTCGGCAGCGAAGCTGCGCGGCACGCCAAAGGCGTTTAAGGCCCCAGTTGGAACCTCACCAAACCTCAATGCCAGCCCAGCGGGGTGCACTCGCTGGGCTGGCAGGCCCAAGGTCCTGCGTTCGGCTGACCTCGACCGGACGCAACCATGGAGGGCCGAGGGGAGATCAGCTCGTGCAGCTGCCGGCCGTGCCCCAGCGAAGGAACTCCGTACCTCCAGCACCGTCAAGGACCGCCACGGCGTACTGCGCGTAGTCCCATCCCTGCCCCGCGCGAGATTCCGCGAGAACAGTCTGGCAGGCCACGCCGGCGGCGGCCTCTGTCCATCCCTCTCGCGTGCTCTGGTCCCACTCGGGCTTCGTGGCCCACACGTACATCACGCCTTCGTGCGGAGCGAAGCCGATGCTGGTGTTCCCGTCGCTGATATAGCGGGGGTCTTCGAACAGACGGGAGTTGGCGTTCCAGTCGACAAACAGCTGGTGGACCGCCTCGGTTGCCACCCTGATTTCGCGCTTGTCGATGCTGGGGATCTGGGCCGCGGCCAGTCCTTCTTCGGTGGGGTGCCAGCTCGGCTCCTGCCCGGGGTCGGCGGCGGTGCGGTCGATGGTCTGCGTGATGCAGCCGGTGTTGGCGCGGAAGTCGTCCTCCCACACGATCGTCGGCGCAGTGGACGTGGTGTTGTCGACCAGGACGTACTCGTCGTACGGAAGGGCCTTGTAGATGTCCGCCATCATGCGCAAGGTGAGGCAGGCGTTCTTGGCCACTCCTTGCACGACGCGTGGCTCCACCGTCGGGCCGCTGATGGCTATGTAGAGCTCTCTCCGGGCCGGGGCGTAGCCCACGTCGTACTGACCGCTGTAGTTGTAGTCCTCGCCCATGCCGTAGCTGAGGTCGTGCCCGAGTGCGGCCTCGGTCTCGATCTCCGCTTCTCCTTTGGCACGACGAGCTGCACGCCACGTGGCGATCGTCGCCTCGTCCGCGTTCGCAGGAGTAGGGGATGACGCGGCGTCCACCACAGCCTGGGAGCTTGCTGCGGGTGAAGCGGAAGCCGGCATGGTGGCGGTCTTGCTGGGGGCTGCACTGGCGGGAGGACGGGAACTCGTCGAAGCCGTCTCCATCTTGTCGGGCTGCAGGGCCAGCGCTCCACCCGCCAGGCCACCTATGACAGTGCCCACCACCGCCGCGATGCCGACGAGTCGTCTGCTGGAACGGGCAGGACGTCTCCAGTTCGGGTCGTCCAGAGTGTGGACGGCCCAATGGGCAGCGACGAGATCGCCCACCAGTGTCGGCTCCGCACCCGTCGGCGCAACCTGTGTGGCCTGTGCTGCGAGGAGGACGGCACATGTCTCGGCAGCGTCCCACGCGGTGGCTCGGTCCCCCGGCTCCTTGGCGAGAGCGCTGCGCACGATGGCGTGGAGTTCGCCAGGAAGGCCACGCAGATCAGGATCCTCGGACATGACCCGGTAGGCGACCGCGTCGGGGGCTCCCCCGCCGAAGGGCGCGCGACCCGGTGGCAGCGAAGGCTACGAGGGCACCCCAGACGAACATGTCGCCCTCGGGACCCGTTGTACCGGTGCGGTAGTGCTCGGGGCTGATCCATCCTGGGGTTCCGATCAGAATGCCGGTGCGCGTCACGGATGTGCCGTCGGCGGCATGAGCGATGCCGAAGTCCAGGACTCGGGGACCGACCGGGGTCAGGATGACGTTCTGCGGCTTGACGTCCCTGTGGACGACACCCGCGGCGTGAATGGCCGCGAGGGCCTGGGCTGTGCCCGTAGCGAAGGCATAGAGGGTTCCACCGGCCAGCGGCCCGTGCGCGGCGATGTACCGATCGAGGGTGAGCCCTGGGGCATAGGCAGTGGCCAGCCACGGTGACGGTGCTTCGGTGTCAGCCGCGATCAGGGGTATGAGGCAGGGGCCCTGGACACGGGCGGAGAGCTGGACTTCTCGGCGGAAGCGCGCCCGGAACTCCGCGTCGTCCGCCTGGGCAGGGTGGACGACCTTGACCGCGACCCGCAGACCGACGGCGTCGAGGCCGGCGAACACCGTGCCCATGCCCCCTGAGCCGAGGCGCCCGATGATCCGGTAGGGGCCGACGCGCTTGGGGTCACCGGGGTGGGCAGCCAGCACCCGCCCACCAGAACGAGCACTGCTCACCGGGCTTCCGATCTCCTTCAGACGTGCAGCAGGCCAAAGGCCGGACGCATGCCGGTACCTGAGAGCTGGATATTAGCCGCGCGTCGAGGCGATAGGCACTACCTTCTCAGGCAATGGTCGGCAACGCTTCCTCATCGAGCGCACAAGAGCGAAACGGAGCCGACGAGCCTCGCTCGCCGTGCTCCGTCGCTTTCGCCGCAGCGCGTCTGTTCATCGGTGCGCGCCGCGGCCCGGCCCTCCCCGACAATCGGCTGACGCCCCATCGGAACGAGCGTCAAATGAGCGTCATCTCAGCGTCAAGATATCGCCCGTAACGCCCACACCGCCCATAAAGCACCCCCGCAAAACCGCAGGTCAGGCGTCCATCTTGACCGGCTCCAGAATCGCCACGCACTCCACATGATGCGTCATAGGAAACAGATCGAACGCCCGCAGCGTCCGCACCCGGTACCCGCCCTCCCGGAAGTACCCCAGGTCCCGGGCCAGGGCCGCCGGGTCGCAGGCGACGTAGGCGATGCGGCGGGCGCCGAGGGCGGCGAGGTGCTGGACGGTCTGCTTGCCGGCGCCGGCTCGGGGCGGGTCGAGGACGATGAGGTCGACCTCGGTGATGCCCGTGCGCGGGAGGACCGACTCGACCTTGCCCTGCTCGATGCGGACGCGCGGGAAGCCGGCCAGGTTGTGGCGGGCGTCCTCCACGGCGCGCTTGCCCGACTCGATGCCGAGGACGGCGCCCTGGTCGCCGACGCGGTCGGCGAGGGCGCCCGCGAAGAGGCCGACGCCGCAGTAGAGGTCGAGGGCGGTCTCGCCCTTGCGGGGGGTCAGGCCCTGCATGACGGCGAGCATGAGGGTCTGGGCGGCCTTCGGGTGGACCTGCCAGAAGCCGCCGTTGCCGACGCGGTAGGTGCGGTCGTCGGCACGCTCGCGGACGAAGGCGCGGCCGTGGACGCGGTGGACGCCGCCGTCCTTCTCGTCGACGCGGAGGACGGAGACCGGCTTGTCGAGCTCGACGAGCGGGAGGCGGGCGCCGGGGCGGGGGGTGAGGATGACCTGGCGGTCGTGGGAGCCGGAGGCGGCGATGGCCTCGACCGAGGCCATGCCCTCCCAGTCGCGCTTCTCGATGCCGAGCTCCGAGACGCCCTCGGCGGCGATCATGCAGTGGTCGATGACCTCGACCTCGTGCGAGCGGTGCTTGCGCAGGCCCGCGTGGCCCTCGGCGTCGACCGCGTACTGGACGCGGGTGCGCCACTTCGGGATCTCGCCGGCCGGCAGCTTGTCGCCCTCGGCGGGCAGGACGGTGCCGTCCCAGCCGGCCTCCTCGGGCGTGAGGCCGGCGAGCCGCTGCAGCTGCTCGGCGATGACCTCGCCCTTGAGGCGGCGCTGGGCGCCCGGCTTGGCGTGCTGCCAGTCGCAGCCGCCGCACTTGCCGGGGCCGGCGAAGGGGCAGGGGGCCTCGATGCGGTCCTTGGACGGGTCGAGGATCTCGACCGCGTCGGCGCGCAGGAAGCGGGAGGTCTCCTCGCCCTCGGTGACCCGGGCGCGGACGCGCTCGCCCGGCAGGGCGTGGCGGACGAAGAGGACGCGGCCGGCCTCCGTACGGGCGATGCAGTGGCCGCCGTGGGCCACCGGTCCGACCTCGACCTCGTACTCTTCCCCGACCAGCGAAGCAACGGGCACGTTCTGCATGACGGGGGGACTCCAAGAGGAAGAGAGCGGTGGGCTGCCGTTCGGGACGGCAGCCCACCAGTCTAGTTGCTCTTTTCGGCCGGGACCTTCGCGCCGCCCTTCTCGACCGGTCCGCGTCGGACCGATCCGGGGGCGTTCCACTCCTGCCGCTTCCGCGCCCGCTTCTTGGCGGCCTCGGAGGACTGGAGCTGGTACGGGACCGAGGTCACCATCACGCCCGGCGTGAACAGCAGCCGGCCCTTGAGGCGCAGGGCGCTCTGGTTGTGCAGCAGGTGCTCGTACCAGTGGCCGACGACGTACTCGGGGATGTAGACCGAGACGGCGTCGCGCGGGCTCTCCTTGCGGAGGTTCTTCACGTACTCGATGACCGGCCGGGTGATCTCGCGGTAGGGCGAGTCGAGGATCTTCAGCGGCACGTTGATGCCGCGCCGCTCCCACTCCTCCTTGAGCGCCTTCGTCTCGGCCGCGTCGACGTTGACGGTGAGCGCCTCCAGCTCGTTGGCGTGCAGCAGCTTGGCGTAGGCGAGGGCGCGCAGCGTGGGCTTGTGC
Source organism: Streptomyces sp. NPDC093111 (assembly GCF_040683955.1). NCBI lineage: Bacteria > Bacillati > Actinomycetota > Actinomycetes > Kitasatosporales > Streptomycetaceae > Streptomyces > Streptomyces sp. NPDC093111. The sequence goes on along the minus strand of NZ_JBFBNW010000010.1, from coordinate 162,473 downwards.
AGCTTGGAGACGAGGACGACGGAACGGACCCGGGAGGGGCGCACGTACTCGTCGGGGCGCTCCTCGGCGGCGGCGATCTCGGCGGCCACGGAGTCGTAGTGCCGGCGGATCGCGGTCATCGTCACGTAGAAGATCACCATGCCGAGCAGCGCGACCCAGGCGCCGTGGGTGAACTTGGTGGCCAGGACGACGACGAGGACGAGGCCGGTGAAGAAGGCGCCGAAGGCGTTGATCGCGCGGGAGCGGATCATGCGGCGGCGCTTGGCGGGGTCCCGCTCGCTGCGCAGGTGCCGGTTCCAGTGCCGGACCATGCCGATCTGGCTGAGGGTGAAGGAGACGAAGACGCCGACGATGTAGAGCTGGATCAGCCGGGTCGAGTCGGCCCCGTAGATGACCACGAGCAGGGCGGCCGCGCCGGCCAGCAGGACGATGCCGTTGGAGAAGGCGAGGCGGTCGCCGCGGGTGTGCAGCTGGCGGGGGAGGTAGCGGTCCTGGGCGAGGATCGAGCCGAGGAGCGGGAAGCCGTTGTACGCGGTGTTGGCGGCCAGGAAGAGGACGAGCGCGGTCGCGGCGGCGAGCAGGATGAAGAAGAACGTTCCGTCGCCGAAGACGGCGGCGGCGACCTGCGAGATGACCGGGTCCTGGACGTAGCCCTCGCCGACCGGCTGGCCGTTCTTGAGCAGGTCGTGGGCGGGGTTCTCGGCCATCCGGACGTCGGTGGCCATGGCCAGGAAGATGATGCCGCAGAACATGGTGACGGCGAGGCCGCCCATGAGCGCGAGGGTGGAGGCCGCGTTCTTCGACTTGGGCTTGCGGAAGGCGGGCACGCCGTTGGAGATGGCCTCGACGCCGGTGAGCGCCGCACATCCTGAGGAGAAGGCCCGCAGCAGCAGGAAGACCAGCGCGAATCCGGCCAGACCCTGGTGCTCGGGTTTGATCTCGAAGCCGGCGGTGGGGGCGGTCATGGTCTCGTCGAGGACGAGACCGCGCCAGGCACCCCAGATGATCATGGCGAAGACGCCGAAGACGAAGACGTACGTCGGGATGGCGAAGAGGCCGCCGGACTCCTTGACGCCGCGCAGGTTCATCAGGGTCAGCAGCACGATCACCGCGACGGCGGAGATGACCTTGTGCTCGACGACGAACGGCACGGCGGAGCCGAGGTTCTCGATGCCGGAGGAGATCGAGACGGCGACGGTCAGGACGTAGTCGACGAGCAGCGCGCTCGCGACGGTGAGTCCCGCCTTCGGTCCGAGGTTGGTGGTCGCGACCTCGTAGTCGCCGCCGCCGCTCGGGTACGCGTGCACGTTCTGCCGGTACGAGGCGACGACCGTGAACATCAGGACCACGACGGCCAGCGCGATCCACGGGCTGAAGTGGTACGCCGACAGGCCCGCGACGGAGAGGACCAGGAGGACCTCGCCCGGGGCGTACGCCACCGAGGACAGCGGGTCGGAGGCGAAGACGGGGAGGGCGATGCGCTTCGGGAGCAGGGTCTCGCCCAGCTTGTCGCTGCGCAGGGCCCGCCCGATCAGGATCCGTTTGGGCACGTCGGTCAGTTTGGACACGCAGAGGATCGTAAGCGTTCGAAATGAGCCTCGCCGACCAGCACCCCCGATCGGCACGGAATCTCCCTGGATACCACCTCCACGGTGACCTGGGCGAGTCCCGGCTCCCGGTGCTGACGCGGCCCTGACGGGGTCTTGACGCGTTCCTGGCGTCTTGACGCGTTCCTAACGAGGGCTGCGTGAGGTCCCGGCCATCGTTGCCGCATAAGCTCGGACCGGACGGTACGCGTGTGCCTGTCCGCCACGGCCCGGGTCGACCGGGCCGGGTACGGGCGCCCGAAGGGGCGCCCTACGTGGTCGACATACGTGGCCGAATGGGCCAGGAAAGTTGTGAGAAGCGTGTTTTCGCAGGTCAGCAGGGCGATCAGGAGTGCGGGGTAAGGGGACGTGCACATCGTCATCATGGGCTGCGGGCGCGTCGGAGCCGCCCTCGCGCAGACCCTGGAGCAGCAGGGCCACACCGTCGCGGTCGTGGACCAGGACCCGACGGCTTTCCGCCGTCTGGGCTCCGGCTTCGGCGGCCGCCGCGTCACGGGCGTGGGCTTCGACCAGGACACGCTCCGCGAGGCGGGGATCGAGGAGGCCGGTGCCTTCGCCGCGGTGAGCAGCGGCGACAACTCGAACATCATCGCCGCGCGGGTCGCGCGCGAGATGTTCGGCATCGAGAACGTCGCCGCCCGGATCTACGACCCGCGGCGCGCCGAGGTCTACCAGCGCCTGGGCATCCCGACCGTCGCCACGGTCCGCTGGACCGCCGACCAGATGCTGCGGCGGCTGCTGCCGTCCGGCGCCGAGCCGCTCTGGCGTGACCCGAGCGGTGGAGTGCAGCTCGCGGAGGTGCACACCTCCCCCGCGTGGATCGGGCACAAGGTCAGCCTCCTCCAGGAGGAGACCGGCGTACGCGTGGCATTTCTCACCCGGCTGGGCGAAGCGATTCTTCCGACCTCGCAGACGGTGCTGCAGGAGGGCGACCTCGTGCACGTGATGATGCGGACGGACGAGATCGACAAGGTCGAGGCGGCCTTCGCCGAGGGTCCCGAGGAGGGCGGTCACTGATGCGTGTCGCTATTGCCGGAGCCGGCGCCGTGGGCCGTTCCATCGCGGGCGAGCTCCTGGAGAACGGGCACGAGGTCCTCCTCGTCGACAAGGCCCCGACCGCCATCTCGGTGGAGCGGGTGCCGCAGGCCGAGTGGCTGCTGGCCGACGCCTGCGAGATCACCTCGCTCGACGAGGCGGCCCTTCAGCGCTGCAACGTCGTCATCGCGGCGACCGGCGACGACAAGGTGAACCTGGTCGTCTCGCTGCTCGCCAAGACCGAGTACGGCGTGCCGCGCGTGGTCGCCCGGGTCAACAACCCGAAGAACGAGTGGCTGTTCACCGAGGCGTGGGGCGTGGACGTCGCCGTCTCGACGCCGCGCCTGATGTCGGCCCTGGTCGAGGAGGCGGTGAGCGTCGGCGACCTGGTCCGGCTGCTGCGCTTCAGCCACGGCGACGCCAACCTGGTCGAGCTGACGCTGCCGCCGGAGTCGGCCATCGCGGGCACCGCGGTGGGCGATGTCGCCTGGCCGCCGGACACCTCGCTGGTCACCATCATCCGCGGCTCGCGGGTCCTCACGCCGAGCGCGGAGGAGACCCTGGAGGCGGGCGACGAGCTCCTGTTCGTGGCCACCCAGGCGCGCGAGGAGCAGCTGGAGGACCTGCTGTCGGTGCGGCGGGATCCCTCGGAGTCCTGAGCCGCCGGACGCGGTGGACTTACGGGGACGCCGGGACGCGGTGGACGTACGGGAAGGGGCCCGGGACCTGTGACAGGTCCCGGGCCCCTTCCCGTACGTCGGTGTCGGTCCGAACGGAAGATCCGCGCTCCGCGTCCCGGTCCTACGCCTCAGGGTGCCCCTGGGCAGCGGCCTTGCGGGCCTTCTCGGCCTTCTCGGCCTTCTCCTCGGCCTCCATCTCGGCGAAGACGTCGATCGGCGGCGGCGCCTTCGCGAGGAACACCCAGGTCAGGTAGACCGCGAGCAGGAACGGCGGGATCTTCAGGGCGACCAGGATCCAGCCGAGCTGCGTGGTGTCGGCCCACCAGTACAGCGGGAAGAGAATCGCGCACTTGGCGAGCAGGATCAGCCCCCAGGCCCAGCTGGCCTTGGTGTACGCCTTCTTGCGGCCCGGGTTGCGGGTGCGCCAGGAGAGGTTCTCCTTGAAGACCGGGCCGAGGATGAGGCCGATCAGCGGCACGCCGGCGACGGCCGTGACGATGTACGCGAGGGCGAGGCCGAGCGTGTAGAGCATGCCCGGCAGGTAGAAGTCCTTGGCGTTGCCCGTCATCATCGCGAAGACCACGCCGAAGGCGACGCCGAAGACGCCGCTGAAGGCGTGCTTCACGGTGTCGCGGCGGACCAGCCGGACCGCGACGAGGACGAGCGAGACCGCGACCGCGGCGATGGCCGAGGAACGCAGGTCCTTGTTGATCGTGTAGATCGTGACGAAGAGCAGGCCGGGCAGGACCGTCTCCACCATGCCGCGCACGCCGCCGAACGCCTCGAAGAGGGCGGCCTCGGTCACCGCCTTGTCGGTCCGGGCGTCCTGGTCGGGCGTGGGCTTCTCGGTGGTCGGCTTGTCGACTGACGTCACCGGCTACTCCTGTCCGAGCGGTCGGAGCTCGTATTTGGGGTTGAAGAGGACCCGCCGGCCGTGGCTCATGGAGATCCGGCCGGAGGCGATCAACTTACGACCCGGCTCGATGCCCACGATGGAACGGCGGCCCAGCCACACCACGTCCAGTGGCGCCGTGCCGTCGAACAGCTCGGCCTCCAGCGCGGGCACACCGGCCCGGGGGCGCAGGGTGACCGTCCGCAACGTACCAGTCACCTTGACTATCTGGCGGTCGGAGCAGTCGCAGATACGCGTGCACCCCGAGGCTGCGGAGTCCTCCTGGAGCTCCACCGACTCCAGCTCCTCCTGGGAGGTGGACAGGCGGTCGAGCATCCGGCGGAACCGTCCGGCCGGCTTCTCTGTACGCGGTGCAGCACTCATACAGAAAGCGTACCGGCCCCTGCCGACACCGAACTCAGTGTTCGAAGCGGTAACCCATGCCCGGTTCGGTGACGAAGTGCCGCGGGTGCGAGGGGTCCTGCTCCAGCTTGCGGCGCAGCTGGGCCATGTAGACCCGCAGATAGTTCGTCTCGGTGCCGTACGAGGGCCCCCAGACCTCCTGGAGCAGCTGCTTCTGGCTGACCAGGCGCCCGCTGTTGCGGACCAGGACCTCCAGGAGGTGCCACTCGGTGGGGGTGAGCCGGACGTCCTTGCCGTCGCGGTGCACCTTCTTGGCGGCGAGGTCGACCGTGAAGCCCTGGGTCTCGACGACCACGACGCCGTCCTCGCCCGCGCCGCCGACCGGCTCGGCCCTGCGGACGGCCGCGCGCAGCCTGGCGAGCAGCTCGTCCATGCCGAAGGGCTTGGTGACGTAGTCGTCGGCGCCCGCGTCGAGCGCCTCGACCTTCTCGTCGGAGGTCTGGCGGGCGGAGAGCACCAGGATCGGCACCCGGGTCCAGCCGCGCAGGCCCTTGATGACCTCGACGCCGTCCATGTCGGGCAGTCCGAGGTCGAGGACGACGACGTCGGGGTGACGCTCGGCGGCGAGCCGGAGGGCGGTGGCGCCGTCGGGGGCGGCGTCGACCTCGTACTTGCGCGCCTTGAGGTTGATCACCAGGGCGCGGACGATCTGAGGCTCGTCGTCGACCACCAGGACCCGGGTCATGAAGGGGTGCCTTCCTTGTCGTTGGTACGGAGGGAGTGCGGGGAGCGGGAGGGGAGGGAGAGGGAGGTACGGGGACGGGGACGGGCAGGACCCTCCGGGGAGGGCGCGGCGGGGGCTGCGGCGGGCTTACGGGGCGGGGCTGCGGGGGCTGCGGTGGGCGTACGGGGTGGAGGTGCACGTCCCTGTCCGGGCTCTCGTCCGGGGCTCGTCCGGGCTCGTCCAGGCCGCGTCCCCGGCGCGTCCCGGCCCCCTGCGGTCACGTCATGACGTGCGCCGGCAGGGTGGGGGCGGCGGTGTCCGGGGGCGGGGGTCCCGCGGTCCTCAGGGTGAGGACCATGGTCAGTCCGCCGCCGGGGGTGTCCTCGGCGGTGATGGTGCCGCCCATGGCCTCGACGAAGCCGCGGGCGACCGCGAGGCCGAGGCCGACGCCCGCGCCGCGCGGGGCGTCGCCGAAGCGCTGGAAGGGCTCGAATATGCCGTCCTTGGCCTCGTCCGGAACGCCGGGGCCGCGGTCGGTCACGCGCAGTTCGAGGCGCTCGCCGAGGACGCTGGCGCCGACGGCGACCGGGATGCCGTCGGGGCTGTACTTGACCGCGTTCTCGACGATGTTGGCCACGGCCCGCTCCAGGAGGCCGCGGTCGACGGCGACCATCGGGAGGGTCTCGGGGATGTCGAGCTCGACGCTGCCGTCGGGGACGCCGCCGAGGGCCATCGGCACGACCTCGTCGAGGTCGGTGGAGCGGATGAGCGGGGTGACCGTGCCGGTCTGGAGCCGGGACATGTCCAGGAGGTTGCCGACCAGGTGGTCGAGGCGGTCGGCGCCCTCCTCGATGCCCTCCAGGAGCAGGGCCTGGTCCTCCTCGGACCACTCGACGTCGTCGGAGCGCAGCGAGGAGACCGATGCCTTGATGCCGGCGAGCGGGGTGCGCAGGTCGTGGCTGACGGCGGCGAGCAGCGAGGTGCGGATCTTGTTGCCCTCGGCCAGCTTGCGGGCCTCCTCCGCCTGGTCGACGAGGCGCTGGCGGTCGAGGACGACGGCGGCCTGGGCGGCGAAGGCGCCGAGCACCCGCCGGTCCTCGGCGGGCAGCACCCGGCCGGTGAGGGCGAGGGCGAGGTGGTCGCCGACCGGCATGTCGACGTCCGCGTCCTCGGGCCGGGCGACCGGGCGCGCGCCGACCTTGGCGGCGCAGGTCCACGGTTCGAGGTCGCCGGTGCGCTCCAGGAGGGCGACGGACTCCATGGAGAAGGTCTCGCGGACCCGTTCCAGCAGCGCCTCCAGGCTGGTCTCGCCCCGCAGGACGCTGCCGGCGAGGTACGAGAGGACCTCGGACTCGGCGCGCAGCCGGGCGGCCTGGTGGGTGCGGCGGGCGGCCAGGTCGACCACGGAGGCGACGGACACGCCGACGCCGAAGAAGACGGCGATGGCCACGATGTTCTTGGGGTCGGCGATGGTCAGCCGGTGCAGGGGCGGGGTGAAGAACCAGTTGAGGAGCAGGGACCCCAGGGCCGCGGAGGCGAGGGCGGGGAAGAGTCCGCCGAGCAGGGCGGCGGCCACGGTCAGCGCCAGGAAGAGCAGCATGTCGTTGGCGAGGCCGAGGTCCGCGTCGACATGGGTGAGCAGGAGGGCGAGGAGCAGGGGTCCGCCGACTCCGACGAGCCAGCCCCAGACGATCCGGGCGCGGCCGAGCCGGGTGCCGCGGGCGACGGGCAGGCCGCGGCCCTGGGCGGCGCTCTCGTGGGTGACGATGTGGACGTCGAGGTCGGGGCCGGAGTCCCGGGCGACGGTCTGGCCGACGCCGGGGCCGAAGACGTACTGCCAGGAGCGGCGACGGCTGGAGCCGAGCACGATCTGGGTGGCGTTGACGCCCCGCGCGAACGACAGCAGCGCCGAGGGGATGTCGTCGCCTATGACGTGGTGGAAGGTGCCGCCCAGGTCCTCGACGAGGGTGCGCTGGACCGCGAGCTCCTTCGGCGAGGCGGAGGTCAGGCCGTCGCTGCGGGAGATGTACACGGCGAGGACCTCACCACCGGCGCCCTTCTCCGCGAGGCGGGTGGCCCGCCGGATCAGGGTGCGTCCCTCGGGTCCGCCGGTGAGGCCGACGACGATCCGCTCGCGGGCCTGCCAGGTGGACTGGATGTTGTGCTCGCCGCGGTACTGGCGCAGGTACTCGTCGACGCGGTCGGCGGTCCACAGCAGGGCCAGCTCGCGCAGCGCCGTCAGGTTGCCCGGCCGGAAGTAGTTCGACAGGGCCGCGTCGACCTTGTCCGGCTTGTAGACGTTGCCGTGCGCCATGCGTCGACGCAGCGCCTGCGGCGACATGTCGACCAGCTCTATCTGGTCGGCGCGCCGCACCACCTCGTCCGGCACGGTCTCCCGCTGCCGCACGCCGGTGATCGACTCGACCACGTCGCCGAGCGACTCCAGGTGCTGGATGTTGACGGTGGACACCACGTCGATGCCCGCCGCCAGGAGCTCCTCCACGTCCTGCCACCGCTTGGGGTTGCGGGAGCCGGGCACGTTGGTGTGGGCGAGCTCGTCCACCAGGGCGACGGCCGGCCTGCGCGTGAGGACGGCGTCTATGTCCATCTCCGGGAAGGTGGCTCCCCGGTACTCGATCTCCTGGCGCGGCACCTGCTCCAGGCCGTGGAGCATCACCTCGGTGCGCGGCCGGTCGTGGTGCTCCACGAAGGCGACGACGCAGTCCGTGCCGCGGTCCACGCGGCGGTGCCCCTCGGAGAGCATCGCGTACGTCTTCCCGACGCCCGGTGCCGCGCCCAGGTAGATCCGTAGCTTGCCGCGTCCCATGGCTCGACCTTACGTCCAGCCAAACGGACATTCCGCACGGCCGTGGGAGGTCAGCGCCGTATTGACGTGATCCTGACGCCCCTCAGTGCTCGATGATCTCGCCGTCGCGGAGCTCCAGCACCCGGTCGGCCAGGCCGAGCAGCTGGGAGTCGTGGGTGGCGACCAGGGCCGTGCAGCCCTCGCTGCGCACGACGGCCCGCAGCAGCTCCATGACCGCGAGGCCGGTCTCGGCGTCGAGCTGCCCGGTCGGCTCGTCGGCGATCAGCAGGGCCGGCCGGTTGGCCAGGGCGCGGGCGATGGCGACGCGCTGCTGCTGTCCGCCGGAGAGCTCCCCGGGGCGCTGGGCCGCGTGGTCGCCGAGCCCCACCAGGGCGAGCAGCAGGGCGACCCGCTCCTCGCGCTCCTTGGGGTCGGCCTTGCGCAGCCGCATCGGGACGCCCACGTTCTCGGCGGCGGTCAGGATCGGTATGAGGCCGAAGGACTGGAAGATGAATCCGATGCTGTCGCGGCGCAGCTCCAGGAGCCCTTCCTCGCCGAGCCCGGCGAGGTCGGTGCCGTCGATGACGATGCGGCCCTCGTCCGCGCTGTCGAGACCGCCGACGAGGTTGAGCAGGGTGGTCTTGCCGGAGCCGGAGCGGCCCTTGAGGGCGACCAGCTCGCCGCGCGGGATGTCGAAGGAGACCCCGCGCAAGGCGTGCACGGCGGCGGCGCCCGTGCCGTACGACCGCTTCAGGTTCTCGATCCGGACCATCGGCGTGCCCGCCGGGTCCTCGATCACGGCCGTGCCGGTCCGCGCGTTGCTCTCACTCACCGTGGTGCCCCCCTCGATCGAACGTGTGCGCCGTCAGTATGGGCCGAGCACGGGGGCGGGGGCCAGGCCTGTGGACAACTACCTGTGGACAACCTCGGGCGAACCGGGCAGGCCGCGGCGGACGGGGGATCAAGACGAGTGGGCCGTGCCTTCCCTTCCCGGCGTGAGCGGGGAAGGGAAGGCACGGCCCACCCATGGCATTCCTGAAAGCTGCCGCCGCTGCGGCAGCTGCGGCAACTTCGGCCGGTCAGCGGATCTCGGAGATCTCCGGGCCGCGCTGCAGCTGGCCCATGCCGCCGGAGAACCGGGAGCCGGCCTGCTCGTCCTGCTGCACGCCGTCCGGCACCATCTGCGCGTCGTTCGGCAGCTTGAGGACGATCGGGTCGCGCGGGGCCATCGGGCCCTCACCGCGGACGACCACGGTGTCCCGGACGATCTGCTCCAGCAGACCGGCGGCCTCGGGCTGCACCGCGCCCTGGCCGGAGATCACGCCGCGCAGGAACCAGCGCGGTCCGTCGACACCCACGAAGCGCACGAGCTGCACGCCGCGGTTGCCGTCCGGGAGCTGTACGGGGACCTGGGCGCGCAGCTCCCAGCCCAGCGGGCCCTCGACCTCGTCGATGACACCGCCCTGCTGGGTGATGCCGCCGGCGATCTCGTCGCGGACCTCGCCCCAGATGCCTTCGTTCTTCGGGGCGGCGAACGCCTGGAGCTGCACGGCGCTGTCGCGCAGGACCACGGTGGCGGCGACGATCGCGTCGCCCGCCACCTCCACGCGCAGCTCCATGCCCTCGACTCCGGGCACGAAGATGCCGCCCAGGTCGACCCGGCCCTCTTCGGGCGTGGTGACCTCGGTGATGTCCCAGGGACCGTCGGGCCGGGGCGCCGGCGGAAGGTTCACCCGGCGCGGCGCGGCCGCGTCCTCGCCGTCCACCGCGTCGACGACCTGCTCGGCCTCGCCCGCTGCGTCCTCAGCGGCACCGCTCTTCTTGCGACGTCCGAACACGTCACTGTCCTTCCCGGTCGGATACGACCGAAGCGTATCGATTCCCACCCGTGGTGCCGTCCACGGCGGCGTGACCGCCGGTGGACCCGAAGCCCCCCTCGGCCCGCGCCGAGCCGGGAAGCTCCGCCACCTCGTGGAAGCGCACCTTCTCGACCTGCTGGACGACCAGTTGGGCAATCCGGTCGAATCGCTCGAACCGCACGCTCTCGCGCGGGTCGAGATTGACCACGATCACTTTGATCTCTCCACGGTACCCGGCATCGACCGTCCCCGGGGCATTCACGAGCGCGACGCCGCAGCGTGCGGCGAGGCCGGAGCGGGGGTGGACGAAGGCGGCGTAGCCGTCGGGCAGCGCGATGGAGACTCCGGTGGGCAGCACGGCCCGCTCGCCCGGGGCCAGCACAGCGGCCTCGGTGGTCACCAGATCGGCTCCGGCGTCGCCGGGGTGCCCGTAGGCCGGGATCGGCACCTCGGGGTCCACACGGCGGATGAGTACGTCGACGGGATTGCGCATCAGGGGTTCACCTCGAAGGCGCGGGCGCGCCGGACCTGGTCGGGGTCGGACATGGCGGCCTGGATCTCCTCCGGGCGGCCGTTGTCGATGAAGTGGTCGACCTTCACCTCGATGAAGAGGGCGTCGGCGCGGACCGCGACGGGGCCCTCGGGGCCGCCGATCCGGCCGACGGCGGTCGAGTAGATCTTGCGGCCGCGCACCGCGGTGACCTCGGCCGCCAGGTGGAGCACGGTGCCGACCGGGACGGGCCGCGCGAAGTCGGTCTCCAGCCGGCCGGTGACCGCGATGACCCGCAGCAGCCAGTTCAGGGAGCCGAGGGTCTCGTCGAGCGCGGTGGCGAGCACGCCGCCGTGCGCGAGACCGGGGGCGCCCTGGTGGTCGGGGGTCACCGTGAACTCGGCCGTGACGGTCACGCCCTCGCCCGCCCGCGCCTCCAGGTGGAGGCCGTGGGGCTGTCCGCCGCCGCAGCCGAAGCACTGCGCGTAGTGCGCGCCGAGCAGCTCGCCGGGGGCGGGCGCGTCCGGGTGGCGTACCGGCGGTATGGCGTCGGCCGGCGGGGTGAGAGCGGCAGATGTTCCAGTCACAGGCGCAGACCTTACCCGCGCGGCCGGGCGCCGGTCGCGCCGTGCCAAGCTGATAGGCATGCAGCCTTCCGCACACTCCCCCGCACCCAGCTTCGACGAGCGCCTCACCGCGCCCCGTTCCTGGTGGGTCATCGTCGCCCTGCTGGGCGTCTCCGGCGGTCTGATCACGTTCCCCCTGGGTACGGTCGCGACGCTCGGCGGTCTGATCGCGGCGGGTGCGCTGGCCGCGGTGGCGGTCTCCTCGTACGGCTCGGCCCGGATCCGGGTGGTGGCCGGCTCGCTGGTCGCGGGGGACGCGCGCATCCCGGTGTCGGCGCTGGGGACGCCCGAGGTCCTGGACGTCGAGGAGGCGCGCGCCTGGCGCACGCACAAGGCGGACCCCCGGGCCTTCATGCTGATGCGCAGCTACGTGGGGACGGCGGTGCGGATCGAGGTCACGGACCCGGCGGACCCGACGCCGTACGTCTACCTGTCCAGCCGTGACCCCGAGGGCCTCGTGGCGGCCCTGGAAGCCGCTCGTGGCGAGGCCGGGGAGGCCGAGGAGGCCCCTGGGGCGCAGGAGCCCCAGGAGGCCTAGAAGTCGATCTCCTTGGGGTTCTCCGGCCGCTCCAGTGGGGGCAGGGCCGGGAGGGCGTCCCAGGGGATCTGTCGGCCGCGCAGGTCCTTGCGGATGTGCGCGGCGAGCTTTCTGGTGTCGCGCCGGTTCATGACGGCGCCGACGGCCGCGCCCACCATGAACGGGGTGAGGTTCGGCAGGTTGCGCACCAGGCGCTTGGTGATCTGCTGGCGCAGTTCGCGCTTGAGCTGCCCGCCGAGTGCCGCGTTGACGGTGGTGGGCTTGGTGGGGTCGATGCCGCGCTCCTCTGCCCAGGAGGTGAGGTAGGCGGTCGAGCGCTGGGTGAGCGTGCCGGGCGGGCGCAGGCCGTAGACCTCGTGCAGCTCGGCGATGAGCTTCAGCTCGATGGCGGCCACGCCGGTGATCTCGGCGGCGAGCTCGGCGGGCATCGCGGGCGGCACCGGCAGCATGGCCGCGGCGCCGATGCCGGCGCCGACGGTGGCGCTGGCGTGGGAGGCGCCGGCGACCAGCTTGTCGGCGATCTCCTCCGGGCCGAGCCCGGGGAAATGTCTGCGCAGCGTCGCCAGGTCCCGGACGGGGACCCGGGGCGCGAGCTCGATGACGCGGTCGGCGAGGTAGCCGACGCCGGCCTTGGCGCCCTGGCCGCCGCGCTTCACACCGCGCCGTACGGCTTCGATGCGGGCGCTGTCCGGCTTGACGCGTTCCAGTCGCAGGCGCGCCGGGTCGGTGACGCGCCGCAGAGCGCCGCGCTTGGCCGCGTCGCCCTGGTCGGGCGGCACGGGGGGCCGGTCGCCCTGGTGCGGCGCCTCCGCTGCTTCGAGCGAGGCCGTGGGGCCTCGCCCGTCGTCACGTGCGCCAGAAATGGGCAGGGGGGCGGAGTGCTCGGCCGAGGAGCCCTGCTGGACGTCCTCCACCGGGCCTGAGCCGCCCCGGTACGCCCCCGGCCTGCCAGGAAGCCGGAGCCGCCGTTTCCAAGACGGTGTGTCGCCTGCCACGGTCGACCGATCTCAGTCGCAGTCGCGGCAGATCGGCTGACCGTTCTTCTCCCGGGCCAGCTGGCTCCGGTGGTGCACGAGGAAGCAGCTCATGCAGGTGAACTCGTCGGCCTGCTTGGGCAGGACCCGGACGGCCAGCTCCTCGTTCGAGAGGTCGGCGCCGGGAAGCTCCAGGCCTTCGGCGGCCTCGAACTCGTCGACGTCGACGGTCGAGGTCGACTTGTCGTTCCGGCGGGCCTTCAGTTCTTCAAGGCTGTCCGAGTCGACGTCGTCGTCGGTCTTGCGTGGGGTGTCGTAATCCGTTGCCATGTCGCTCTCCCCCTCTGGGTGGTTGCGGTGTCTCCAGCGCACGTAACGCGTGAGAGGCCGGACTTGTGCCCGACCCGAGGCGGAGATTTTGCCTCACATCAAGGTCTGTTACTCAATCGACACCCAATCCGCCCTCTCATGAGTGAGCGGCTTTGGGTGGCGAACCGGACCGTACACGGTCCGACGGCCGTCCCTCTCGGGTGCCACCCCGTGTACTTCCCGTCAATCAACCCCCTGGAAACCCGGACTTTTCCGGGTTTTTTGAGGGTATTCGCGATCACGGAGAGTGGAGGTTCGGACACCCACCCCTGTGATCGATCACACAGGATCGTCTCAGGAGTGGGGACCGGAAATTCCGCGCAAAGCGAACAGATCCGGTCGGCTCGTCAAGTGTGTCAGATCGGCAGAGTGACACGCATCACGAGGCCACCGCCCTCGCGGGGCTCCGCGATGATACGGCCGCCGTGGGCGCGCGCGACGGAGCGCGCGATCGACAGGCCGAGACCGACGCCCTTGTCGCTGCCGGTGCGCTCCTGCCGGAGGCGCCGGAATGGCTCGAAAATGTTGTCGATCTCGTACGCGGGGACCACTGGGCCCGTGTTCGTCACCGACAGGACCGCCAGGCCGTTCTGGGTCTCGGTGGTGACGTCCACCCAACCTCCCTCCGGGAGGTTGTACCGGACGCCGTTCTGCACCAGGTTCAGGGCGATCCGCTCCAGCAGGACCCCGTTGCCCTGGACGACCGCCAGGGCGCGCTCGCCCCGGAGCTCCACGCCCTTGGCCACGGCCTCCGCGTGCACCTGGTCGACGGCGCGTGAGGCCACCTCCGCGAGGTCCACGGGCTTGCGCTCGATCATCTGGTTGTCGCTGCGGGCCAGCAGCAGCAGGCCCTCGACCAGCTGCTCGCTGCGCTCGTTGGTGGCCAGCAGCGTCTTGCCGAGCTGCTGGAGCTCCACCGGGGCCTCCGGATCGGAGAGCTGGACCTCCAGCAGGGTGCGGTTGATCGCGAGCGGCGTGCGCAGCTCGTGCGAGGCGTTCGCGACGAAGCGCTGCTGGGCGCTGAAGGCCCGCTCCAGGCGCTCCAGCATCTCGTCGAAGGTGTCCGCGAGCTCCTTCAGCTCGTCGTCCGGGCCGTCCAGCTCGATCCGGCGGGAGAGATCGGATCCGGCCACCTGGCGGGCGGTCCGGGTGATCCGGCCCAGCGGGGAGAGCACCCGGCCCGCCATCGCGAAACCGAACGCGAAGGCGATGATGCTCAGCCCGAGCAGGGCGAAGAGGGAGCGGCGCAGCAGGTCGTCCAGGGCGAGGTCGCTCTGGTGGCGCAGACACATCGTGGCGGCGTTGCTGAGCGTCTCGGTGTTGGACTCCTTGGGCAGCTGGCACCAGTCGGAGGTCGGCGTGATCGTGCCGCTGACCACCTTGAAGGGCAGCTGGGAGGTGCTGTCCCGCAGGGCCTGCGCGGTGAACAGGTAGATGATCGCCAGCAGCAGGATGCCCGCGATCAGGAACATCCCGCCGTACAGCAGCGTGAGTCTTATCCGGATCGTCGGACGCAGCAGCGGCCGGACCGGGTCACGGGGGTCCCAGGTCGGCTTCGGGGGCGCGTTCAGGGGCGCCGGGGTCTGGGCCATCGGCTCAGATCCGGTAGCCGGAGCCGGGGACCGTGACGATGACGGGCGGCTCGCCCAGCTTCCGGCGCAGGGTCATGACGGTGACCCGGACCACGTTGGTGAACGGGTCGGTGTTCTCGTCCCAGGCCTTCTCCAGGAGCTGCTCGGCCGAGACGACGGCTCCCTCGCTCCGCATCAGGACCTCCAGGACGGCGAACTCCTTGGGTGCCAGCTGGACCTCCTTGCCCTCGCGGAAGACCTCGCGGCGGTTGGGGTCCAGCTTGATGCCGGCCCGCTCCAGGACGGGCGGCAGCGGCACGGTGGTGCGGCGGCCCAGGGCCCGCACGCGGGCGGTGAGCTCGGTGAAGGCGAAGGGCTTCGGGAGGTAGTCGTCGGCGCCCAGCTCCAGGCCCTCGACGCGGTCGCTGACGTCGCCGGCGGCGGTGAGCATCAGGACGCGGGTGGGCATGCCGAGCTCGACGATCTTGCGGCACACGTCGTCACCGTGGACGAGCGGGAGGTCCCGGTCGAGCACGACGACGTCGTAGTCGTTGACCCCGACCCGCTCCAGGGCCGCGGCGCCGTCGTACACGACGTCGACGGCCATGGCCTCCCGGCGCAGTCCGGTGGCCACCGCATCGGCGAGCAGCTGCTCGTCCTCGACGACGAGTACACGCACGTCTGTAAGTCCTTTCCTGACGCCCCGTTCCGGACCGCGGACGGGGCGGGTCTGCGCACTGACTGTGCGTGTCCATCCTGCCCCGAACGCGCGTAAACCGGCCGTAAGACGGCGGTCCGGCGCCCCCACGGCGTGGTCCACTCGTGCCCGGTCGGGAAGAATTCACCTGATTCGCGCGCCAGTTGAGGTTTCTGCGCGGAACGCGCTGGGGAGGACGACTGCACACCCCGCGATCACACCCTGTAGGTGGCACGCCACCTACCGCTCTCTGTCCCCCAGAGGTAGCAGTGTGTGGTCCGCCCACCCCCGGCACTCCCCGTGCCACCGACCCACGACGAGGGGGCGCACGATGGACGCTTTCACCGCAGGCCTGCTCCACCGGATCAAGGCCGCTCAGTCCGACCTCACGCGCGCTCGTGAGACGGGCGACGACTTCCTCGCGGACGTCGAGCAGGCCGAGCTGGACGACCTGCACCGCCTGGCCGCCGAACACGGTGTGGAGGTCGGCGCGGCCCGCGCCTGACCCCCCGGACATGGGTGGGCCCCCGGAGCCGTCGGCTCCGGGGGCCCACCCATGTCCGCTGTCGGCGCGGGGCCGCTCAGTCGTGCCAGGCCCCGGCTTCCTCCAGGAATTCCTGCAAGGGCCCGAAGACGCCCTCGGAGGCCGCCAGGACCAGCTCCCCCGACGCGCGCTCACCCGGGCGGCCGCCCGTCAGCGCGCCCGCCTCACGGGCGATGAGGTCGCCCGCGGCCAGGTCCCAGGGGTTGAGGCCGCGCTCGTAGTACGCGTCGAGGCGGCCCGCGGCGACGTCGCAGAGGTCGATCGCCGCGGAGCCGCCGCGGCGGATGTCGCGGACGCGCGGGATGAGCTCCTGGGCGACGTCCGCCTGGCGGGCGCGGCGGGTCTGGACGTACGCGAAGCCGGTGCCCACGAGGGCCTGGTCCAGCTCCGGGGAGGGGCGGACGGCGAGGCGCCGGTCACCCAGCCAGGCGCCGCCGCCGAGGACGGCGTGGAAGGTCTCGCCGCGCAGCGGGACCTCGACGACGCCGACGACGCTCTCCCCGTCGCGCTCGGCGGCGATGGAGACGGCCCAGGTCGGCAGGCCGTAGAGATAGTTCACGGTGCCGTCCAGCGGGTCGATCACCCAGCGGATCCCGCTGGTGCCGGGGCTGGCGGCGCCCTCCTCGCCGAGGAAGCCGTCGTGCGGGCGGTGCTCGGCGAGGAAGCCGGTGATCAGCTTCTCGGCGGCGATGTCCATCTCGGTGACGACGTCGATGGGGCTGGTCTTGGTCTTCGCCACGGTCAGGTCGTCGGGCCGCCCGTCGCGCAGCAGCGCGCCGGCGCGGCGCCCGGCCTCCAGGGCCAGGTCGAGCAGCTCCCGCAGCAGCGGGTCGGTCACGGGGGAAACGTGGGAATCGGGGGAATCGGTCACGGGAGGGCGCTCCTCAGGCGTACGGGCTGTCGGCGCCGGCCGCCGCGGGGCGCTCCGCGCGCGCGGGGCAGCAGCCGATCGGGCAGAGGTCGTGCGAGGGTCCCAGCGCGCCCAGGGCGCAGCGCTCGGCGCGCTGCCCGCGCTCGGCCGCCCCGCGCTCCAGGACGAGCTCGCGCACGGCCGCCGCGAACCGCGGGTCGGCACCGACGGTCGCCGAGCGCCGGACCGGGAGGCCCAGCTCGGCGGCCTTGGCGGTGGCCTCCGTGTCGAGGTCGTAGAGGACCTCCATGTGGTCGGAGACGAAGCCGATGGGCACCATGACGGCCGCGGGAGCCCCGGCCCCGTGCAGCGCCTCCAGGTGCTCGCAGATGTCGGGTTCCAGCCAGGGGATGTGCGGGGCTCCGCTGCGCGACTGGTACACGAGCTCCCAGGGGTGCTCGACGCCGGTCTCCTCGCGGACGGCGTCGACGACCAGCCGGGCCACGTCCAGGTGCTGCTTGACGTAGGCGCCGCCGTCGCCGTGGTCGGTGACGGGGCCCGAGCTGTCGGCGGCGGAGTCGGGGATGGAGTGCGTGGTGAAGGCGAGGTGCGCCCCGGCCCGTACGGACGGGTCGAGCTCGTCGAGCGAGGCGAGCACGCCCTCGACCATGGGGCGGACGAAGCCGGGGTGGTTGAAGTAGTGCCGCAGCTTGTCGACCCGGGGCAGCGGGAGGCCCTCCGCCTCCAGCTCGGCGAGGGAGTCGGCCAGGTTCTCCCGGTACTGGCGGCAGCCGGAGTACGAGGCGTAGGCGCTGGTGGCGAGGACGGCGATGTGGCGCCGGCCGTCGGTGACCATCTCGCGCAGGGTGTCGGTGAGGTACGGCGCCCAGTTCCGGTTGCCCCAGTAGACCGGCAGGTCGAGGCCGGCCTCGTCGAAGTCCGCGCGCAGGGCGTCGAGCAGGGCGCGGTTCTGCTGGTTGATGGGGCTGACGCCGTCGAAGAGGAAGTAGTGCTGCCCCACTTCCTTCAGCCGTTCCTTGGGGATGCCTCGGCCGCGGGTCACGTTCTCCAGGAACGGGACCACGTCGTCCGGGCCCTCCGGGCCACCGAAGGAGAGCAGCAGCAGGGCGTCGTACGGGGCGGGATCGAGCTCGTCGGACATGGCACCGATCCTCCCACCCGCCTCGGACGGCCGAAGTCGCGCCCCGACCGAAAAAGTGGGTGACCGGACCAGTTCAACACCGTAGGCTTTAGCTATTAATTACACGTGTTGCGCCGACACGTGTGGAGTCGCCGCCCCGCACGGAAGCCCGGAGATCCTCTTGCCCAGTCCCTATCGCGCGATCTTCGCGGCCCCCGGCAGCACCTTGTTCTCCATCGCCGGCTTCCTCGGCCGGATGCCGCTGTCCATGATGGGCATCGGCATCGTCACCATGATCTCGCAGGTCACCGGCCGGTACGGGCTCGCCGGCGCGCTGTCCGCGACCCTCGCGGCCTCCGCCGCGGTCCTCGGCCCGCAGATCTCCCGGCTGGTCGACCGCTACGGCCAGCGGCGGGTGCTGCGCCCGGCCACCCTGATCTCGCTCGTGGCCGCCTCCGGGCTGCTGCTCTGCGTCCAGCAGGAGGCCCCGGACTGGACCCTGTTCGTGTTCACCGCGTTCATCGGCTGCGTGCCCAGCCTCGGCGCGATGACCCGGGCCCGGTGGGCGAACATCTACCGCGGCGAGGCGCAGCGGCTCCACACGGCGTACTCCTGGGAGTCGATCGTCGACGAGGTGTGCTTCATCTTCGGCCCGATCATCTCGATCGGTCTGTCGACGATCTGGTTCCCGGAGGCCGGTCCGCTGCTCGCCGGCGCCTTCCTCGCCATCGGCGTCTTCTGGCTCACCGCGCAGCGCGCGACCGAGCCGGCCCCGCATCCCCGCACGGCCCAGAGCGGCGGCTCCGCGCTGCGCTCCCCCGGGCTGCAGGTCCTGACGCTGGCCTTCGTCGCCACCGGAGCGGTCTTCGGCTCGGTCGACGTCGTCACGGTCGCCTTCGCCGACGAGCAGGGCCACAAGGCCGCCGCGAGCCTGGTCCTGGCCGTCTACGCGCTGGGCTCCTGCGTCGCCGGCGCCGTCTTCGGACTGCTCCACCTCAAGGGCGAGCCGTCCGTGCGCTGGCTCGTGGGCGTCTGCGCGATGGCCGTGAGTATGATCCCCCTCCTACTGGCCGGGAACCTGCCGTTGCTGGCCGTGGCGCTCTTTGTCGCGGGCCTCTCCATCGCACCGACGATGGTGACCACCATGGGCCTCGTCGAAGCGCACGTACCGCGCACCCAGCTGACCGAGGGCATGACCTGGACCGGGACCGGCCTCGCGATCGGCGTGGCGCTCGGCTCCTCGGCCGCCGGCTGGGTGGTCGACGCCTCCGGGGCGGAGGCGGGGTACGTGGTGCCCGTCGCCTCGGGTGCGCTCGCGGTCGCGGTGGCGCTCCTGGGCCACCGCCGGCTGCGCAGGCCGGCGCCGACGCGGGAGGGGCAGAGTGGGCGAGAGCACGAACCAGCGGTGGGGGAACAGCGGGACGACGAGCGACACATGGCGTAACTGGGCGGGGAACGTCACCTCCCGTCCGGTACGGGAGGTGAGCCCGGCCTCCGCCGAGGAGCTCGCCGACGCCGTGCGCAAGGCCGCCGAGGACGGGCTGCGGGTGAAGACGGTCGGCACCGGCCACTCCTTCACCGCGATCGCGGCGACGGACGGCGTGCTCGTCCGGCCGCATCTGCTCACCGGGATCCGCCGGATCGACCGCGAGGCGATGACCGTCACCGTGGAGTCCGGCACCCCGCTGAAGCGGCTCAACGTGGCGCTCGCCCGGGAGGGCCTGTCGCTCACCAACATGGGCGACATCATGGAGCAGACGGTCGCCGGGGCCACCTCCACGGGCACCCACGGCACCGGACGCGACTCGGCCTCGATCGCCGCGCAGATCCGCGCCCTCGAACTGGTCACCGCCGACGGGCGCCTGATGGCCTGCTCCCCCACGGAGAACCCCGAGGTCTTCGCCGCCGCCAGGATCGGCCTCGGCGCGCTCGGCGTGGTCACCGCCCTCACCTTCGCCGTCGAGCCGGTCTTCCTGCTCACCGCGCGGGAGGAGCCCATGTCCTTCGACCGGGTGACCTCGGAGTTCGACGCGCTCCACGCGGAGAACGAGCACTTCGAGTTCTACTGGTTCCCCCACACGGACAACTGCAACACCAAGCGCAACAACCGCAGCGCGGGCCCCGCGGCCCCGCCCGGGAAGGTGAGCGGCTGGATCGAGGACGAGCTGCTCTCCAACGGGATCTTCCAGGTCGCCTGCGCGGTCGGCCGCGCCGTACCGCCGCTCGTCCCGTCGATCGCGAAGGTCTCCAGCCGGGCCCTGTCGGCTCGTACGTACACCGACATCCCCTACAAGGTGTTCACCTCGCCGCGCCGGGTGCGCTTCCTGGAGATGGAGTACGCCCTGCCGCGCGAGGCGGCCGTGGCCGCGCTGCGCGAGCTGAAGGCGATGGTGGAGCGTTCGCCGCTGAAGGTGAGCTTCCCGGTGGAGGTGCGGACGGCGCCCGCCGACGACATCGCGCTCTCGACCGCCTCGGGCCGGGAGTCGGCGTACATCGCCGTCCACCTCTACAAGGGGACGCCCCACCGCGCGTACTTCACCGCGGTGGAGCGCATCATGACCGCGCACGGCGGGCGCCCGCACTGGGGCAAGGTGCACACCCGGGACGCCGCCTACTTCGAGAAGGTCTATCCGCGGTTCGCCGAGTTCACGGCGCTGCGCGACCGGCTCGACCCTGAGCGGCGGTTCGCCAACGACTACCTGCGCCGCGTCCTGGGCGACTGACCGTCACTCGGTGGCGCCGGCCGTCGGGGCCTCGGCGGTCGGCGGGGCCGGCGGCGGGGTGGTCGGCGGCGTCGTCGGGGGCGGGGTCGTCTCCCCCTCGGTGGGTCCGGTCGGGTTCGGGGGCGTCGGCGTGGGGGTGGGCGTGGTGTCCGGGGTGACCGGAGCCGACGGGGTGTCACCCGGGGTGGGGGTTCCGCCGCCCTTCTGCTCCTGCCGCCCGTCGCCGTCGGGCGTCGGGGAGGGGGTGACGCCCCGGTCGGACTGCTCCTCCTTCGGGGTGCCGCCGCCGCGCACCACGGAGCTGAAGGTCGTGGTGCCCTTGGTGCCGCTGAGGTCCTGACCCGAGGTCAGCTCGTACGCGGTGATGCCGCCCATCGCGAGGAGGAAGACCGCGGCGGCGCCGGCGGCGGAGCGCTTCCAGCCACGCATCCGGGTGCCGTGCGTGGTGGGCGCGCCGAACTCCTCGTCGTACGGCTCCGCGCCGGGCGCCTCCTGGTGGTGTGGCTCCCCGCCGTACGGCGGGGGCGCCTGCTCCCCCTTCGGCCGGGTCGCGGCCGTCGCGGCGTGCATCTGCTCGCCGGTGCGCTTGAAGAGGTGCTGGAGGAGCGGGCCGCCGCAGGTGGCGATGACGCTGATCACACCGGCGCCGAGGATCGTTCCGTAGACGCCCAGCGTGGACGCCAGTTTGGCGGCGACCACCGCCGCCACGGCACTTCCCGCGACCTGAGGCACGCTCAGGTCGAACCGTTTCTTCTCTTCCGCGGCCTCCGCGCCGGGATCCGGCCTGTGAAGCATGTCCAACCCCTGCTTGTTCATTCGTTCCACCGTGCACCCAGAAGGGACAAATGAACGAAGTGATTAGTTCCGTTTCTGGCGCTTCTGTGAAGAGGGACACGCATGTCCGAAGATCGCGGAGACTCAACTCCCGTACCCCCCGAGAAGTTGGGCGGCGCGCCGGTCCACCCAGGTGGCCCGAATGGAGTACTGTGGCGAACCCTGGGTCCGGATTCCCCCATGGGCGTCCGGAATCGACGGAAGGGGGCCGCAGGTGGCACTCGCACCGACGGCGCCACGGCACCGCACGGACACCCGCGACACAGCGTGACGCTCGGTCACTCTGGGTCGCAAAAGGGTAACCGTGCCATAACGGCGTTCCAGGGTCCAGGCCCGACACGCCGGGCAACTCGGCAGGGTTGTGGCAGGCTGCACCCGGGCAGGCCACACTCGACTAGCGGAAGCAGCGACGCACGTGACGTCGGCAGGCACCACCCGGGAGGTTCCCATGCCCGAACTGCGTGTCGTGGCCGTCTCGAACGACGGCACACGACTGGTGCTGAAGGCTGCTGACAGCACGGAGTACACACTTCCGATCGACGAACGGCTGCGAGCCGCCGTGCGCAACGACCGCGCGCGCCTCGGCCAGATCGAGATCGAGGTGGAGAGCCACCTCCGCCCCCGCGACATCCAGGCACGGATACGTGCGGGTGCGTCCGCGGAGGAGGTCGCACAGCTCGCCGGGATCCCCGTCGACCGGGTCCGGCGCTTCGAGGGCCCGGTGCTCGCCGAACGCGCGTTCATGGCCGAGCGGGCCCGCAAGACCCCCGTACGCCGTCCCGGCGAGAACACCGGCCCCCAGCTCGGCGAGGCGGTGCAGGAGCGGCTGCTGCTGCGCGGCGCCGACAAGGACACCGTGCAGTGGGACTCCTGGCGCCGCGACGACGGCACCTGGGAGGTGCTGCTCGTCTACCGGGTCGCCGGAGAGGTACACACGGCGAGCTGGACGTACGACCCGCCCAGGCGGCTCGTCCAGGCCGTCGACGACGAGGCGCGGGCGCTGATCGGCGAGACCGACGACACCCTCGCCGCCGTGCCGGAGCCCAGCTTCCCCTTCGTCCCTCGGATCGCCCGGCTGCCCCGGGACAGGCCGCTGGACCGCGCGCTCGACCGCCAGCTGGAGCGGACGCCCGTGCCGGCGCCCGAGCCGGAGGAGGAGCGCGATTCCCTGACGAGCCTCCTGGAGGCGGTCCCCAGCTTCCGCGGCGACATGATCGTCCCCGAGCCGGTGGACAGCACCGAGCCCTCCGACGAGGTCGAGGCCGGGGAGCCCCCGGCTCCGGCGGCATCCGCGGGCGCGGGCGCCGCCTACGCCGACGTCCTGATGCCCCGCGCGGTGTCGGGTCACCGCGACCGTCTCACCGGCACCACCGACCGTCAGGCCGAGGCGGACGGCGTCCGCCCGGGCCGCCGCGCCGCGGTCCCGAGCTGGGACGAGATCGTCTTCGGCACGCGCAGGAAGAAGCAGGACTGACGTTTCCCGTACGTCGAAGGGGCCCGCGCCACCGCGGTGGCGCGGGCCCCTTCGACATGTCCTGAGGCCGTCGGCTACTGCGGGTCCGGGCCCGTCGCCACCGGCCGGGCCGGGTCGGAGGACCACTCGGACCAGGAGCCCGCGTAGAGCGCGGCGGGGATGCCCGCGAGCTCCAGCGCGAGCACCTGGTGGGCGCCGGACACGCCCGAACCGCAGTACACGGCGACCTCGGGGGCGTCGGCGGCCCCGAGGGCGGCGAACCGGTCCGCCAGGGCGTCCGCGGCCAGGAAGAGCCCGTCGGCGGCGACGTTCTCCGTCGTCGGGGCCGAGACCGCGCCCGGGATGTGCCCGCCGACCCGGTCGATGGGCTCGACGTCGCCCCGGTAGCGCTCCGCGGCGCGGGCGTCCAGGAGCAGGCCGGAGCGGGCCAGGGAGGCGGCGGCGTCCGCGTCGAGCAGGCCGAGGGCACCCGGCACGGGCACGAAATCGCCCTCCCCGGGGACGGGCAGGTCCTTCGACAGCTCCCCCGTCCACGCGGCCAGGCCGCCGTCCAGGACCCGGACGCCCGGGTGGCCCGCCCACCGCAGCAGCCACCAGGCACGGGCCGCGCCCCAGCCGAGGCCACCGTCGTAGACGACGACCGGGCGGTCCGCCGAGACACCCGCCCGGCGCATCACGGCACCGAAGGCGGCGACGTCGGGCAGCGGGTGCCGGCCGCCGCTCCCGGGCGGGCCCGCGAGCTCGGCGTCCAGGTCCACGTACACGGCGCCGGGGAGGTGGCCGGCCTCGTACTCGGGGCGTCCGGGCGGGCCGCCGAGGGTCCAGCGGACGTCCAGGAGGACCGGGGGCCGCGCCCCGGCCGACTCGCTCACGAGTTCGCTTGCGGAGATGATGGGCTTCATGGGTGCCATCCTCGCGCAGCCCACCTCCTGAGCACGTCCCTCGCTCCGAATCCGCCGAGGCGCGCGGCCCGCCCCGTGGTGCAACGATCGGCACGGAACGCCCGACCGGTCCGCGTGTACGACGGGCGGACGGCGGGCAGGACCCGCCGGGGGGAGCCACTGTGCGGCCTGCCGGCCCCACCTCGTACGGCCACTGGCGAGGAGACGAAGACGATGACCGAGGCGACTCGGCGCACTCCCGGTACACCCTGTTGGGTGAGCTTGATGGTGCACGGACTTGACGCGACGCAGGAGTTCTACGGAGCACTGTTCGGCTGGGAGTTCGTCCCCGGCCCCCAGCAGCTCGGCCCCTACGTGCGCGCGCTGCTCGACGGCCGGGAGGTGGCCGGGATCGGCCAGCTGCCCCCGGACCGGCATCTCCCGATCGCCTGGACCACGTACCTGGCCACCGACGACGCCGACGAGACCGCGGAGAGCATCCGCTGCTGCGGCGGCACCGTCGCCGTGGGTCCGCTGGACGCGGGCGAGGCCGGGCGTCTGGCGCTCTGCTCCGACCCGGCCGGCGCGGTCTTCGGCGTGTGGCAGGCCGAGGCCCACCACGGGACGGCGACGGCGGGACCGCCCGGGACACCCGTCTGGAACGAGCTCCTGACGTACGAGACGGGCTCGGTCGGCAAGTTCTACCAGACGATCTTCGGGTACGAGGTCGAGCCCGTCGTCTCGGCCGACTTCGACTACCTCACCCTCCACCTCGACGGCCGCCCCGTCGCCTCCCTGCACGGCGTGGGCTCGGCCCTGCCCCGCGACCGGGGCGCGCACTGGATGACGTACTTCGAGGTCGACGACGTCGACGCCTCCGCCCGGCTCGTCACCGAACTGGGCGGCCAGCTGCTGCGCCCGCCCCGCGAGGGCACGGCGGGACGGCTGGCCCTGGTGACCGACCCGGAGGGGGCGGTGTTCACGCTGGTGCGGTCGACGGGCGGGCACTGAGGGGCGGGCGGCCGACCGGATATCGGATCCAAAATCCCATATCCCATATCGGATATCCGATATCCAGCATTCGCCTCCAGGTCCTACCGTCCGACCGGCACCCTCAGCTCCAGCTCCGCGAGCCGCTCCGCCGGGAAGTGGAGCTCCTCTCCCCGGCCCTCCACGTACCGGAACGCCTCGGCGCGCAGCCCCGGGTGCGCGGTCGGGCGCATGCAGTAGCCGACGGCGCGGACCAGGGGGGCGAGGGTGTCGGGTGCGGCGCCGGGGACGCGGGGTTCGGCGGCGCCCTCCAGGTCGGGGACGAGGTGGTCGACGACGGTCAGGGGGATGCGGTTGCTGTTCTCGTACGGGGTGAGCCGGGCGAGGACGGTCTCGGTGCCGACGCGGGCGACGGGGACGTCGTAGTAGACGGCGGCGGTCAGCATCGCGGTGGAGAAGCAGCCGACGACGAGCTCGGGCCGGCAGCGCTCGTAGAAGGTCTCGGCGAGCAGGGGTCCGTCCAGGACGGTGAGGGTGACGCCCGCGCGGGCGGCCTCCTCGTGCAGGGCCTGGGAGTGGCGCGCGGGGGCGGTCGGGTGCGGCTTGAAGACCACGCTGCGGTGCCCGGCGGCAGCGGCGCCGCGCAGCATGCGCCCGTGCAACTCCTCCTCCTCGTCGGCGGTGAGGATACCGAGGACGGCGAGGTACTGGCCGAGGAGCAGGGCGGTGGGCCCGGCGGTGGCCGCGGCGGCGAGGCGGGCGTCGTCCCCGGCGGCCTCGGCGATCTCGCGCAGGACCGCGCGGAAGGCCCCGTCGGGGACCAGCTCGGCTCCGACCCCGTACTCCGTGAGGAGCAGGGGGCGCAGTCCGGGCACCAGGTCGAGGTGGAGGACGCGCTGGATGCGGCAGGCGATCGACTGGGGCAGTTCGTCGCGGGTCGGGCCGTAGCTCATGAGTCCGTCGGCGTAGACCTGCACGGTGCTCTCGGCGAACACGGCGGCGAGCGCCTTGGCGGGGTTGACCTGGATCGACTCGACGACGAGCTCGACGGTGGCGGTGCCGAGCCCCCAGGCGGTGCGGAACACGCGCTGCCAGAGGGGGGACTCCTCGGGCCGGGGTGACCAGGAGCTGGGGTGGTGCGGGTGGATCGCCTCGTTCCAGTCGACGGCCTCGTCGAAGCGGGTGGCGATCCGCTCGTAGCCCGTCATGGCGTCGAGCCGGAGGGCGGTCTCGGGGATCTCGGCGTTGTTCGAGACGAGCAGGAGGCGGCGGGCGTCGCCCGGGGCGCCGAACTGCCCGGCGTCGATCGCGGCGGCCACCGTGGCGGCCCCGTACAGCGTCGACACCTGGAAGATCTGGATCCGATCGGTGATCGCCATGGTCAGGCGGCCTTTCCGGTGTCGCGCAGGCTCCTCAGGAGGGTGCTGCGGGTCGTGTCCATGGTCGCGAGGGTCTCGTCGAGGACCTGCTGCGGCATCCGGCGCAGGGCGTCGGTCACGTCGCGCCGGAGCCGCTTGGCGACGGCCGACTCGTACTGGTCGGACTTCGCCATGTGGAAGGCGATCATCGCGCAGTACGTGCGGACGGCCTTCGGGAGGAAGCGGTCGGCGTCGCGGTCGCGGGAGACCTCTTCGAGGAGGAGGTCGTAGGAGGGAATGAAGTCCAGTTGCCGGTTGTCGGTGATCTGGGTGAGCGAGGTGGTGACTCCGCGCCGGTAGAAGACGCCGTGCAGGGAAAGAGCCGCATAGGTGCGGGCGGTGAGGTGCAGCCGCCAGATCCAGAGGCGGTCCTCGGCCGTCCGCAGTTTCGTCTCGAATCGCGAGGCGCCGTTTTCGAACAGACGGGCGCTGTAAATGCCGAACGGGACGAACGGATAGTCGACCATCGTCACCATGCTGGAAGGCGCGATTCCGTCCCGGGGGTCCATGACGGCGTCGCGCACCTTCGCCGGGGCGTAGCGGATCTGGCGGTTGCGCGCGGTCGACAGGACGTGGTCGGTGCGGGCGAAGTCGCAGCCCAGGCGGTGGATTCCGGCCGTCATGGCGGCCAGGTGGCCGGGGGCGTACCAGTCGTCGCCGTCGAGGAAGGTGAGGTAGTCGCCGGTGGCCGCGTCGATTCCGGTGTTCCGGGCCTGGGCGACGCCGAGGTTCGTCTCGTGGCGGATCACCCTGGCCTGCGGAATGCGGTCCTTCCAGCGGTCGAGGAGGTCGGGCGTCTCGTCCGTGGAATGGTCGTCGACCAGCAGGAATTCGGTGTCGGCATCCGCATTGTCCGCGAGACTGCGCAGGGTGTCGGGGGCATAGGGCCCGACATTGTGGAAGGGCACGACGACGGACAGTTTCGGCACTCGGAGATCCCCAACTCGCGTACTCGCGTACAGGTACTGGCGGGCAGATTAGACAGCGCTTTTCTCCGCTGGACGAGCCTCGTGTGCACGGGCGGTGAACTCTTGCCGTCCTGCCGGTTCGCGGGTGCGGCGGCGATGCAGCCAGGCGGTGGCCAGGAGGGCGGCGAGGGCCGCCGCGCCGACCGCGCCGCCCAGCTTGAGCCCGGGCGGCCGGAAGGAGCAGGTCACGGAGGCGGCCCGGCCGTCCAGGGGTACGGCGACGAGGCCCAGGCGGCCGCGGGCGGGCGTCAGGGGCGCGTCACCGGCGGCGCAGCGCCAGCCGGACACGCGGGGCACGGCGAGGACGGCGGTGCCGGTGCTGCCGGACGGCAGGTCGGCGGTGAGGGTGTGGCCTGTGGTGCGGACCTCCGTCGCGCCGGTGGCCGTGAGCTGCCGTACGGCGGTGGTGAGGCGTTCCCGGACGAGGCAGCCGACGGGGTACGCGGGCAGCTTCGGCCGGGGCCCGGCCTTGGCCTTGGGCGTCAGGTCGACGCGGACCTCGCCGGTGTCCGGGACGGTGCCGAGCGCCTGCATGGGGGCGAGGACGGAGGGCAGCTTGCCGGCGAAGTCGACGGGCGGGCGGCCGTCCAGGGCGGCGCCGCCCTGGAACTCCGGGGCCCAGAGCCACACCTGGGAGCCCGCGGGGCACCGGGCGATGAGCGTGCCGCCGTCGCGCCGCGTCTCCGGCACGTCGTACACGGTGTGCCCGAGGAGGCGCTCCTGGCGCGCGAAGGCGGAGTCGGCGCCCTCCTCCTTCGGGGGTGTCTCCGGATGGACGGTGACGAGCGGCGGTACGGGGGTGTCGGTGACGGTGATCGTGGCCCTGGGGAGCCGGTCGACGGCGAGCGGGGCGTCGGGGGTCGAGCGCATCCGGGTGCCGACGGAGAAGATCGCGTCGGTGACGGGGTTGTCGAGGCTGACGGGGTGCCGGCCCTTGGCGTAGTAGCCGAAGCCGAGGCCGGCGAGGGTGCGGGAGTACGTGTCGGCAGTGAGGCTGCTGTAGTAGTCGGCGCCCTCGCCGCCGACGAGGAGGACGTCGTTGCCGCCGGGG
The DNA here is from genome assembly GCF_040683955.1 of Streptomyces sp. NPDC093111. Taxonomy (NCBI): domain Bacteria; kingdom Bacillati; phylum Actinomycetota; class Actinomycetes; order Kitasatosporales; family Streptomycetaceae; genus Streptomyces; species Streptomyces sp. NPDC093111. The sequence continues at coordinate 134,368 of NZ_JBFBNW010000010.1, read as the reverse complement.
ACCTCTCCGGGGTCGGTGCGGTGGCGCGGCCAGGCCTCCTTCTCGGCCACGGCGCGGCTCATGTCGGTGTGCCAGGGGCCCACCCGCGGCGCCCAGGACACCTTGGCGAGCTGCTGTTCCTCGATGCGCTTGCCGGTGACCAGGGTCTCGCCCGCCTGGGCGGCGAGCAGCAGCACGACGGCGAGGACCGGGAGGACCCTTCCGGTGCGGCGGCCGGCGAACAGGGCGGCCGTGGCGGCGAGCAGCCCCAGGACGGCGGCTCCGGCGGCTGCGGGGTAGGTCCAGCGGTCGATGTCGACGCTGCCGCGGGAGGCCCAGGCGGCGCCCGCGAGCAGCAGGCCGCCGCCCAGGAGCGCCGCGGGCCGGGGCAGCCCCTGGGCCGTCGACAGCCAGGCGCCGATCAGCAGCAGGCCGCAGAGGACGAAGGTCTGGCGATACGGGATGCCGTTGGGCGAAGCTCCGGCGTGCCAGAGCAGATGGGTCGGCTCCCACTGGAGGGACAGCGTGACCAGGACGATCGCGGCCGTCCACCCGATCCGCGCGCGGGCGGCGACCGCGCCGTTGAAGGGCAGGGTGAGGGCGAGCGCCAGGGCGGGCGTGCCGATGAACAGCGCCGGGGTGGCCACGCTCGCCGTCGCCGGCAGCAGCCGGGCCAGGACGTCCGTCCAGGGCGCGGGGGCGAAGGCGGTGGGCGGGGTCGGGTCGGCGACGCGGGTGGCGAGGAAGATGACGACGACGAGCGGGGCGGCGAGCCCGATGCCGATGAGGACGCTGCGGGCGGCCCTCAGCAGGGCGGCGAGCCGCGGGCGCCGGGCGACGGCACCCCGCGCGCGGGCGCGGGAGCCGGTTTCGGAGACGCCATCGGTGCCGGTGCCGGTTGCCGGGCCGGTGTCGCTCACCCGGCCGGTGTCGCCTACCGGGCGGGTGTCGCCTACCCGGCCGGTCGTGGTCTCGTCCACCGGGCCAGTCGCGGTGTCGTCGGCCGTCAGGAGGCGTACGGCCAGGACGACGGCGGCGCCGATGGTCGCCATGTACGCGGTGTAGAAGTTGGCGAACCAGGCGACGGCCACGACGAGCGGCCCGAGCACCGGCCGACGTCCGCGTCGGGCCCACTCCCCCACCAGGCAGAGCAGCGGGAAGGCCACGAGCCCGTCCAGCCACATCGGCACGGTGGCGCCGTAGTTGAAGGTCCAGCCGGAGAGCGCGTAGGCGGTGCCGAGCACCGCCGCCACCGGCCAGGGGCCTCGGCGAAGGGTGAGGAGCAGGGCCGCCATGCCCGCCCCCGCGGTGGCGATCTTGGCGGCGGTGATGACGTACAGGGCGAGTTCGGGCCGGTCTGCCGGGAAGAGGAGGACGAGCAGGTCGAAGGGGCTGCTCAGATAGGTGCCGAAGTCACCGAGGAAATTGGATCCAAAGCCCGACGACCAGTTGAGGAACAGGTCGCCCTCGGTCTGACCGAGGAGCAGCTTCCGCCAGTACGCGTGGAACGGCAGGTACTGCTGCCCCAGGTCGACGATGTTGCGGGTTCTGGCGCCGAAGGGGTAGCTGCCCGCGAGCGCTCCGGCGAGGCAGAAGAGCAGGCCGGTGAGGAGACCGGCACCGGCCGCCGCCCGGAGCCTCGGCCGGGACGGGGAGGGCTCGGTCTCGGCAGCGGGTGGCACACGTCCTCCAGGGGCGGTTCGGCCGGGCTGATCGTCGTAGAACTGATCGTCGTAGAGACGCATTACCGCCGAGGCGCACGACCCCCGACCGAGCGGGAGGAGGTCCCCGGGCACATCTCAGGTGAACAGCGGGTGCCCGCCGCCGGCCTCCCCCGGCACGCGTGGCACGGGCCCCCTCCTCATGTCGGTGACGTGCCCTAACATGCAGATCCGGACATCACCTTGCCCCGCACACCGGACGGAGTCCCCCATGAGTGCCGCCGGACGGCTCATCGTCATCGTTCTCTTCGAGGGCGTCGACCTGCTCGACGTCACGGGGCCGCCCGAGGTGTTCGCCCTGCTGCGGCGCGAGACGGCGGACGACGCGACGGGCTATCAGGTGCTCCTCGCCGCCGAGACGATGGACCCCGTCACCACCTCCGCAGGGGTGCGAGTTCTCCCGGACATCACCTTCGAGGAGGTGGCCGCGCGCGCCATCGACACCCTCCTGGTGCCCGGTGCGGTCGAGGTCGACGAGCTGCGCCGGGTCCGCGCCCTGGTCGACCCGGCCGTCGTCGAACGGGTCCGGCAGCTCGCGGAGCGGACCCGGCGGGTGACCTCCGTGTGCGTCGGGGCGCACCTCCTCGCCGCCGCCGGGCTCCTGGACGGCAAGCGCGCCACCACCCACTGGTCGACCGCGCGGCAGCTGGCCTCCGACCACCCGGCGGTCGAGGTCGACGCCGACCCGATCTTCATCCGCGACGGCGACGTGTGGACCGGCGCGGGGATCAGCTCCTGCCTCGACCTGGCGCTCGCCCTCGTCGCCGACGACTTCGGCGAGACCATGGCCCTGCGGGTCGCCCGACAGCTCGTGATGTACCTGAAGCGGCCCAGCGGGCAGAGCCAGTTCAGCGTCCCCCTCGAACCCGTCTCGACCACCCGCCGGATCGAGGACCTGCGCCACCACATCACGCGCAACCTGGGCGAGCCGCTCACCCTCGCGGACCTCGCCGAGACCGCCCACATCAGCGAGCGGCAGCTCACCCGGATCTTCAAGGCCGAGCTGGGCACGACCCCGAGCGCGTACGTCGAGTCGGCGCGGGTGGAGCGGGCACGGCATCAGCTGGAGTCGACCGACGCCACCCTGGAACGGATCACGACCCTGTGCGGGTTCGGTACGACGGACACCCTGATCCGGGCGTTCCGCCGGCGCCTCGACACGACGCCCATGGAGTACCGGCGCCGCTTCCGGGCCGTCCCCGAGTGAGCCGTCCGGCGCCTCAGCCCTGCGGGACCGGCAGGACGTCCGGGGAGAGGGCGGCGGCGCGGGCCGAGGAGGCCGTCATGCGGCGCCGGTGGTGCCGGCGGCACAGCACCTCGTAGCCGACCTGGTCGCCCGCGTTGACGTCGCCGACCACGACCTGGGCGCCCTCGACGACCATCTCGCCGCCGACGGTGCGCGCGTTGTGGGTGGCGCGGGCGCCGCACCAGCACAGGGCCTCGACCTGGAGGACCTCCACCCGGTCGGCGAGCTCGACGAGCCGCTGGGAGCCCGGGAAGAGCTTCGACCGGAAGTCGGTGGTGATACCGAAGGCGAAGACGTCGAGTTCGAGGTCGTCGACGACCCGGGCGAGCTGGTCGATCTGCTCGGGCGCGAGGAACTGCGCCTCGTCGGCGATCACGTAGTCGCACCGCCCGCCCTTCGACAGGTGGGCGACGAGGTACCCGTAGAAGTCGAAGCCCTCGGCCGCCTCGACGGCGTCGGTGACCAGACCGAGCCGGGAGGACAGCTTGCCCTCGCCCGCCCGGTCGTCCCGGGTGAAGATCATGCCCTGGAGTCCGCGGGCGGACCTGTTGTGCTCGATCTGAAGAGCGAGGGTGCTCTTTCCGCAGTCCATCGTTCCGGAGAAGAACACCAGCTCGGGCATGGGAGGTCGGGGACCTTTCGGGTCAGGGTCGCGGTCGGGAGGTGACGGGTGCGGGCGGGGCGGGCGAGGGCAGGGGGCGGAAGGCGCGTGGCCGAGGCCTCAGGAGCGTACTTCCAGCAGCGGCACGAGTTGCTCCGCCGCCGTCATCGAACCGTGCATGCCCACCATGGCGGACTCGTTCGGCTCGTTGACGGAGGCCGTGATGGCGAGGGCGTCCTGGGCCGCGGCGACCACGTCGCCGATGCGCCCGTGGACCCGCTCGTCGACCTGGTCGCCGAACCAGCCGAGCGCGATGGCCTCGTCCCGGCTCGCCACCCAGAACCGGTCGCCGAGGACCTCGCTCCAGCAGGTGAGGACGTCGGACTCGGCCCCCGGGACGGCGTAGACGTGCCGGGCACGGCCCTCGCCGCCGAGGAGGGCGACGCCGGCGCGCAGCTCCCAGTCCTCGTCGAAGTCGATCCGGTGGTCCTCGTCGAAGGGGATGTCGACCATGCCGTGGTCGGCGGTGACATAGAGCGCGGAGCGCGGCGGGAGCTGCTCGGCGAGGCGCTGGACGAGCCGGTCGACGAACATCAGCTGGCCGCGCCAGGCGTCGGAGTCGATGCCGAAGCGGTGTCCGGCGCCGTCGAGCTCGCTGTAGTACGTGTAGACGAGGGACCGGTCGCCGGCGGCCAGCTGCCCGGCGGCGAAGTCCATCCGCTCCTCGCCGGAGAGCCTGCCGTGGAACGTGCCGCCGCTCAGCGCGATCTTGGTGAGCGGGGTGTCCTGGAATATCGGCGAGGAGACCTGGGCGGTGTGGATCCCGGCCTCGTGGGCGAGCCGGAAGACTGTGGGGTACGGCTGCCAGACGCGCGGCGGGGTCCAGGGCTTCCAGCGGAGCTGGTTCATCAGCTCGCCGGTGTCCGGGTTGCGCACGGTGTAGCCGGGCAGGCCGTGCTCGCCGGGGAAGCGGCCGGTGCCGACCGAGGCGAGCGAGGTCGCCGTGGTGGCCGGGAATCCCGCGGTGAGCGGGCGGCCGGTGCCGCCGCGCGAGCTGCCGAGCAGCGAGGTGAGGTACGGGGCCTCGTCCGGGTGCGCCTTGATCTGCTCCCAGCCGAGTCCGTCGATGAGGAAGACGCAGTTGCGGTCGGCGGGGGCGAGCTCGGCGATCCGGGGCTCGCAGCCGGGCACGCCCTGTCCCGAGACGAGCGTGGGCAGCAGGTCGGCGAGGGAGCCGCTGCCGTACTCGGGGAGCGGGGCGGTGGCGGGGTCGAGCGGGACGGGGTCGTCCGGCCACCCCTGGGCGACGGCGGTGGGCTGGACCATCAGCGGCTGACCGCGGTGTCCGCGGTGGCTTCGGAGAGCGCCTGCGCGAAGGCGAGCGTCTGGCGGACGGTGTCCGGGCCGTCGCCGGCGTCGCTGACGCGCAGGCTGAGGTCGTCGGCGGTGGAGTTGCCGGTGTAGCCGTGGTCGGCGTCGCAGTTGGGGTCGCCGCAGGCGGCGGGCTCCAGGTCGATGCGGGAGACGGCGCCCCAGCCGATGGTCAGCACGACCTCGCGGGGCAGGGTCCCCGGGGTGTACGACTCCGGGTTGGCGACGACCCGGCTGAGGACGATCGAGGAGATCCGCTCCAGCTTGACCGACTCGGTGGACGTCGTCGCGTACGGCGTCGGGGAGCTGGTGTCGGCGGCCTGCTCGTCGGTGTGGCTGACGATGAAGCGCTTGGCCGTCAGGACGAGGACGGTGACGTGGCGGCGGACCTCGTTCGCGTCGAACGTGGTCTCCTGGTGGACCACGTACGACGAGACCGCCTCGCCGCCGACGGCGGACTCCACCGCCTCGGCCACGAGGGCCGGGTAGTAGCCGCTGCGCTCGATCGCCGCGCGCAGCCCCTGGGTCGTCGTACCGGTCTTAGCCATGGACTCCATCCTACGGGGCGGTGGGCCCCCTTCCCGCCCTCCCGCGGGGCTCGTGGGCTCGCTCATGTCACTGGTAGCTCGGGAGGCGCCGCGGGCCGAGGTCGGTGCGGGGCGGGGGCGGGGCGAGGCGGACGGTGGCGCCGAGGACGGAGACGCCGCGCGGGGCGACGACGACGGGTTCGAGGGAGATGGCGACGACCTCGGGGTGGTCGTCGACCAGCCGGGAGACCCGCAGCAGCAGCTCTTCGAGGGCGGGGGTGTCGACGGGTGCGGAGCCGCGCCAGCCGAACAGGAGCGGGGCGGTGCGGATCGAGCGGACGAGGTCGGCGGCGTCCCGGTCGGTGGCGGGGACGAGCCGGTGGGACATGTCGCCGAGCAGTTCGGAGGCGGCTCCGGCGAGGCCGAAGGAGAGGACGGCGCCGACGGCGGGGTCGATCGCGGCGCGCACCACGGTGTCGACGCCGCGCGGGACCATGGCCTGGACGACCGGCTGGAGCTCCTCGGGCTTGCCGAGGGTCTCGGTGAGCTCGGCGTACGCGGTGCGCAGCTGCTCCTCGGTCGCCAGGTCGAGCCGTACGCCGCCGAGGTCGGGGCGGTGGCGCAGGTGCGGTGCCGTGGTCTTGAGGGCGACGGGGAAGCCGAGCCGGGCGGCGGCGCGGACCGCGTCGTCGGGGGTGGGCGCGGGCAGGGTGGGCAGGACGCCGATCCCGTACCGCCCGAGGAGCTCGCCCGTCTCCTCGGCGCCGAGGGTCACCCCGCGCGGGTCGGTGCCCTCCTCGCCGAGCACCCGCGCGATGAGGCCGGCGGCCCCGGTCTCGTCGATGGTGTCGAACTCGGGCACCCGTCCGGGGTCGGCGGCGGCCTGCCGGCGCCACTGCGCGTACCGCACGGACTCCGCGAGGGCCCGCACGGCCCGCTCGGCGGCGGGGTAGGAGGGGATGGCCCGGGCGGCGGGCGGATCCTCGCCCGGCCCGGTCCGCGGCGCGTCCGGGGCGGCCGGTTCCCGCGGTGCGGAGGCCGGGGCCTCGGGCAGGGTCGGGCGCGTGGCTCCGGGGGCCCCGGACGGCGGCGCGGTCCGGGGCGCCGGGCGGGTGCGGGTCGCCTCCGCGAGGGCCTCGGCCAGGGCGCCCATCTCGACGTGGACGACGACGACCGGCTTGGCCGCGCCCGGGGCGTCGGCGACGGCGGAGCGGAGGGCGGCGGCCAGGACCTCGCCGTCGCCGGACTCGGTCGCCCCGTTCTCCCCGACCCAGGGGATCGCGGTGACGACCACGGCGTCGCAGGCGTCGTCCGCGAGGGCGGCGGCGAGGGCGGCGCGGAAGTCGGCGGGGGTGGCGCCGGTCGTGAGGTCGAGGGGGCGCAGCGGGCGCAGTCCCTCGGTGAGGCAGGCATCGTAGGTGAGCAGTCCGAGGGATTCCGAGTTGCCGAGGATGGCGACGCGGGGGCCTGCCGGCAGGGGCTGGTCCGCGAGGAGGAGGCCCGCGTCGACGAGTTCGGTGACGGTGTCGACGCGGATGACGCCGGCCTGCCGCAGCAGCTCGGAGACGGTGGCGTGCGGGATGCGGGTGACGGGGACGCGGTGGCCGGGCGGGGCGCTGCCGCTGTGCCGGGCGCCCTTGACGACCACGACCGGCTTGACGGCGGCGGTGCGGCGGGCGAGCCGGGTGAACTTCCGGGGGTTGCCGATCGACTCCAGGTAGAGGAGGACGACGTCGGTCGCCGGGTCGTCGTACCAGTGCTGGAGGAGGTCGTTGCCGGAGACGTCCGCCCGGTTGCCCGCGGAGAGGAAGGTGGAGAGCCCGGCGCCGCGCCGGTGCAGCCCGGCGAGGAGGGCGATGCCGATGGCGCCGGACTGGGTGAAGAGCCCGATGCGGCCGGCGGCCGGCATCTGGGGGGCCAGCGAGGCGTTCAGCCGGACGGACTCGGCCGTATTGATGATCCCGAAGGCGTTGGGGCCGATGATCCGCATGCCGTACGAGCGGGCCTGGCGCACCAGCGCGCGCTGGCGCTCGCGGCCCTCGGGCCCGCTCTCCGCGTATCCGGCGGAGAGGACGACGAGGCCCCGCACCCCGTGCTCGCCGCAGTCGGCGACGGCCTCGGGGACCCGCTCGGCCGGGACGGCGAGGACGGCGAGGTCGACGTGCTCGCCGATGGCGGCGACGCTCCGGAAGGCGGGAACGCCCTCCAGTTCGTGCCGCCCCTCCCCCAGGGCGCTGTTCACGGCGTGGACCCGCCCGGTGTAGCCGGCGGCGAGGAGGTTGCGGAGCACGGCCCTGCCGACTCCGCCGGGGGCGCGGCCCACGCCGACCACGGCGACCGAGCCGGGCGCGAGGAGGCGCTGCACGGACCGGGCCTCGGCGCGCTGTTCGCGGGCGCGCTGGACGGCGAGGGAGCGGTCGGTGGGCTCCAGGTCGAGGTGGAGGCGGACGGAGCCGTCCTCGAAGCTGCGCTTCTGGGTGTAGCCGGCGTCCGTGAACACCTTGATCATCTTGGTGTTGGCGGGCAGCACCTCGGCGACGAACCGCCGGATGCCCCGCTCCCGCGCGACGGCCGCGACGTGCTCCAGGAGCGCGGACGCGACCCCGCGCCCCTGGTGGGCGTCCTGGACGAGGAAGGCGACCTCGGCCTCGTCGGCCGGGGCGGAGGCGGGGCGGCCCAGGGCGTTGATGCGGTCGTAGCGCACGGTGGCGATGAAGTCCCCGCCCACCGTGGCGGCGAGCCCCACCCGGTCGACGAAGTCGTGGTGGGTGAAGCGGTGCACGTCCTTGGCGGACAGCCGGGGGTACGGCGCGAAGAAGCGGTAGTACTTCGACTCGTCCGAGACCTGCTCGTAGAAGCTGACCAGCCGCTCGGCGTCGTCGGTGGTGATGGGCCGGATGCGCGCGGTGCCGCCGTCACGGAGGACCACGTCCGCTTCCCAGTGGTCGGGATACGCGTGTTCCGGCTGTTCGGACTGTTCCGACGCGCTCTGCATGGGGCAAGCGTACGGCCGGGGTCCGACAGCGGCACCGGTCGCGCGGCGGGTGCCCGCCGTGCAAGGTAGGGAGGGCCTAACGGCCGCCCCCAAAGGGGCCGAAGGTCGGTACGAGCACGACGCCGCCCGTGAGAGACTGGTCTAGACAACCGCTGAAAGTTGAAGGGCAACCACCATGGCTGAGCGCCGCGTCAACGTCGGCTGGGCCGAGGGCCTGCACGCCCGCCCCGCCTCCATCTTCGTCCGTGCCGCCACGGCCGCCGGCGTCCCCGTGACGATCGCCAAGGCCGACGGCAACCCGGTCAACGCCGCGTCCATGCTCGCGGTGCTCGGCCTGGGTGCCCAGGGCGGCGAGGAGATCGTGCTCGCTTCGGACGCCGATGGCGCCGAGGCCGCGCTCGACCGCCTCGCGAAGCTGGTCGCCGAGGGTCTCGAGGAGCTCCCCGAGACCGTCTGACCCGTCTCCTCCCCGACGACGGATCGCGAAGGGCCGCACCTGCCGGAATTCCGGCGGGCGCGGCCTTTTCTGCATTACGGCCGGCCGCTTTTCCTTTACGGAACCGGGCAGCGCGCATCAGGAATCCGGAATAGGGCGGCCCGAACCGATCGGCCGTCCGCATTTCCTTCCCCTTGTATACGGCGTCGGTGTTAATTCCGCGGACCCGCGGTGTTGACGACATGTTGCGAAACCCTCACACGCGCCCGCTCCGGACGGCGCGGCCGGTGCAGCGGCAGGGCGCGCTCCACGTGCAGGGCGGTCAGGGCGCGGGCCCGTTCGGCGTCCCCGCGCGCGACGGCGTCGACGATGGCGCCGTGCTCGGCCCATGCCTCCACGGGCCGCTCGGCGGGCTCGACCGCGTACATCCACGCGATCTTGTGCCGCAGCTGGGTGAGGAGCGCGGTGAGCGGCGGGCTGCCGGACGCCTGGGCCAGCGTCTCGTGGAACCAGGCGCCGAGGGAGCCCAGGTCGTCGCCCTGGCCGCGCCTGGCCCGCTCCTGCCCCAGCCTGACCAGCCCGCGCAGCACCTTGAGGTGCGCCTCGGTGCGGCGCTGGGCGGCGCGGGCGGCCCCCAGCGGCTCCAGGAGGGTCCGGACGTCGAGCAGGTCGGCCGCCTCCTGCTCGGTGGGCTCGGCGACATGGGCGCCGGCGTGCCGGCGGGTGACCACGAAGCCCTCGGACTCCAGGGTGCGCAGTGCCTCGCGGACCGGGACGCGGGAGACGCCGTAGCGGCGGGCGAGTTGCTCCTCGGTCAGCCGGGCGCCCCGCTCGAAGACGCCGGAGACGATGTCGTCCCGGATCGCCGTGCATACCGAGTGCGCGGGAACACGCATGGCCGACCTCCGTAATGTGATCCGCGCGAAACCCCGTCGAGTGGCGCCCGTCCCGCGACTCTCGCGAACTCTATTGCAGGACGTCGGAATTTCCGATGCCGCCCGGTAATTCGGCCACAAAAAAGAAGCCCCGGCTCGTTCGAGCCGGGGCTTCTTCACAGAATTCACACGTCAGACGTGGACCCCGCGGGCACGGAGGTAGGTGATCGGGTTGATGTCCGATCCGTACTCGGCGCTCGTGCGGGCCTCGAAGTGGAGGTGCGGGCCGGTCGAGTTGCCGGAGGAGCCGGAGATGCCGATCTGCTCGCCGGGGGTGACCGTCTGGCCGACGGAGACGCCGATCGAGGAGAGGTGACCGTACTGGGTGTACGTGCCGTCGTTCATCTTGATGACGATGTTGTTGCCGTAGGCGCCGCCCCAGCCGGCCTCGACGACGGTGCCCGAGCCCACGGAGACGACCTGCGAGCCGTAGGAGGCGTGGAAGTCGATGCCGGAGTGGTGGCCGGAGGACCAGAGCGAGCCGCCGGTCTTGTAGCCGGTGCTCACGTACGAGCCGGAGACGGGGAGCTGGAAGGAGCTCAGGCGCTTGCGCTCGGCCTCACGGGCGGCGCGCTCCTTGGCGGCGCGGAGCTCCTTGGCACGGGCCTCGGCCTTGCGCTTCGCCTCGGCGGCGGCCTTGGCCCGGGCGGCGGTCTCGACCGCCTCCTTCTCCTGGGCGGCGGCCTGGGCGTCGACCCGGTCGGCGAGGGACTCGGCGGTGATCACCTGGGTGAGGCCGGTGTCCTCGGGGGAGACGGGCTCCGTGTCGGCGGCGAACGCCGGGGAGGCCAGGGTGCCGATGACGCCGGTGGTCGCGAGGGTCGCCACACCGGCGATGCCCACTCCGCGGCGCGCCAGACGGCTCGGTCCACGATGCTTCCCGGTGGCACGGGTGAACGCCATGTAGTGGCTGATCCTTTCCTTCCCTCTCGCCTACCGGGTTAGCTGACGGGTTCGGAGCAGGAAGGTCTCCTACGGGCCCCTCCGCTCGCTGAGCGAAGGCGTCCGATTCACCCCAGGGACTGCGTTGGGTCCCCGGCTCCCCAGGCTCGCGCCTTACGGGGACTCGGCGATGACTGCCCGTTGCCGCGGATGCGGCGTCGTACTACGGACGAACAGTCGGATCGAAGCTAGGCCGATCTTCTGTCAATCGCCAAACAGACACGCCTTTTTGTAAGACATGCCACAGGGCAGAAGACCACACTTCTCAACAATACGGACAAACGGGAGGACCCCGACGAACCAGGTCGTCGGGGTCCCCGAGTCGGTGTGACAGCGGCTCAATCAGCCGGTCACGACCGTCACTTCACCGATGCCGAGGGCGCGCACCAGCTCCTCGATCTGCGCCGCGTCACCGACGAGCACGGTGACGAGCCGGTCCACCGGGAAGGCGTTGACCACGGCCGCGGTCGCCTCCACGGTGCCGGTCTCGGCGAGCCGCGCGTACAACTGTGCCTGGTAGTCGTCCGCGAGGTGCTGCTCGACCTGGTCGGCGAGCGTGCCCGCGACGGAGGCCGCCGTCTCGTACTTGAGCGGCGCGACGCCCACCAGGTTCTGCACGGCCACATCGCGCTCGGCGTCCGTCAGACCGTCGGCGGCGAGGGTGCGCAGCACCTTCCACAGGTCGTCAAGTGCCGGGCCCGTGTTCGGGGTGTCGACCGAGCCGCTGATGGCGAGCAGCGACGCCCCGTTGCCCTCGCTGTCGGAGCGCAGCACCTGGCCGAAGGAGCGCACGCCGTACGTGTAGCCCTTCTCCTCACGCAGGACGCGGTCCAGACGGGAGGTGAGGGTGCCGCCGAGGCAGTACGTGCCGAGCACCTGGGCCGGCCACACGCGGTCGTGGCGGTCGGCGCCGACGCGGCCGATGAGCAGCTGCGTCTGGACGGCGCCGGGGCGGTCCACGATGACGACCCGGCCGGTGTCGTCGGCCGAGAAGGCCGGCATGCGCCGCCGGTCGGCCGCGGTGCCCGTCCAGGCGCCCAGCGTCTCGGCGAGCACCTTGTCGAGGTCGACGTCGGTGAGGTCGCCGACGACCACGGCGGTGGCCGTGGCGGGCCGCACGTGCGCGTCGAAGAAGGCGCGGACCGCGGTGGCGTCGATCGCGGCGACGGTCTCCTCGGTGCCCTGACGCGGCCGGGAGACGCGCGCGGAGGCCGGGAACAGCTCCTTGGAGAGCTGCTTGGCCGCGCGGCGGGCCGGGTTGGCCGACTCGTGCGGGATCTCATCCAGCCGGTTGCGCACCAGCCGCTCGACCTCGGACTCGTCGAACGCCGGGGCGATCAGCGCCTCGGAGAGCAGGCCGAGCGCCTTGGGGAGCCGGGAGACCGGGACCTCCAGGGAGACCCGTACGCCCGGGTGGTCGGCCGCCGCGTCGAGGGTGGCGCCGCAGCGCTCCAGTTCGGCGGCGAACTCCTCGGCGGAGTGCTGGTCGGTGCCCTCGGACAGGGCACGGGCCATGATCGTGGCCACGCCGTCCAGGCCCTCGGGCTCGGCGTCCAGCGGCGCGTCGAGGGAGATCTCGACGGCCACCACCTGCTGGCCGGGGCGGTGGCAGCGCAGCACGGTCAGCCCGTTGTCCAGGGCGCCGCGTTCCGGGGCGGGGAAGGCCCAGGGCTTGGCCTCGCCCGGCTGGGGCTGCGGATGGAAGGTCATGCTCGTCAAAGACGCGGCCGTGTCGGTCACTGGTCCGCTCCCTCTTCCTCGTCGCTGTCGGCGTCGGCGCCCACCGGTTCGTAGACCAGCACGGCGCGGTTGTCCGGGCGCAGCGTGGCCTTGGCGACCTCCTGCACCTCCTCGGCGCTGATGTCGAGGACCCTGTGCACGGCGGTCAGCGCGAGCTGCGGGTCGCCGAACAGCACCGCGAACCGGCACAGTTCGTCGGCGCGGCCCGCGACCGTGCCGAGGCGGTCGAGCCACTCGCGCTCCAACTGCGCCTGCGCGCGCTCCATCTCCTCGGGCGTCGGGCCCTCGGCGGCGAAGCGGGCCAGCTCGTCGTCGACGGCCGACTCGATCTGCGGCACCTCGACGCCGCCGGAGGTCTTGACGTCCAGCCAGCCCAGCGAGGGCGCGCCGGCCAGCCGCAGCAGCCCGAAGCCCGCCGCGACGGCGGTGCGGTCGCGGCGGACCAGCCGGTTGTGGAGACGGGAGGACTCGCCGCCGCCGAGGATCGTGAGGGCCAGGTCGGCGGCGTCGCACGCGCGCGTGCCGTCGTGCGGCAGCCGGTAGGCGGCCATCAGCGCACGGGCCGGGACCTCCTCCTCGATGACCTCGCGCAGCTGCTCGCCGATCACCTCGGGCAGCTCGCCGGAGCGCGGCTCGGGCTTGCCGTCGTGCCCCGGGATGGAGCCGAAGTACTTCTCGACCCAGGCGAGCGTCTTCTCGGGGTCGATGTCGCCGACGACCGAGAGCACCGCGTTGTTCGGCGCGTAGTACGTGCGGAAGAAGTTCCGCGCGTCCTCCAGGGTGGCGGCGTCCAGGTCGGCCATGGAGCCGATCGGGGTGTGGTGGTACGGGTGGCCCTCGGGGTACGCGAGGGCCGTGAGGCGCTCGAAGGCGGTGCCGTAGGGCACGTTGTCGTACCGCTGGCGGCGCTCGTTCTTGACGACGTCGCGCTGGTTCTCCATGGACTCGTCGTCCAGGGCGGCGAGCAGCGAGCCCATGCGGTCGGCCTCCAGCCAGAGCGCGAGCTCCAGCTGGTGGGCCGGCATGGTCTCGAAGTAGTTGGTGCGCTCGAAGCTGGTGGTGCCGTTGAGCGAGCCGCCGGCGCCCTGCACCAGCTCGAAGTGGCCGTTCCCGTGGACCTGCTTCGAGCCCTGGAACATCAGGTGCTCGAAGAGGTGGGCGAGACCGGTGCGGCCCGCGACCTCGTGGCGCGAGCCGACGTCGTACCAGAGGCAGACCGCGGCGACCGGGGTCAGGTGGTCCTCCGAGAGCACCACGCGCAGGCCGTTGGCCAGCCGGTGCTCGGTCGCTGTCAGGCCGCCGGAGCCGGCCTCGGCCGTGGCCGTGTGACCCATGGGCATGTACGTCCCTTCGATCGCGATGTGGAAAAGTCCTGCCACTGTATGCAAGCGCGCCGACACCTCGCGAAGTTCCCGTCCCGTCCCGACGTCCCTCTTCCGGGTCGTGACCGGGGCGCGCAGGTGACCCCGCAGGTCGTCAGACCCGGGTCGCGGTCCCGCTTGTCAGTGGGACGGTCCACAATGGTCCGCGTCAGATCAACCTTGTTGGTGAAGGAGCCGCAGCCGCGATGGCCCGCCGCAGCACGAAGACACCGCCGCCGGACGACGCGTTCGAAGAGCGAATCCTTGACATCGACGTAGTCGACGAGATGCAGGGCTCGTTCCTCGAGTACGCGTACTCGGTGATCTACTCCCGCGCGCTGCCCGACGCCCGCGACGGCATGAAGCCCGTGCAGCGCCGGATCGTCTACCAGATGGGCGAGATGGGCCTGCGACCGGAGCGCGGGTTCGTCAAGTGCGCCCGCGTCGTCGGCGAGGTCATGGGCAAGCTGCACCCCCACGGCGACGCGTCGATCTACGACGCGATGGTGCGCATGGCGCAGCCCTTCTCCATGCGCCTCCCCCTGGTCGACGGCCACGGCAACTTCGGCTCCCTCGGCAACGACGACCCGCCGGCCGCCATGCGGTACACGGAGTCGCGGATGGCGCCGGCCGCGCTCCTCATGACGGAGTCCATCGACGAGGACACCGTCGACTTCACGCCGAACTACGACGGTCAGGAGCAGGAGCCGGTCGCGCTCCCCGCCGCCTATCCGAACCTGCTGGTCAACGGCGCCTCCGGCATCGCGGTCGGCATGGCGACCAACATGCCGCCGCACAACCTGGGCGAGGTCATCGCCGCCGCCCGGCACCTGATCCGCTACCCGAACGCGGACCTGGAGGCGCTGATGCGCTTCGTGCCGGGTCCCGACCTGCCGACCGGCGGCCGGATCGTCGGCCTGTCCGGCGTCAAGGACGCGTACCAGACCGGCCGCGGCACCTTCAAGATCCGCGCGACGACCAGCGTCGAGACGGTCACGGCCCGCCGCAAGGGCATCGTCGTCACCGAACTGCCCTTCACCGTCGGCCCGGAGAAGGTGATCTCCAAGATCAAGGACCTGGTCGGCTCCAAGAAGCTGCAGGGCATCGCCGACGTCAAGGACCTCACCGACCGCAACCACGGCCTGCGCCTGGTGATCGAGATCAAGAACGGCTTCGTGCCGGAGGCGGTCCTGGAGCAGCTGTACAAGCTGACGCCGATGGAGGAGTCCTTCGGCATCAACAACGTGGCCCTGGTCGACGGCCAGCCGCTCACCCTCGGCCTCAAGGAGCTCCTGGAGGTCTACCTCGACCACCGCTTCGAGGTGGTCCGGCGCCGCTCCGAGTTCCGCCGCGGCAAGAAGCGCGACCGGCTGCACCTGGTCGAGGGCCTGCTCGTCGCGCTCCTCGACATCGACGAGGTCATCCGGCTGATCCGGGAGAGCGAGAACTCGGCGGAGGCCAAGCAGCGCCTGATCGAGCGCTTCTCCCTGAGCGAGATCCAGACGCAGTACATCCTGGACACCCCGCTGCGCCGGCTCACCAAGTTCGACCGGCTGGAGCTGGAGACCGAGCGCGACCGGCTCACCGGCGAGATCGACGAGCTGACCGGGATCCTGGATTCCGACACCGAGCTGCGCAAGCTGGTCTCGGCGGAACTGGCGGCGGTCGCGAAGAAGTTCGCCACCGACCGGCGCACCGTCCTGCTCGAGTCCGCGGGCGCCCCCGTCGCGACCGTCGCCCTCCAGGTCGCGGACGACCCGTGCCGGGTGCTGCTGTCCTCGACGGGCCTGCTCGCCCGTACGGCCACGGCGGAGGTCGCACCGGCCGATCCGGAGGCCAAGCGCGTCAAGCACGACGCGATCGTCTCCTCGGTCGCCACCACCCAGCGCGGCGAGGTCGGCGCGGTGACCTCGACCGGACGGCTGCTGCGGATCGCGGTGATCGACCTTCCGCAGCTCCCCGACACGGCCGCCGCGCCGAACCTGTCGGGCGGAGCGCCGCTCACCGAGTTCCTCTCCCTGGAGGCCGACGAGACGGTGGTCTGCCTCACCACGCTCGCCGAGACCTCCCCCGGCCTCGCGATCGGCACGCTGCAGGGCGTGGTCAAGCGCGTGGTCCCGGACTATCCGGCCAACAAGGACGAGCTGGAGGTCATCGGCCTCAAGGACGGCGACCGGATCGTCGGCGCGACGGAACTGCGGACCGGCGAGGAAGACCTCGTCTTCATCACCTCCGACGCCCAGCTGCTGCGCTACCCGGCCTCGCAGGTGCGCCCGCAGGGCCGCCCCGCGGGCGGCATGGCCGGCATCAAGCTGACGGCGGGCGCCGAGGTCATCTCCTTCGCCGCCGTGGACCCTGCGGCGGACGCGGTGGTCTTCACGGTCGCCGGCTCCACGGGCACGCTGGACGCCTCGGCCGGCACGTCGGCGAAGCTGACGCCGTTCGACCAGTACCCGCGCAAGGGCCGCGCGACGGGCGGTGTGCGCTGCCAGCGCTTCCTGAAGGGCGAGGACGTCCTCGTCCTGGCCTGGGCGGGCGCCGTCCCGGCCCACGCCGCCCAGAAGAACGGCATGCCGTCCGAGCTCCCGGACCCGGACCCGCGCCGCGACGGCTCGGGCACTCCGCTGGAGAAGCCGGTGGAGGTCGTGGCGGGCCCGATCGGCTAGGCCCGCCCCCGGAAGCACAGAAAGCCCCCTGTCCCGTGCCATCGCGCGGGAGAGGGGGCTTTCTCGGCTTGCTCGGCCTTCTCGGCTTGCTCGGCTCGGTTCTCTCGGCTCGGTTTTCTCGGCTCGCTCCGGTTACGACGGGTGCGGCGCAGTGGGGGCGTAGACGGCCTCGATCCCGGCGACGATCAGGCGCAGCCCTTCCTCGAAGCCGTCGTCGTAGTCGGCGAAGAGCTCCGCGCCGGCCGCCGCCGCGAGCGGGTAGTCCGCGAGCCACTCGGCGCGCCGCTCCACGTCGAAGCCCTCACGGGGCTGCCCCTGGACCGGCTCGGTGCCCTGCTCCTCGGTGACGAAGCCGAGGGTGTACATGTACGCCGTGGTGCTGGCCCGCACCGCCTGGTGCAGCGAGAAACCCGCGTCGACGAGCGAGCCCAGCTGGAGCTCCATGTCGGCAGCGAAGTCGGTCCCGGTGAAGCGGGCCCCGCTGTAGACCTTGGCGCCGTCGCGGTAGCGCAGCAGCCCGGCGCGAAGACCCCGGTTGACCGCGAGGATCCGGTCCTGCCAGGCGAGGTCGCCGGGCGGGCGCGTGTCGGGGTCCTCGACCATCCGCCGGTACATCACGGTCGCCATCTCGTCGAGCAGCGCCTGCTTGTTCTTGAAGTGCCAGTAGAGCGCGGGCGCCTGGACGTTCAGCTCCTGGGCGATCGCCCGCAGCGTCAGCCCGTCGAGGCCGCGCTCGTTGAGCAGGCTCAGGGCGGTCTCCGCCACCGACGCGGGGTCCAGCCGGTTCGTCTTCTTGGTCGCCACTCCGTCACGGTATCCCCTTGACAGCTTAACGACGTTAAGGAGATGCTTTCGATGTCGGAATTTAACGGCGTTAAGGACTCGGGCGCGGAGGCGGCGGTATGGCAGGGAGCGAGACCGTGGGGACGGACGTCGTCATCGTCGGGGCGGGACCGACCGGGCTGGTGCTCGCGATCGACCTGGCCCGCCGGGGCGTGCGCGCGACGCTCGTGGAGAAGGCGGACCGGCTGTTCCCCGGCTCGCGCGGCAAGGGGATCCAGCCGCGCAGCCAGGAGGTGCTCGACGACCTCGGGGCCCTGCCGGGGATCCTCGCGGCGGGCTCGCCCTACCCGAGGATGCGCGCCTGGGAGGGTGCCGAGCGGCAGGGCGAGTGGGACATGATGGCGCGCTCCGAGCCGACCGAGCAGGTGCCGTACGCCACCATCCTGCTCATCCCCCAGTCACGCACCCAGGAGCTGCTGTACGCCCGCCTGCGGGAGCTCGGCGGCGACGTCCGGTTCGGGACGGCGCTCACCGGGTTCCGCCAGTCCGAGGACGCCGTCGAGGCGGAGCTGTCCACCGGCGAGACGGTGCGGGCGGCCTACCTCGTGGCGGCCGACGGCGGACGCTCCACCGTCCGCAAGGCCCTCGGCATCGGCATGACGGGCGAGACCGTCGACCCCCGTCCGATGCTCGTCGCGGACGTCCGGCTCTCCCCCGACTCGATCGTGGACCGCGGCAACTGGCAGGTCTGGCCGAAGGCACCGGGCGGAGCCGTCGCCCTGTGTCCGCTGCCCGGCGGCGACCAGTTCCAGCTCATCGCGGCCTTCGAGGACGAGGGCGCCACCGTGGACACCGCTCCCCGCGCGGTGCGCGAGCTCCTCGCCGCCCGCACTCCGCTCGCCGCGACGGACGTGGTCGAGGTGGTGTGGGCCTCCGACTTCCGGGCCCGCGCGGCGATGGCGGACCGGTTCCGGGACGGCCGGGTCCTCCTCGCGGGCGACGCGGCGCATGTGCACTCCCCCGCGGGCGGGCAGGGACTCAACACCAGCATCCAGGACGCGTACAACCTCGGCTGGAAGCTGGGCCGGGTGCTGCGGCACGGGGCGCCCGCCGCACTGCTCGACTCGTACGAGGCGGAGCGGCTGCCCGTCGCCGCCGACGTCCTCGGCATCAGCACCCGCCTGCACCGGGCGAGCTCCGAGGGCGCGAACACCCAGCGCGGCGAGGAGGTCCAGCAGCTGGGGCTCGGCTACCGGGACTCGCCGCTCACCAGGGAGACCAGGACCGGGCTCGCCGACGGCGCCCTGCGCGCGGGCGACCGCGCTCCCGACGGCCCGTACGGCGCCGGCCGGCTCTTCGACGTCTTCCGGGGCCCGCACTTCACGCTGCTCGCGGTCGGCGTCCCGCTGCCGCCCCTGACGGACGACACCGTGCGCACGGCCCACCTCGCCGCGTACGAGCCGTACGGAACGGGCCTGTTCCTGATCCGCCCGGACGGCTACGTGGGCTGGGCGGGCACCGGCGGCGACGGCCTCGCCGGCTACCTCGACGCCTTCGGCACCTCGGACGCCGGCCACCCGCCGGTGGGAGGTTAGGGAGTGTCCCCGGGCTCGTCCTCGCTGCCGGGTACGTACCGCAGGACGCCCCACATGGCGTGGTCGTCGGGGGTGTCCCCCGGGCCGTTCTGCTCGCAGTCGGCGAGCTCCTTGCGGAGGGCGGCCGCGTCGACGCCGGTGCCGATGAGGACCAGCTGGGTCAGCCGCTCCTCGCCGGCCGGCCACGGCTCCGGCCGGAAACGCAGGAAGCGGCCGACCGCGTGGACGCCGTAACGGTTGGCCGGGTCGGCGGTGCCGAAGTCGACGAAGCCCTTGAGGCGGTACAGGCCCTCGGGGCGCCCGTCGAGGAAGGCCATCAGCCGGCGCGGGTGCAGCGGCGTCGCCGTGCTCAGCGAGACCGTGTCGTACGCGGCGTGCGGGTGGGCGTGCCCGGCCCCCTCGTCCCCCTCGCCGTCGGGGCCGTACAGGATGTCCTCGATGGACATCTGGCCCTCGATCTCGTCCTCCGGCACTACCCGGTCGAAGAGCAGCTCGGGGTCGATCCGCCCGTACGCGGCGTCGATGACCGCGGCCCTGGGGGCGAGCGCGGCGACCGTCTCGCGGACGCCGGCGAGTTCCTCCGCCGGGACCCGGTCCGCCTTGTTGACGACGACCAGATCGGCCACGGCGAGATGCCGGTCGGTCTCCGGGTGCCGGGCACGCGTGGCGGCGAACTCGGCCGCATCGACCACCTCGATCAGGCCGCCGTACACGATCCGCTCGTTCTCGCTGGCCAGCAGCATGCGGACCAGCTCCTGCGGCTCGGCGAGCCCACTGGCCTCGATCACGATCACATCCAGCCGGACCTCGGGGCGGGTGAGCACCTCCAGGTACTCGTCGAGCTCGCTCGCGTCCACCGCGCAGCACAGACAGCCGTTGCCCAGGGAGACCGTGGAGCCGACCTGACCGGCGACGGTCATGGCGTCGATGCCGATGTCGCCGAAGTCGTTGACCATGACCCCGATCCGCGTCCCGCGCGCGCTGCGCAGCAGATGGTTGAGCAGGGTGGTCTTCCCCGCCCCGAGAAACCCTGCCAGGACGACGACGGGGATCTGCTGGGTGGTCAAGGGTGCTGTCCTCCGGGCCCTCGGTGCCCGCGCGGATCGTCGGAGCCCGCGCGCGAAGCTCCCAGGATAGGCAGGCCCCGTCCGGGATCCGGGCAGCGGCATTTCCGGCCGGTGCCCTCGTCCCCGTACCTTTTCCGGCATGAGCCCCGCAGCCACCTCCCCCGGACTCCGTCCCGGGAGACCCCCCGCGCGCCCGCCCGCCCGCCGGCGCAGGTTCGGGTGGCCGCGGCGGATGTTCTCGCAGGTCCTGCTGATGCAGCTGGCCATCGCCACCGGCGTGACCGTGCTGGCCACCGGCCTCTTCCTGGCCCCGTTGAGCGCCCAGCTCGACGACCAGGCGATGCGCCGCGCCCTCGCCATCGCCCAGACCACGGCCTCCCCGCAGGTGGCCACCGGCCTCGCGACCACCCGCCCCTCCGCGCGGGGGCCGGTGCAGGCGGAGGCGGAGCGGATCCGGCGGTCCACGGGCGCCGAGTACGTGGTGGTGATGGACACCCACGGGGTCCGCTGGTCCCACACCGACCCCGTCCAGATCGGCCGGATCGTCTCCACCGACCCCAGCGAGGTGCTCGCGGGCCACCAGGTGATGGAGATCGACAGCGGCACCCTGGGCCGCTCCGCACGCGGCAAGGCGCCGCTGCGGGACGCCAGGGGCGAGATCGTGGGCGCGGTGTCCGTCGGCATCGAGTACGACAGCGTCCGCGACCGGCTCCTCGCCGCGATCCCCGGCCTCCTCGCGTACGCCGGGGGCGCCCTCGCGGCGGGCGCGCTCGCCGCGTACCTGATCTCCCGCAGGCTCCAGCGACAGACCCACGACCTGGCCTTCTCCGACATCTCCGCCCTGCTCGCCGAGCGCGAGGCGATGCTCCACGGCATCCGCGAGGGCGTGGTGGCCCTCGATCGCACGGGCAGGATCCGGCTGATGAACGACGAGGCCCAGCGGCTGCTCGGACTCGGACCCGAGGCGACCGGACACCCGCTGGACGAGGTGCTGGGCTCCGGCCGTACCGCGGACGTCCTCGCGGGCCGGGCCACCGGCGAGGACCTGGTGACGGTGCGCGGCAGCCGGGTGCTGATCGCCAACCGGATGCCCACCCACGACGGCGGCGCGGTCGCCACCCTGCGCGACCGGACCGAGCTGGAGCGGCTGGGCCGCGAGCTGGACTCGACGCGCGGCCTGATCGACGCCCTGCGGGCCCAGGACCACGAGCACGCCAACCGGCTGCACACCCTGCTCGGCCTGCTGGAGCTGGAGATGTACGAGGAGGCGGCGGAGTTCGTCAACGAGGTCGTGGGGGTGCACCGGACCACGGCCGAGCAGGTCACCGAGAAGGTACGCGACCCGCTGGTCGCGGCGCTGCTCGTCGGCAAGGCGACGGTCGCCGCCGAGCGGGGCGTGTCGCTGCGCATCGCCCCCGGTTCGCTGCTCCCGGACCGCCTGGTCGACCCGCGCGAGCTGGTCACGGTCGTCGGCAACCTGGTCGACAACGCCCTGGACGCCGCCTCCGGCACCCCCGACGCCCGCGTGGACGTGGATCTGCGGTCCGAGGGCGGCACCGTCGTCCTGCGGGTCGCGGACAGCGGCCCCGGCGTCCCCGCCGAACGGCGCGAGCTGATCTTCACCGAGGGCTGGTCCACCAAGGAGCCCCCGGCGCACGGCAAGCGGGGCCTGGGGCTCGCCCTGGTGCGCCGGCTCGCGGAGCGCCGGGGCGGCGACGCCCGGGTCGGCACCGGCCCGGACGGGGGCGCGGAGTTCACCGTCGTCCTGCCGGAGGCGCTGCGCGAGGCCGAGCCCCTGCTGCCCGCGCCCGCCGGCGAGCCGGCCGGGGAGCCCTCGCCCCGCCCCTTCGGGGAGGCCCGGTGATCGGCGTCCTGGTCGTCGACGACGACACGCGGGTGGCGCGGATCAACGCCGCGTACGTGGCCAAGGTGCCCGGCTTCCAGGTGGTCGCCGTCGCCCACTCGGCGGCGGAGGCCCTGGCCCGGCTCGCCGAGGCGGAAACCCGCGTGGACCTGATCCTCCTCGACCACTACCTCCCCGACGGCAACGGCCTCGCGGTCGTGCGGGAGCTGCGCGCCCTCGGGCACCAGAGTGACGTGATCATGGTGACCGCGGCGCGCGACGTGGCGACGGTCCAGGCGGCGATGCGGCACGGGGCGCTGCAGTACCTGGTGAAGCCGTTCAGCTTCGCGGGGCTGCGGGCCAAGCTGGAGGCGTACGCGGGGCTGCGGCGGACCCTGGAGGGCGGTGGGGAGGCGGAGCAGGCCGAGGTGGACCGGATCTTCGCGGCGCTCTCGGCGGGCACGGTCGCCCCCGAGCTGCCGAAGGGCCACTCGCCCACGACGGCCGAGCTGGTGCGGCAGGTGCTGCTCGCGGCGGAGGGCGCCCTGTCGACGCAGGAGATCGCCGAGCGGGCCGGGGTGAGCCGGCAGACCGCCCAGCGCTATCTGAAGCTGCTGGAGCGGACCGGCCGGGTACGGCTCTCCCTGAAGTACGGCGAGACGGGCCGCCCCGAGCACCGCTACGAGTGGGCCGCCTCCGCGACGCGCTGAGACGCGCGGATCCGGGGCGGGCAGGCGTACGGGGCCGGCAGGCGTACGGCGCGGGCACGCGTACGGCGCGGCGGAGCGCAGGGCCCGCCGCCGCGCCCCGGTGGCCTCAGACCGCGCCCGCGCCCGTGAGCGCCCGTACCTCGGTCTCGGCGTGCCGGGCCTCGTCCGGCGGCTCCGGTGAGGTGACCGTGCCCAGCCAGCCCGCGAGGAAGCCCAGCGGGATGGAGACCACCCCCGGGTTCTGCAGCGGGAAGAGCTGGAGGTCGACGCCCGGGAAGAGGGATTCCGGGCTCCCGGACACGACCGGGGAGACCAGCACCAGCAGGACGGCGGGGATCAGCCCGCCGTACACGGACCAGACCGCGCCTCGGGTGGTGAACCGGCGCCAGAACAGCGAGTAGAGCAGCACCGGAAGGTTCGCGGACGCCGCGACGGCGAAGGCGAGGCCGACGAGGAAGGCCACGTTGAGGTCGCGGGCGAGCAGGCCGAGGCCGATCGCCGCCACCCCGATCCCGGCGGCGGCGCACCGCGCGACGGTCACCTCGCTGTACTGCTTGCCGCGGCGGCGGCGCAGCGAGGCGTAGAGGTCGTGGGCGACGGAGGCGGAGGAGGCCAGGGTGATCCCGGCCACGACGGCGAGGATGGTGGCGAACGCGACGGCGGCGACGACCGCGAAGAGGACGGTGCCACCGGTGGATCCGGCGCCGCCGCCGAGATCGAGGGCGAGCAGGGGTACGGCGGTGTTGCCGGCGCTGTTGGAGGCGCGGACGGTGTCGGGTCCGACGAGGGCCGCCGCGCCGAAGCCCAGGACGATCGTCATCAGGTAGAAGCAGCCGATGAGGCCGATGGACCAGACGACGGAGCGGCGGGCGGCCCGCGCGGTGGGCACCGTGTAGAAGCGGGACAGGATGTGCGGCAGACCCGCGGTGCCGAGCACGAGGGCGAGGCCGAGGCTGACGAAGTCGACCCGGGCGGTCCAGTCGCCGCCGTAGCGCAGCCCGGGGGCGAGGAAGGCCCGGCCGTGGCCGCTGCGGTCGGCGGCGGCGGTGAGCAGCTGGTCGATGTCGCCGTGGAAGCGGATCAGGACGAGCACGGTGAGCGCGATCGTGCCGGCCATCAGGAGCACGGCCTTGACGATCTGGATCCAGGTGGTGGCCCGCATGCCGCCGAGCGACACGTACACGACCATCAGCGCGCCGACGCCGATCACGGTCCAGGAGCGGGCGGCTTCGCTGGTCCCGCCGAGGAGGAGGGCGACGAGGCTGCCGGCGCCGACCATCTGGGCCACGAGGTAGAGCACGGAGACGGTGACGGAGGACGTTCCGGCGGCGATCCGTACGGGGCGTTCGGCCATCCGGGAGGCGACGACATCGGCGAGGGTGAAGCGGCCGCAGTTGCGGACCAGTTCGGCGACGAGGAGGAGCACGACCAGCCAGGCGACGAGGAAGCCGACGGAGTACAGCATGCCGTCGTAGCCGAAGAGGGCGATGAGTCCGGAGATGCCGAGGAAGGAGGCGGCCGACATGTAGTCGCCGGCGATGGCGAACCCGTTCTCCAGGGGCGAGAAGAGCCGTCCTCCGGCGTAGAACTCCTCCGCCGAGCCCTGCCGTTTGCGCCCGACCCAGGTGGTGATCCCGAGGGTGACCGCGACGAAGGCGCTGAACAGCAGCAGGGAGAGGGTCTGGTGGTTTCCGGTCACCGCCGCGCCCCCCGGGTCATCTCCTGGGTGTCCCAGCGCAGTTCGAGGGCCGCGCGGTCCCGCCGTAGCCGGGCGTGCCGGGCGTACGCCCAGGTCAGCAGGAAGGTGGTGGCGAACTGGCCGAGTCCGGCAAGCATCGCCACGTTCACCGCTCCGGCGACCGGTCGGGCCATGAGCCCGGGGGCGGCGGTCGCGGCCACCACATACGCGAGGTACCAGAGGATGAAGGCGGCGGCGGCCGGGAAGACGAACCGCCGGTAGCGGCTGCGCACCTCCTGGAACGCGGGGCTGCGCTGGACCTCCAGATAGATCTCGGCCGCGCTGTGGGCCTGTTGCCTGGGAAGGCCGCCGTACGGTCCCGCGACGGGAACCCCGGCCGCGCCGCGCTCGCTCCGGCCGCCGGCCGGCTCGTCGTACCAGGGGTCGTCGGTCCGCACCGCCGCGGGATCGCGCCCCTCCTGCTTCTCCACCGGTGAACTCTCCTTGTCAGCGAACCGTTTCGGCCGCGTGCCCAAGGATGGACAGAGCAGGAAGATCCCGGACTCTTCTCCCGCACCCTTCACCCCATTAGGTGACGGATCCCCCGATACGACTGACCGGCCCGTCCGATAGGCATATCGGACGGGCCGGTCAGGAGGCGCTGCCGGGCGCGGCGACGCCCGTCGGGCATCGCGCGTCAGGTGTCAGGCGTCGGGTGTCAGGCGTCGATGCGCGAGCGGTCGAGGGTCGCCGCGGAGCTGGTGATGAACTCCTTGCGGGGGGCCACGTCATTGCCCATGAGGAGGTCGAAGACCTGCTCGGCCGAGTCCAGGTCACCGATGTTGATCCGGCGCAGGGTGCGGTGGCGCGGGTCCATCGTGGTCTCCGCCAGCTGGTCGGCGTCCATCTCGCCGAGGCCCTTGTAGCGCTGGATGGAGTCCTTGTAGCGGACGCCCTTGCGCTGGAACTCGAGCAGCGTCTGGCGCAGCTCGCCGTCCGAGTACGTGTAGACGTACTTGTCCTGGCCCTTCTTCGGCTGGATCAGCTCGATGCGGTGCAGCGGCGGCACGGCGGCGAAGACCCGGCCGGCCTCGACCATGGGGCGCATGTAGCGCTGGAAGAGGGTCAGCAGCAGGCAGCGGATGTGGGCGCCGTCGACGTCGGCGTCGACCAGGAGCACGATCTTGCCGTACCGGGCGGCGTCGATGTCGAAGGTGCGGCCCGAGCCCGCCCCTATGACCTGGATGATGGCGCCGCACTCGGCGTTCTTGAGCATGTCCGAGACGGACGACTTCTGGACGTTGAGGATCTTGCCCCGGATGGGGAGCAGCGCCTGGAACTCGCTGTTGCGGGCCAGCTTGGCGGTGCCGAGCGCGGAGTCTCCCTCGACGATGAAGAGCTCGCTGCGCTCGACGTCGTCGCTGCGGCAGTCGGCCAGCTTGGCGGGCAGCGAGGAGGACTCGAGCGCGGTCTTCCTGCGCTGCGCGTCCTTGTGCTGGCGGGCAGCGATCCGGGTACGGGCGGCGGCGACGGCCTTCTCCAGGACGGCGCGGGCCTGGGCCTTGGCGTCGCGCTTGGTGGAGGTCAGGAAGGCCTTGAGCTCCCGGGCGACCACGGTGGCGACGATGCGGCGGGCCGCGGAGGTGCCGAGCACCTCCTTGGTCTGCCCCTCGAACTGCGGCTCGGCGAGGCGGACGGTGACGACGGCGGTGAGGCCCTCCAGGGCGTCGTCCTTGACGATGTCGTCCTCGGCGACGCGCAGCATCTTGGCGGAGCGCAGGGCCTCGTTCACCGTCTTGGTGATCGCCTGCTCGAAGCCGGAGACGTGGGTGCCGCCCTTGGGGGTGGCGATGATGTTGACGAAGGACTTGACCGTGGCGTCGTAGCCGGTGCCCCAGCGCAGGGCGACGTCGACGCCGAGCTCGCGGGTGACCTCGGTGGGGGTCATGTGGCCGCGGTCGTCGAGGACCGGGACGGTCTCCTTGAAGGTGCCCTGGCCGGTGAGGCGCAGCACGTCGCAGACGGCCTTGTCCTGGGCGAGGAACTCGCAGAACTCGCTGATGCCTCCGTCGAAGCGGAACGTCTCCTCGCTCTTGCCCACGCCCGCCAGGTCGCGCTCGTCACGGACGACGAGGGTGAGGCCGGGCACGAGGAAGGCGGTCTGGCGGGCGCGCTGGTGCAGCGTCTCCAGGTTGAGCTTGGCGTCCTTGAGGAAGATCTGGCGGTCGGCCCAGTAGCGCACGCGGGTGCCGGTGCGGGTCTTGGGGACGCGCTTGCCCTTGATGAGGCCGCCGGACGAGTCGAAGGGGCTGTCGGGGCCCTGCTCGGTGAACATCCCGGGGACGCCGCGGCGGAAGCTGATCGCGTGCGTGGCGCCGTTGCGGTCGACCTCGACGTCCAGGCGGGCGGAGAGGGCGTTCACCACGGAGGCGCCGACGCCGTGCAGACCGCCGGAGGCCGCGTACGAGCCGCCGCCGAACTTTCCGCCGGCGTGCAGCTTGGTCATGACGACCTCGACGCCGGACAGCCCGGTCTTGGGCTCGATGTCGACGGGGATGCCGCGGCCGTTGTCCCGGACCTCGACGGAGCCGTCCTCGTGGAGGATCACGTCGATGTGGTCGCAGTAGCCACCGAGAGCCTCGTCGACGGAGTTGTCGATGATCTCCCAGAGGCAGTGCATCAGGCCACGGCTGTCGGTGGACCCGATGTACATACCGGGTCGCTTGCGAACGGCTTCGAGCCCTTCCAGGACGAGCAGGTGCCGCGCGGTGTAGTTGGAACCGTCACGGTCTGCGGTCAGCAGCGCACTGGACGGCACGGACGTCTCGGCGGTCACGCGGTTCGCTCCTCGCTGAATTTGAAATCTGGCCCGGTGGGGTAAGGCCCGGCGTCGGTCACCGGTCAGAGGGTACCGATGCCTGGTAGAGCCGTTGTCACGCCACCCACCTGAATCCTCATGCTAGTCCAGGGTCGTATGGATGTTCGATCCCTCGATGGGGTGACGCGAACATCACGTTCCCTTCCAGGCATGAACCATTTAGGGTTCGGGCACGTCCTCATGAACAACCGGCAACCCGCCGGGAGGATGCGACCACACACAGCAATGCGAAACCCGTAGTGCGATGCAATACGGCTCATTCGCCGCCAACCGGCAGCAGACAGCCACCTTGGGTAGAAGTTTCGAGGAAAAGCCACGAGCGGGAACGTTTTCGGCCTGGTTGGATGTTGACCCTGGTACGACAGCTCGTCGAGCTAGAGAAGAGGCGACGTGACTACTGTTCTGACACCCGCGAGCCCCCTGACGGCCGCTGACCGCTGCGACCGCTGCGGCGCCCAGGCATACCTGCGCGTCGTCCTGACGAGCGGCGGTGACTTGCTCTTCTGCGCCCACCACGGACGCAAGTTCGAGCCGGAACTCAAGAAGATCGCCGCAGAGATACAGGACGAGACGGACCGGCTCACCGATGTGCCGGCCCGCACGATGGGCGACGAGCACTGACGCTTCTCATCCACGACGAGCCAGGAGCCGGATTCTGAACCGGCCGACGGGCGGTCACCCCCGTAGCACAAGGGGGGTGACCGCCCGTTCTCACACCGTCACAGCCGCTGCGGCAGCACCGCCGAGACCCGTGTGTAGACCCCGGGGTTCTCCGCCTGGCCGCAGCCGCTCCCCCAGGACACCAGGCCGATCAGCCGGCCCTTGGCCACCAACGGGCCGCCGCTGTCCCCCTGGCACGCGTCCCTGCCGCCTTGCGGATCTCCCGCGCACAGCATGGTGTCGCCGCGGTACGCCACGCCGACACGGCCCGGATAGGCACGTTCGCAGGCCGCGTCCGGCAGGACCTGTACCTGGGCCGAGCGCAGGGACGTCGCGTACGTC
The DNA here is from genome assembly GCF_040683955.1 of Streptomyces sp. NPDC093111. Classification (NCBI taxonomy): domain Bacteria; kingdom Bacillati; phylum Actinomycetota; class Actinomycetes; order Kitasatosporales; family Streptomycetaceae; genus Streptomyces; species Streptomyces sp. NPDC093111. Next base: position 106,292 of record NZ_JBFBNW010000010.1, on the reverse strand, counting down.
CCGTTCCCTGTCGTGTCGCCCCAGCCGTAGACGTCGGCCGCCGCCCCCGGCTGCTGGGCGTCGTCGCCCGACGCCGCCACCGCGAGCACGTACGAGGCGGGCAGCGCCTGCTCCAGGGTGAGGATCCCCAGGTCCCCGGAGTTGGTCGACGGGTCGTAGTCCGGGTTGACCCAGGTCCCGGAGACCCGGATCTCCTGGCCGTCGTGCCCACGCAGCTCCGTACGGCCCGCGATGACCTTGAAGTCGGGCACCTGCCAGGGCTCGCCCCCCAGGGCGTCACGGCCCAGGCAGTGGGCCGCCGTGAGCACCTTGGTGGGCGCGACGACCACCCCGCCACAGAACTGCCCCGCCCGCGTACCTCCGAACCGGTCACGGCTGGAGAGCGCGACGACCCACGGCGCGTCGGCGATCCGGGCCGGCTGACCGCCGACCACGACACTGTCCGCGGCCGCGGGCGCGGCGGCGGCGGACGGCGGCGCCGCCGCCGCGATCAGGCCCAGGGCACCGGTCAATGCTCGGGCGATGGGACGACGCATGAAGCCTCCTGACTCTCCGGTGATGTCGGTTCACCCAGAGTCGTCCACGCCCGCCTCCGCCGCACGCGCGCACGACGAAGGCCCGGCCCCCGTTTCGGGGACCGGGCCTTCGTCGGATCACTGCCGAGGATCAGTCGAGGTAGTCGCGCAGCACCTGCGAACGCGACGGGTGACGCAGCTTCGACATGGTCTTCGACTCGATCTGACGGATGCGCTCACGCGTCACGCCGTAGACCTTGCCGATCTCGTCGAGCGTCTTCGGCTGCCCGTCGGTGAGACCGAAGCGCATGGAGACGACGCCCGCCTCACGCTCGGAGAGCGTGTCGAGCACGGAGTGCAGCTGCTCCTGCAGCAGCGTGAAGCTGACCGCGTCGGCCGGGACGACCGCCTCGGAGTCCTCGATGAGGTCACCGAACTCGCTGTCGCCGTCCTCGCCCAGCGGGGTGTGCAGCGAGATCGGCTCACGGCCGTACTTCTGGACCTCGATGACCTTCTCGGGGGTCATGTCGAGTTCCTTGGCCAGCTCCTCCGGGGTGGGCTCGCGGCCCAGGTCCTGGAGCATCTGGCGCTGCACACGGGCCAGCTTGTTGATGACCTCGACCATGTGCACCGGGATACGGATGGTGCGGGCCTGGTCGGCCATGGCGCGGGTGATCGCCTGACGGATCCACCAGGTGGCGTACGTGGAGAACTTGTAGCCCTTGGTGTAGTCGAACTTCTCGACCGCGCGGATCAGACCCAGGTTGCCCTCCTGGATCAGGTCCAGGAAGAGCATGCCGCGGCCGGTGTAGCGCTTGGCCAGCGAGACCACCAGACGGAGGTTGGCCTCCAGGAGGTGGTTCTTGGCGCGGCGGCCGTCCTCGGCGATGATCTCCAGCTCGCGCTTGAGCTTGGGGGCCAGCTTGTCGGAGTTCGCCAGCTTGTCCTCGGCGAACAGACCGGCCTCGATGCGCTTGGCGAGCTCGACCTCCTGCTCGGCGTTGAGCAGCGGGACCTTGCCGATCTGCTTGAGGTAGTCCTTGACCGGGTCCGCGGTGGCACCGGCGACGGCGACCTGCTGGGCCGGAGCGTCGTCCTCGTCCTCGTCGGACAGGACGAAGCCCTTGTTCTCGCCCTCGGTCTCTTCCTCGTCCTTGCCGGGGGCGGCGTCCTCGAGCAGCTCCTCGCCCTCGATCAGCTCTTCGTCGTCCTTCTTGGACGTCTTCTTCGCGGCCGTCTTCTTGGCGACGGTCTTCTTCGCGACCGTCTTCTTCGCGACGGTCTTCTTGGCTGCGGCCTTCTTGGCGGGCGAGCCGGCCTCGTCGGACGAGTCCGCGCTCTCGGCCGCCGAGGCCGCGCCGGCGGCCGTGACGGTCTTCGTCACGGTCGTCCTGGCGGTGACGGTCTTGGTGGCGGTGCGCTTGGCCGGGCTCTTCGCGGCGACGCTCTTGCGGGCGCGCTTCGGCGACTCCGCTGCACTGACCATCAGCGTCACACCCTCTTCCTCGAGGATCTGATTGAGGCTGCGCAGAACATTCTTCCACTGGGTTGGCGGAATCTGGTCAGCCTCGAAGGCCCGACGCACGTCATCGCCGGCGATCTGCCCATCAGCCTTTCCCCGCTCGATGAGCGCCATCACAGACTCGGACTCGGCGATCTCCGGCGGGAGCGTACGGGATGTGCTGGCCGACACGAACAACCTCTCGGAACGATGGAAACGGCTTCCGGCCCCGCCCTGGATCAGGCTGGGGCCGACGACCGTCGGCCTGGGATGTGCCGACGGCGCGGGCTGGGCCGGGGAACTGCACAGCGCCCTCAGGGGCGGCTGTATTCCTTCCTCGGCTGTCACCTCTTAGGTCATCGCGCGGCTTCGAGGAGTGTTACGCCCAATCCGCGTGGCCCGAGTCACACCCCATTCACGCCCATTATTGAACGAAACAGCCCGAAAGTGACTCGATCGGCCCGATCGGCTGGATCTACATGATCATCCCGACTCGGCGCGATCGGCCCGTTCCGCATGATCCGCCCACTCGACGGGACCGGCCCGGATGACGGGGCGGGCGCGCGCGACAGGGCGGACCCGGGCGACAGGGCGGGCCTGCCGCGCACGGCCCGCCGGAGCGACACGTCGCGGCCACCCTGGCACGATCCGCCGGTGCGACACATCGGGCCCGTCCGGCTTGTCCGGCCCGTCCGGCCCGATCCGTCGGCTCGGCAGGACCGGCGACCCCGGCACGGCCCGCGGGAGGGGATCCGACCGCGCCGGCCGCGCCGCCTTCGCGCCGCCAGACCCTGGTGCAGCCGGGGACGGTTCCCCGCCCCCGGGCTCCGCTCGGGTCCGGCGGCGTACGACGAGCGTCTCCCGCCGCCACCGGCCGCGGCGTCACGCCGCGCGTCAGTGCTCGCGGGGCGCCGGGACGACCCGCTCCACCTCGGGGTGGACGGTCAGCAGCTGGCGCATGGCCGTCTCGGCGCCGTGGGCGTCCCCGGCGGCGAGGGCGTCGACGATCCGGGCGTGGTGCGCGAGGCAGGCCTCGCCGGGGCGGTCGCAGCCGGTGGCGGGGGCGCCGGACACCTGGAGCGCGGAGGCGACGATGCCGGAGAGGTGCTCCAGCATCCGGTTGCCCGCGAGCTGGATGAGCAGGGCGTGGAACTCGGCGTCCGCGCGGGAGAAGGTGATCCCGTCGCCCTGGGCGTAGGCGTGGCCCATGATCTCGACCATGTCGGCGAGGCGCTGCTGGACGTCCTCACGCCCGTGGCCGGCGGCGAGCCGGGCGGCGAGGGGCTCGATGGTCCAGCGCAGCTCGTTCAGCTCGCGGCGCTGGTCGTCGCGCTGCGGGCCGAAGGCGCGCCACTCGATGATGTCGGGGTCGAGGAGGTTCCAGTCGCTGACCGGGCGGACCCGGGTGCCGACGTTGGGGCGGGCGCTGACCAGGCCCTTTGCCTCCAGCACGCGCAGCGACTCGCGGACGACGGTGCGCGAGACCTCGAAGCGCTGCCCGATCTCCTCCGGCACGAGGGGGCGGTCGGCGCCGAGGTCGCCCGAGACGATCATCTGGCCGAGCTGCTGGACGAGCTGGCCGTGCAGTCCGCGGCCGCGGTTGCCGGCGGACCTGCGGCCGACGCGGCCGAGGTCGGCCTCCGCCCCCTCCCAGGCGGGCGGGCCGACGCGGTCGGCTCCGGGTGCCTCCGCGTAGGGGTAGCGGTCGAGATCGCCCGGGGCGCCGAGGCCGGACTCGACGGAACGGGCGGCGGTCATCATCGTGTGCGCAAGGGTACTCACGCATCCTTTGTCGGCGTGCCTCTCGTGACCCTTGAGGTCTTTGGTGAAAAGCACACGAAAGGGTGATCGGCACCCCCTACACAATTGACGATTAATCGGACATAAAGGGTTCCTTTTAAGGAAGTTGACGGCAAACCGGAATCTTTAGGTCCGTCAGTGATCACCAACGGGCCCCACCGCGAAGCCCCGTGAGCACATAGGCGCAGAGCAGGACCGTCAATGTCAGCGCGAACGCCACCCCTACGGGCTGCCCGACCACCTTGAGCGCCCCCATGACCCAGCGGTCCGCGGCCGAGGACCACTCGACGCTCGCGAACTCACGCAGCCGGGCCGGGAGTCCCGCCACGGAGCGTCCGGACGCCCCCGCGAGCGCCGTCCGCAGCGGCGGGGCGAAGAGCACCGGTACGGCGAGGACCGCGGCGACCCCGGCGGCGGCGGCCCGGAAGACACCGGCACCGAGCACCCCGGCCCAGGCGCAGCCGATCACGAGCCCGAACCAATTCGCGGAGAGGGTGGCCCAGTTCTTCGGTACGGGGATCAACTCGCCCCCGTAGACGAGCCGCAGCGCCTCCAGGTCGACGACGACGGCCAGGACCGCGAGGACCGCGCCGACGGCCGCCGCGACGGCCAGCTTGGCGAGCAGCAGGCCCAGGCGGCGCGGGACGGCGCCGCGGCCGGTGGTGAGCGCCGGGTAGCGGTACTCCTCGGCGAAGGAGAAGGCGCCGAGCAGCCCGGCACCGAGGGCCGCGGGCGGCAGCGGGGAGACCCCGGGCCAGCCGGCCAGGACGGCGGGCAGCGGGGTGCGCCCACTGCGGGCCAGCAGTACGGAGAGGGCCACGGAGACGAGCAGGACGCCGACGAGGACGAGAAGGGTGGAGGGGACACCGAGCAGTCTGCGGATCTCGTAACGCAGGGGCCGCAGCGGCGAACGGTTCAGGGCGCGGCGGGCACGGGTGGCGTGGCCGGCCGGGGCGGCCTCAGGGGCCCGCCCGGGGGTGGCGGGCGCGGGAGCGGGGGCGGGAGCTGCGTCCTCGGGTGCGACGGCGTGGGGCGCGGGGGACTCCGCGGGCGGGCGGCTGTCGCCGGTCTCGTCGGCGAGTCGATGGATGAGCACGCCGTTGCGGAAGGCGCTCTCACCGACCGTGGCGCAGTCGCTGCCGTAGACGGAGAGGCGGTTTCCGCCCTCCGCGACGATCTGGACGGGGCGGCGGGCGGCACGGGACTCCTGGGTGAGGACGGCGGCGAGCCGGGTCGCGTGCGGGGTGCGGACGGCGACCCGGGGGCGGAGCCGGGTGCGGGCGAACTCGGCGGCGTCCTGGTCGGCGGCGAGCCGCCCGCCGTCGAGGGCGACGATCCGGTCGGCGTTGCGGGCCGCGTCCTTGGCGTCCGAGGTGGTGTAGAGCACGGTGCCGCCCTCGTCGGCGTGGGCGCGCAGCAGTTCGTACAGCCAGGCGCTCTCGCGTACGGAGAGTCCGGCGCCGGGCTCGTCGAGCAGCAGCGCGTGCGGCTCGCCCAACAAAGCGGAGGCGAGGCCGAGTCGGCGGTCCATCGCGAGCGGCAGCGTGCCGATCCGCTGGTCGTGGACGCCGGTGAGGCCGACCGCCTGAAGCATGTCGTCGGCTCGGCCGCCGGGCACTCCTGCGGCGGCGCAGAGCATGCGCAGCTGACTGCGCAGGGTGCGCGAGGGATGTCCGGGCACGTCGCCGAGGAGAACACCCACCTCGCGGGCCGGGTGCGCGACGCGGTGCAGCGGCCGACCCCGGAAGTGGGTGACGCCACGGCCCGGTTCGAGCTGGAGCATGAGGCGCAGGGTGGTGGTCTTGCCGGAGCCGGCCGGCCCGAGCAGGGCGGTGACGGTGCCCGGCCGGGCCTCGAAGGTGAGATCGTCCACGGCGGGTGGGCGGTCCCGGCGGGGGGTGCTGGTGAGTCCGATGGCCTGGAGCATCGCTTCTCTCGCGGGTAGGTGAGACCGCTCCGCGGCAGGGCGGCTATCCCAGCAAGATAACGCCACATTTCGGACTTTTGGCGCAGGATTGGCGACTCGGGGCGGCCGGAGAAGCGCCCGTCAGACCTCCGGGCGGAGCATCGGCGGGTTCAGCAGGGTGGCCCCACCAGCGCGGAACAACTGGGCGGGGCGCCCGCCCTGACGGGTCGTGGTGCCGCCGGCCGGAACGAGGAACCCGGGCGTGCCGGTCACCTTCCGGTGGAAGTTGCGCGGGTCGAGAGCCACTCCCCACACGGCCTCGTAGACCCGGCGGAGCTCGCCGACCGTGAACTCGGGCGGGCAGAACGCCGTCGCCAGCGAGGAGTACTCGATCTTGGAGCGGGCACGCTCCACTCCGTCGGCCAGGATCCGGGCGTGGTCGAAGGCGAGCGGCTCGGGCTGCCCGTCCTCGTGCGCTCCGGCCCCGTCGAGCCCCAGCAGGTCCTCGACCGGGGCCCAGCGCGCGCTGTTGGCGTCACCGCCCGCGCGCGGCGCCGGAAGGTCCGGGGCCAGTGCCAGATGCGCCACGCTCACGACCCGCATGCGCGGGTCCCGGTCGGGCGCCCCGTAGGTCGCGAGCTGTTCCAGATGCGCCCCGGCCCCGGGTACCGGCCCGGGGGCGCCCGGGTCGTGCACGCACAGCCCGGTCTCCTCCACCAGCTCGCGCGCGGCGGCGCCGTCCAGGTCCTCGTTCTCCCGGACGAACCCGCCCGGCAGCGCCCAGCGCCCCTGGAAGGGCTGCTCCCCCCGTTTCACGACCAGGGCGCACAGGGCATGGCGCCGCACGGTGAGCACGACCAGGTCGACGGTGACAGCGAAGGGCGGAAAGGCCGACGGGTCGTAGGGTGGCATGCGGCGATCATAGTCGTCTCCCTGACGATAAACACGCCTGCGGGAAGGATCACCTTCCATTCCTCATACCCCCAGCTGGAGGCCGGGGGCTGCTTCCTCGACCATGCCGAGGCCGAGCCTGCCGACGCGGGCAGCGAACGGTTCGCCCGCGACGCGCAGTCCGGACAGCCGGACCTCCCCGAGCGGGGCCGAGCGGAGCGGACGCAGGGCGACCGTCCGCCCCGGGGCGTCCGGGCGGACGCCGATCAGCACGGTCAGCAGCTGGATCGGCGCGGCGGCGGCCACCGCCGCCGGCCGGCAGGCCGCCGGGTGCGGAGCGGGCCGCGAACCGGACGTCCGCCGCTCCCCCGCGTACATCTCGGGGAGCCGGTGGTCGAAGGCCGCCGCCGCGTCCACGACCCCGCGCAGCAACGTGGCTGCCTCCTCCTCGTACCCCGCCGCGGCCAGCCCCGCGACAGCCACCGCGGTCTCGTGCACCCGCACCGCACCGGAGCGGTGCCCGAACGGGTTGTACCCCGGCTCCTTCATACCGAGGCCGCGCAGCCCCCAGCCGGAGTCCAGCGCGGGAGACGTGAGCAGCCCGGCCAGCCGCTCGGTCTGGCTCTTGTCGAGCAGCCCGGGCGCGCGGAGGCCACCCGCCGCGAGGCCGGTGTCGAGGAGGTGCGCCGCCCAGCCCCCGAGGTACGGCAGGAGACGTCCGTCAGGGGTCCGGGCGAGCGCGGGGCGTCCGCCCTGCGGGTCGTCGAGCCAGAACCGGTCCCGGAACCGGTCGCGCAGCGCCCGCGCCCATTCCCGCCAGGCTTCCCCGCCCGGTCGTCCGCAGGCGTCGAGGAGGTCGGCGCCGAGCACGGCGGCCCGGTGCGCGTGGGCCTGGGTCTCGGCCCGCGCCGGTCCGGCGGGCCCCGGCTCCTGGACGAACCCGTCGGTGTCGAGGGCCCCGCGGAGCCACTCGAGGCACCGCTCGGCCGCGGGGAGCAGTTCGGTGAGGTCCTGTTCGGGCAGGCCCCAGCGGCGGGCCTCGGCGAGCACGGCGGGGAAGGCCAGGGTCGCTTCCACTCCGGTGCAGCGGGGCGGAAGGTGGGGGCCGGCGTCCCTGAGCGGCCCGGGGACGCGGCCCGATTCCCGGCCGGCCCCCCGGAGTTGGGTGCGGGCGAGGGCGCGGAGGGTGGTGACCGCCAGTCGGGTGCCGAGCGGAAGGGCCATGCGGGCGGCCCAGAGTGCCTCGGCGGTGACGGGTCCGCAGCGCCAGGGCACCCCGGCCGCGAGGTGGACGTCGGCGGGGTGGGCGGGGTCGCGCTGGAGCAGGGCGCGCAGGTCGTCGGTCGAGACGGCCAGCAGTTCGGCGAGGCGGGGGTCGTCGCCTTCGGCGGCGGCGTCGGCAAGGATGTGGCCACCGGGGCGGCCCGCGCCGGCACCCGGGTGCCCGGTGGCCCGCTCGCCGCGGACCCGGAGGGTGAGGGCGAAGGTGCCCCCGGGGGCGAGCTCGGCCTCCCAGCGGAGCAGTCCGGCCGCCGCGAGGGCGTCGCTGGGCGGAGGGTCCGCCATGACCGCGGCCGCGCTGCCGTCGGGTGCCGTCCAGCGCAGCCCGGTGCCGTGGACGCTCCCGGAGAGTTCGGGTCCGGGCCGTCCGGCCGCCACCGCCCCCAGATCCGCGAGATCCGTGCCCAGAGCGATCTCCACGGGGAGCCGCATGGCGCGGGGGACGGAGCTGCGGAGGGTGATCCGCTCGGTCCCGTCGGCCTCGCGCGAGCGCTCCACGGTGAGACCGGGATCGGGGCCGTTGTCGCCGGGCGTGCGCACGACGCCGAGGAACTCGGCGCGGTCCGCGCCGGTCGACCGGCCCTGGAGGGGGACGGGTTCGCGGCCCGCGACGCGCAGGACGCAGCGGGAGAGGAGCCTGCGTCCGGAGAGGTAGACCCCTTCGAGGCCGGCGCCGGTGAGCTGCGCGTGCCGCGCGCTGACGGCGAGGGCGGGCAGGGCGACGCCGACGAGGGCGTCGTGCACGGCGGGCAGTTCACCGGGGCGGTTCGCTCCGGTGGCTCCGGCGAGGGACGGTTGTCCGGCGGGGGGCCCGGGGGCCTGGGCGGAGCTGGGGGCCATGACGGGTGCGTGAAGCTCTCTGTGCGGTCCTGGCGGCTGGGCCGGCCCGGACGGCGGGCGCGCCGGGAGCTGTTCGGTACGTGCGCGCTCCCGGCGGTGGGGCGGGGCTTCCGCTCGCGCGGAACCGCCACACAGGTGAACGCCGCCACGGCCCGCGGGGTCACGGGCCTCATCCGCCGCTCCTCGTCCCCCGCCGCCCGGCCCGCCGGACCACCGCGCTCCTCGGCGCGGTCGCCGCGCGCCGGACGGCTCCGGCGTCGCGCACGGGGGCGCGGCCCGCTCCGCTCCGCCGGGTGGTCCGCATGGCGGCCACGCGGGGGCGGGGTCCGGCGGGCCGGTCGGCGACCCGCTCACGGCTCCGTCCCGTCGCGCGGGCTCCGGACCGATCCGCCCTGGGTCCCGGGCCGTGGCCCGCGGCCTCGTCGTCGCTCTCGTCGGCCTCCGCCTCCCCGGCCGCCGCCGCCTGCCGTGTGTCGCGCTCCTTGCGGAGGCAGCTGCGGAGGGATTCGGGGTCGAGGCCCTCGTTGCACGCCTGGTGGAGCAGGCGTGCGAAGAGGTACTCGGGGTCGGTGTCCAGCGCGAGGCTGAGGGCGACGCGGGCGGAGGGCTCGTCGCCGCTGGACCAGGCGACCCAGCCGGCCAGTGCCAGCGGGGCCGCCGCGTACTCCTGGTAGGGGGCGACGCAGCGGCGGGAGAGCGCCCGCCAGAGCCGCAGGGCCCCGGCGGCCACGGGGCCTTCCATCCATTCGGCGGCCTGGTCGCGGGTGTCCCGGTCCTGGAGCCCGAGGATGACCGCGGCGGCCTCCTCGGGGGTGATCCGGGCGTCGTCGGCGGCGTCGGCCGAGGCGTGTCCTCGGCCCGATGTGAGGCCCGCCCGGACGGTGAGCACGTCGTGGGGGCTGTCTGCGGCGCGGGCCGCCGGGCTCACGGGCGGCTGCGAGAGCCGCTCGATCAGGGTTCGGGCGAGCTCGATGGTGGTCGCGCGGACCTCCTGCCGTCCCTGTCCCGCGGGCGCGTCGAGGATCTTGGGCACGAGGACGAACGCGGCCTCGCCCAGGGCCGCGCGCTGGGCGGAGGTGCGCGACGGATCGGTGTCGGGCTCCCTCGGCTTCAGCCGGGCCTCCATGTCCTTGAGCGATCCGCGCACCTGGATCCCCGCGTAGGCCGCGGACGCCGCCATCACCGACGTACCGGAGAGGGCGAGGGGGGTGCCGTCCGGCGGGCAGCACCGGTTGTCGGGGCAGCAGTAGGAGAAGTAGAGGCCGTCGGAGATGCAGAGGGCTTCGAGGACGGGGACGTCCAGGGCTCCGCAGGCGGTGCGCAGGCGCTGGGCGAAGGGCCGCAGCCGCTCCATGACCCGGTGTCCGGTCTCGCCGGGGGCGGGGTCCTGGCAGAGGAAGACGACGATGGCGTCGGGGCGCTCGCCGCGCCTGGTGCTGCCCTCGACGAGGCATTCGGCCAGGTGCTCGGCGGTCTCGGGCCACTCGTGGGGCGAGCGGGGGATGCCGAGCCGGGCCCGGCCTCCGAAGCGGCCGTGCTCGCCGTGGAGCGCGACGAGCACGACGGAGTCGCTGGGGTGGAAGCCGAGCATGAACGGCAGTGCGTCGGCCAGCTCGGCGGGGCCACGCAGAGTGATCTGCGAGGCCGCGGAGGAGCCATGGGATTCGTGGCGGTTCGTGTTCATGGTCAGGACGGTCCCGCGACAGGCCCCGATCGCGAAACCCCTGTGGATAACTCTCGGTGACCGTCCGGGCGAGTTATCCACAGGAAGGGCGGCCCGTTCGCGGATTGTCCGACCGATCGGGTTGCATGGGGGCATGACCCACGCAGACCGTCCCGAAGACCGCGCCGCCCTCCGCGCCGCCGCCGACGCCGTGCTCGCCCGTCTCGTCTCCGACCCGACGGGCACGGCGAGACTGCGCGAGGACCAGTGGCGGGCCATCGAGGCGCTGGTCGCGGACAGACGCCGGGCGCTGGTCGTGCAGCGCACGGGCTGGGGCAAGTCGGCGGTGTACTTCGTGGCGACCTCGCTGCTGCGCGAGCGCGGGGCCGGCCCGACGGTGATCGTCTCGCCGCTGCTGGCACTGATGCGCAACCAGGTCGAGGCGGCGGCGCGGGCGGGCATCCGCGCCCGCACGATCAACTCGTCGAACCAGGAGGAGTGGGAGACCGTCCAGCAGGAGGTCGCCGCCGGCGAGGTGGACGTGCTGCTGGTGAGCCCGGAGCGGCTGAACAACCCGGACTTCCGCGATCAGGTGCTGCCTCGGCTCGCCGCGGCCACGGGTCTGCTCGTGGTCGACGAGGCGCACTGCATCTCGGACTGGGGCCATGACTTCCGGCCGGACTACCGGCGGCTGCGCACGATGCTGGCGGATCTGCCGGCGGGTGTGCCGGTCCTGGCGACCACGGCCACGGCGAACGCGCGGGTGACGGCGGACGTCGCCGAGCAGTTGGGGACCGGCGGGGAGACGGACGCCTTGGTGCTGCGGGGGGCGCTGGACCGGGAGAGCCTCAGCCTCGGCGTGGTCCGGCTGCCGGACGCCGCGCACCGGCTGGCGTGGCTCGCCGACCATCTCCACGAGTTGCCGGGCTCCGGGATCGTCTACACCCTGACGGTCGCCGCGGCCGAGGAGGTGACGGCCCATCTGCGCCAATGCGGGCACACCGTCTCCTCGTACACGGGCCGGACGGAGAACGCCGACCGGCAGCAGGCCGAGGAGGACCTCCAGGCGAACAGGGTGAAGGCACTGGTGGCGACCTCGGCGCTCGGCATGGGCTTCGACAAGCCGGACCTCGGCTTCGTGGTGCACCTCGGCTCACCCTCCTCCCCCATCGCCTACTACCAGCAGGTGGGCCGTGCGGGCCGTGGCGTGGAGCACGCGGAGGTGCTGCTGCTGCCGGGCAAGGAGGACGAGGCGATCTGGCAGTACTTCGCGTCGGTGGCGTTCCCGCCCGAGGAGCAGGTGCGGCGCACGCTGGACGTGCTCGCGCAGGCGGGCCGGCCGTTGTCGCTGCCCGCTCTGGAGCCGCTGGTCGAACTGCGCAGGACCCGGCTGGAGACGATGCTGAAGGTCCTCGACGTGGACGGCGCCGTCAAGCGGGTGAAGGGCGGCTGGGAGAGCACCGGGCAGCCCTGGACGTACGACACCGAGCGGTACGCCTGGGTGGCGCGGCAGCGGTCGGCGGAGCAGCAGGCCATGCGGGAGTACGCGGCGACGGACGGCTGCCGGATGGAGTTCCTGCGGCGCCAGCTGGACGACGAGGCGGCGGCCCCGTGCGGTCGCTGCGACAACTGCGCGGGCGTCAGGTTCGACGCGAAGGTCTCCGATTCGGCGCTCGACACGGCGAAGGGCGAGCTGCGCCGGGCGGGCGTGGAGGTGGAGCCGCGGAAGATGTGGCCGACCGGTCTCGCCTCGGTCGGCGTGGACCTGAAGGGCCGGATCCCGGCCGGGGAGCAGGCCTTCGCGGGCCGGGCACTGGGCCGGCTCTCGGACATCGGCTGGGGCAACCGGCTGCGTCCGATGCTCTCCGACGGCGCCGCGGACGTCGAGGTGCCGGACGATGTGGTGCAGGCGGTGGTGCGGGTGCTCGCCGACTGGGCCAAGGGGCCGGGCGGTTGGGCCTCGGGCGGGCCGGACGCGCCGCCCCGGCCGGCCGGGGTGGTCATGGTCGCCTCGCACCGCAAGCCCCGGCTCGTGGGCTCACTGGGACGAAGGATCTCCGAGATCGGCCGGATGCCCCTGCTCGGCACGGTGAAGTACGCGCCGGAGGCGGCCGACCAGCGGATCTCCCGGACGAACAGCGCGCAGCGGGTGGTCGGGCTGCAGCGGGCGCTGGTCGTCCCGGACGAGCTCGCGGAGCGCCTGGCCTCGGCGGGCGGTCCCGTCCTGCTCGTCGACGACCTCGCGGACAGTGGCTGGACGTTGGCGGTGGCGGCGAGGCTGCTGCGGCGCGCGGGAGCGGAGGGGGTGTTCCCGCTGGTGCTTGCCGTCCAGGGGTGAAACGGGGAGTGAACAATGGGCAACTGGGCAGGGATATGAGAGTCATACCGGATCATTCCAGTCAGCGGCGCCAATTGCTCGTTGCCGCTCGCGCACGGGCCAGGAAGAATTGGGAATCCGCCCCCCGCACGGCCCGTTCGCGGTCTGGTTGGACCGTGCCGTGGTGCGCCCTCACCACCTGACCCCGCCCGCGGAGCGGGCGTGTATCCGAAGGGAGGATCGTGACCCTCGGATTCGCTCCGTCCTCAGCCTCTTCGATCAGTTCGTCGTCCGGGTCGGCCAGCCGCCTCGCTCGGATGCTCGAACCGGCGGAGTGGGCCGCGGCCGGGATACCGCTGCTACGCAATCCCCGTGAGGTCGTCAGCGGCCTGCACTCCCGGCACCTGCCCACCCCGGCGACCGCGGTGGTGGCCGTCCTCGACCACGAGGAACGGCTGGCCGCCAGCGCCTCGTTCACCCGCAGGTCCGCCCCGGCGGACGGCTGGGAGTTCCGCAACGCGCTGCTCGCCCACCTGCGCCGCGTGATCCCGCACGACCTGCGCCGGCGCACTCCGGTGCGTACGGCCGTCCTGCTCTACTGCCGCGAGGGCGACGAGCGCTGGACGGAGGAGGACGGGGCCTGGATGTGGGGGCTGCGGGACGCCTGCACGCTCCACGGGCTGCGCTGCGGGGCGTACATCACGCTCACGCGAGGGGGCTGGCAGGTGCTCGGCGAGGGCCGGGTCGGCCGACGGCCGAGCTCCGACTCCCCTCCGGTGCCACTGGGCGAGGAGTCCGCTTTCGAGCGGCTCGTGCCCCGCATCGCGAGCGGGGCACCGGAGCCGTTCCGGCGGGCCGCCGCCCGCTGAGGCGACGCCCACCGGCAGGCCGGCGGACGGGCACTCCGAGCCGGCCCTCCATACGAGTGCGCCTGCTCTCCGTACGACGGATCAGCTCTCCGTACGACGGATCAGCTCGTCATACGACGGCCCGGCCCCCACACGGCGGATCGACTCCAACACGCCGGATCGACCCCACCGCGGCGGATCGGCTCTCCGTAAGGCGAACCGGTTCGCCCGCCGAGGAGCGCACCGCCGCCCGGCCGCCCGCTCAGGGGCAGCCGGGTGCCGGACGGGCGTCGGTCAGACGCCGGCGCCGAGTACGGCGTTGACGCGCTCGGCGTCGCCGCAGACGATCAGCAGCGCGGTCGCCCGCGCCAGCGCCTCGGGCAGGGAGCGCGAGACGGCGTCGTCGGCACCGCCGTTGACCGCCACGACCACCACGGGACGGGCCGCGGCCCGCTCCACGGCGGCGGCGTCCGCGAAGAACACGTCCTCGCGGGCCTCCTGCTGCGCCCAGTAGGCGGTCTCACCGAAGGACAGCTCGTGGGCCGTCCAGGGGTGCTGCTCGCCGGTGGTGAGCACCAGCACGTCGCCGGGGGCGCGGCCGGACTCCAGCAGCAGATCCACAGCCTCCTCGGCGGCGTCGAGCGCGCCGTCGGCGGTGGCGGGGATCAGCTGGATCTGGGCACCGGACCGCAGGTCGGAACGATTCTCCTGAGCTGCGGAGGGGGTCGGTCCCGCAGCGGGCTGCGGGCGCGGCACCGGCGGCGTGGGCCGGGCCGGACCGGGGACCGGGGATCCGGGCCGGGGGGCGGCCGCGGTGCGCGGGCCGGGTACGGGTCGGGGGGTCGGCACGGGGCGGCCGGCGGCCGCGGTCGCGCGGGGACCCTGGGCACTCTCGTGAATCTGAGACTCCTCGGGGATGAGAGGCATGGGTGGATGTCTATCAAACGCCGTCGCGGGAAGCTCCGGCGGGTGGGCGCGCCTGTGCGCCCCGGCCACGGGAAGGGCTCCGCCGAGGGGACCCTTGAACGGGGTCCCGCCGGAGGATTCCAGCGGCCGGAAGTCAGAAGTCGAAGCCGAGTTGGCCCCCGCTTTCGAGTGCGGCGGCCTCGGCTGAGACGCGGACCTTCTTCAGGTGCCGCCAGCGGGGCATCGCGTCGAGGTACGACCAGGAGAGCCGGTGGTACGGGGTGGGGCCCAGCTCCTCCAGCGCGGCCTTGTGGACCGGCGAGGGGTACCCCGCGTTGGCCCCGAAGGCGTACGCGGCGTACTGCTCCGCCTCCGCCTCCAGCTCGCCCATGAGCGCGTCACGCCGCACCTTGGCGATCACGGAGGCGGCGGCGACGGCGATGCAGGACTGGTCGCCCTTGATCACCGTGCGGACCTGCCAGGGGCTGCCGAGGTAGTCGTGCTTGCCGTCGAGGATCACCGCGTCGGGGCGCACCGGGAGCCCTTCCAGGGCGCGGACGGCGGCGAGCCGGAGCGCGGCGGTCATCCCGAGCGCGTCGATCTCCTCGGGAGAGGCGTCGCCGAGCGCGTACGCCGTGACCCAGTCCTGGAGCTCGGCGGCGAGCGCGGTGCGTCGCTTCGGGGTGATCAACTTGGAGTCGGTGAGTCCGGCGGGGGCTCGGCGCAGGCCGGTGACGGCGGCGCACACGGTCACGGGGCCGGCCCACGCCCCGCGTCCGACCTCGTCGACTCCGGCAACGATCTTGGCACCGGTGGTGGCCCGGATCGATCGCTCGACACTGTGGGTGGGTGGTTCATACGGCATGGCGCCAGACAGGTTACGCCGATGAACGGCTCCGCCGGTACCCGGATTCCATCTGGTGACCCGCGCCCGACCGAATCCCGACCCGTTCCCCGACCCGTCCCGGGTCCGCACGGGACCGCTCCGCACAGCCCAGGACCACTCCGGACCGCTCCACGCCGCCCCGGACCACCCCGCACCGGCCCGCCCCGACCCCCGCCGCTAGCTCCGCAGCAACGGCGCCGTGACCCGGTGGCATCTCGCTCGCGTTCACCGCCGCGGTCGTCGTGGCGCTGGTCGCGTTCGTGACCGCGGTGACCGTGATCCGGGTGCGCAGGAGCGACCTGGAAGGCGGTCCATGGGTCAGGGGGCGCCGTACGGGTCGGCGTCCGGGTCGTAGCCCTCCTCGCGGTCGGGCGGGCCGCATTCGTCGGCGGTACGGGTCAGGGGGTGCGCGTCGAGGATCTCCCTGGCCCTGGTCTCGGCCAGGCTGGTGGACGCCCAGCCTCCCTCGTCCTCGCGGAGCCGGGTGTCGATGTCGACGAGCGCGCAGGAGCGCAGGGGTTCGGGGAGCCGGTCGAGGGCGGGGACGGCGTCGGCCGAGAGCCCTTCGAGGTAGTTCACGTCGATCTTGCCGAGTCGTTCGTGCCGGTCGACGTTCTGCCGGGCGATGACGGCGTCCGGCTGGATCAGGCCGAAGACCAGGACGAACCCGGCCGCGCTGGCGGCGAGCGCGCGGGGCAGCAGGCGGGCGCCCCAGATCCCGGCAGCCATGATCAGCAGGAGGGCGACGCCCAGCCAGATCTCCATGGTGGCGACGGAGATCCGCAACCGGGTCAGGCCGTACGCGTCCACGTACAGGTCCATCCTGCGCAGTGCGGAGGCGACGACGACGAGGGTGAGGACGCACAGGGTGCCGAGCACGCTCCGCACGAGCCGTCGGTCCCCCGCGTCGGTACGCGGTGCCCAGCGCAGCGCCAGGCCGATCACCGCGAGGGTGAGGAGCGTCGCCGTGAGCAGCTGCCAGAAGCCCTGGCGCGCGTACTCCGCGTACGTCAGGCCGGTCTCGCTGAGCACCTTGTCGTAGCCGCCGAAGAGTACGGCGAGCTGGATCGCGTTGAAGGCGGCGAACAGCAGGTTCAGCACGATGAGCGGGAGGGCCCACTCCAGTCGGCCGCGGGGCTTGCCGGGGGTGAACGCCAGGCGGTCCCAGCGGAGCGGGGCGGCTGCCGTGCGGGCGACGGCGATGGCGCCGAGCAGGCCCAGCAGGAAGCAGAGGGTGCGCCAGGGCGCCTGATCGATCGAGATGTCGGGCATGAGCGAGCCGAGCAGGTCGGCGAAGGCGGCGTCCGCGCCGGCGAACAGGGCGCCGAAGACGACCAGCAGGCCGAGGGCGATCAGGCCGGTGCGCAGGATCGGGCCCCATCGGCCGCGCGAGCCGTCCGCGCGGTCGCGGACCCCGCGCCAGGCCCACATCATGCCGCCGCCGACGGAGTCGAAGAGGCCGACGGGTCCGAACAGCATGCTGGACCAGCCGCGGCCGCCGTGCAGGGCGAAGCCGGTGAGGCCGATGGCGGTGACGACCGCGAGGAAGGTGGGCCAGCCCGCGTCGCTCAGTGCGGGGACGGCGAGCAGGGCGGCACCGCCGAGGGCCCAGACGAGGGTCCAGGGGCGGAGCCGACGCCCGGCGGCGCGGGCGGCGAAGGCCCCCGCGACGGTGGCGGGCACTGCCACGAGCAGCAGGTTCACCCCCGCCCCGTCCCCGAGGAGCAGGGCGGCGAACAGGGCGGTGGCGACGATCGCCCAGAGCGTCGCCGGGGTCGCGGCCCCCGGCGCCGGGGGCCGTAGTCGGCTCGGGGCGCTCGGCTTCCTCGGGGGCGCCCAGGGATGCTGCGGCAGCGAGCCGTACGCGCCGGGCCACCCCGGCGGCGGCCCACCGACCGGCGTGGCCGCGACGGCGTGCGCGGGAGAGCCCGCGGGCATGCCCGACGGGCCGCCGGGGACGGGTCCGGCCGCCGGCGCGACCGCGGGCGCAGCCCGCACGGGCTGCGGCGCGTCCTGCGACGGCCCGTCACCCCTCCTCAGCGGCAAGTCCCGCTGCGGCCCGTCACCCTCCCTCGGTGGGCCGTCCCCCTGCGGCCCGTCGTCCTTCCTCGGAGACGCGTCCTGCGACGGCCCGTCACCCTTCCTCAGCGGCGCGTCCTGCCGCGACACGTCACCCACCCTCGGCGGCGTGTCCTGCCTCGCCCCGTCACCCACCCTCGGTGGCTCGTCCCGCGGCGGGTTGTCGTTCGCTCCGCTGTCCTGTGGTGGCTGTGCGGACGGTGTGTCGGTCACGGGACCCCCTCCCGGCCCGGCGCCCGCGGGCGCGGCCGGGAGGCGGCGCCCGGTCGTGGCCGGGTGTCTCGTCGGCGCGCTCTTGTCATGATCAGCGCATCGGAGTGGCCGACTCTAACCGCGTCCCGCCCCCGCGAACCCGCCCGGCGGCCCCTGTGGCAGGACCGTGACACTCCGCTCCGGCGCAGGCCGTGGCGGTACGGCGTCGGGATCCGTTACGAGGGCACTCCGGTGGGCACCCAGGCCGGCAGCTCCTCGGTCTGGTCCAGCCAGGCGGCCGGGGGCGCCCCGGCCGGGGTGGTGGCGACGACCCCGCCCGCGATGGCGCAGGTGGTGTCGACGTCGCCGCCCACGGCCGCCGTCGTCCAGAACATGCGCTCGAAGTCGCCGAGCGAGCGGGCCGCCGACCAGAGGGCGAACGGCACGGTGTCGTGGGCGCTGGTGCGCCGGCCGCTGCCCAGCACCGCGGCGACCGTCGCCGCGTCCCCGTAGTCGAGCATGTCGCGGGCCCGGCGCAGGCCGGCCCCGACGGCGCTGCGCGGGACCAGGGCGACGACGCCGTCGAGCAGCGCCTCGGGGGTGGGCGGGCCCGAGGGGTTCGCGGCGAGCGCGGCGGCCGCGGCGACGGCCATCGCCCCGACCACGGCCTCACGGTGCTGGTGGGTGGTGTAGGCGGAGATCTCGGCCTGGTGGGTCGCCTGTTCGGGGTCGTCGGCGTACCAGGCGCCGAGGGGGGCGATCCGCATGGCGGCGCCGTTGCCCCAGGAGCC
This sequence comes from Streptomyces sp. NPDC093111, assembly GCF_040683955.1. NCBI lineage: Bacteria > Bacillati > Actinomycetota > Actinomycetes > Kitasatosporales > Streptomycetaceae > Streptomyces > Streptomyces sp. NPDC093111. The sequence goes on along the minus strand of NZ_JBFBNW010000010.1, from coordinate 87,876 downwards.
CTGCCCCTTGAAGAGGGCGGCCGCGAGCTCGCGCCAGTCGCCGCCCTCCCGGATCAGCCGGAGCATCCGGTTGACGGCGGGGCCGTAGCCGCGGTCGAAGTCGTGGTGGTGGGCGAAGGACGCGGCGAGCGCGTCCTGGTCGATCCGGTCGTGGGTGACGAGCACGGCGAGAACGGAGCAGGCCATCTCGGTGTCGTCGGTCCACTGCCAGGGACCGGTGGGCGGCTCGTGCCGCTTCAGGAGGGGATAGTGGGCGGGGACGAAGTACTGGGAGCCCAGTGCGTCCCCCACGGACAGCCCGCGCAGGCTGGCCAGGGCGCGTTCGAAGCGCCGGTCGGGAGAGGAATCAGCGGTCATCGCTCTGCCACTCTATCCGGTGGGGCCGTACGGTTCCGGGGTACGCCAGCGTTCGAAGGGCCGGTCGAGCCGGTACTTCCCGTCCTCGCCGAGGAGCAGCGTCCTGGTCTCCGCGTTTCCCGGGTTGGACAGCGACTCGAAGTCGGCGACCGTCCAGTGGAACCAGCGCATGCAGAACAGCCGCATGGTCAGCCCGTGGGTGACGAGCAGGACGTTGGGCGGGTGGTCGGGCGCCTCGAAGCTGCGGTAGAGGCTCTCCAGGAACGCCCCGACCCGGTCGTACACGTCCGCGCCCGACTCGCCCTGGGCGAAGCGGTAGAAGAAGTGTCCGTACGCGTCCCGGTAGGCCTTCTGGAGGCGTACGTCCTCCCGGTCCTGCCAGTTGCCCCAGTCCTGCTCGCGCAGGCGCGGCTCCTCCCTGACCCGTACGCTGCCCGGATCGAGCCGGAAGGCGCCCAGGGTCTCGTGCGTCCGCCGGTACGGCGACACGTAGACGCTGACCTGTTCCTGCCCGAAGAGTTCCCTCAGCCGTCCCCCTGTCTCCTCCGCCTGCCGCCATCCGGTCTCGGTGAGCCGGAGTGCGTGGTCGGGCTCCCTCTCGTACACCGTGTCATCGGCATTGCCCTCGGATTCTCCGTGCCGTACGAGGACGATGCGCCGCGGTCGTGCCATGGGTCGACCCTAGATCGCCCCGCCGCGGCGGGCTCAGTCGACCAGGTGTCCGGAGTCCATCCGGCGTATCCGCCCGGTGAACCGGCGGCGCAGTTCGCGGTCGTGGGAGACGACGACCACGGCGCCCGGCCACTGCTCCAGCGCCTCCTCCAGTTCCTCGACGAGTCCGAGGGCCAGGTGGTTGGCCGGTTCGTCGAGGAGCAGGAGGTCGGCGGGGCGAGCAAGGAGGCGGGCGAGTGCCAGGCGGCGGCGCTGCCCGGCGGAGAGGCTGCCGACCGGGACCCGCAGGTCGGCGGGGCGGAACAGTCCGTAGGAGAGGAGCAGTTCGGCCTGCTCGTCCTCGGTGAGCGGGAGTCCGCGGCCGAAGGTGGCGAGGAGGCGCTCGGCCGGGCGGTGTGCCGGTATCTCCTGGGCGAGGAACGCGGTGCGTCCACGGCGGGTGACCCGGCCTGTGTCGGGCTCGGTCAGGCCCGCCATGACGCGGAGCAGGGTGGACTTGCCCGCCCCGTTGTCCCCGTGGATCAGCAGCCGGTCGCCCGCGTCGACGGTCAGGGCGTCGACGCGGAGGCGGTCGGCGACCCGGACGCCGTCGAGGGCGAGCAGCGTGCCCTCGGTCCGGCCGGCGACCGGACGTGCGGTGAACGCGAGGGGCTTCGGTGGCGCGGGGACCGGCTCCTCGTGGAGCCTGCGCAGGCGTTCCTGGGCGTTGCGCACGCGGCCGGAGACGGAGGCCTGGACCCGGCCGGCCGCGCGGTCGTAGGCCATCTTGTTGTTGTCTTTGATGGCCCGGCCGGGTGCCACGCCGAGCGCGGTCGTCGTCGTGTAGGCGGCGAGTCGGGCGGTCTCGGCGCACCACTCGGCGTGGGCCTGCTCCCAGCGGTGTCTGGCGGCGGCCCGTTCGGCGCGGAAGCCCGCGTATCCGTCGCCGTACCGCACGACGGTCCGGCGGTCGGCGTCGACCTCCAGGATCGCGGTGGTCACGCGTTCCAGGAAGACCCGGTCGTGGGAGACGGCCAGGACGGTGCCGGGGTGGGCGAGGAGGGAGTCCTCCAGCCAGTCGAGCGCACGGGCGTCCAGGTGGTTGGTCGGCTCGTCAAGGAACAGCACCTCGGGTGCGGCGGCGATCGCGCAGGCGATGCCGAGTCTGGCCCGCTCTCCGCCGGAGAGGCTGCCGAGGCGGCGGTCCCGGCCGAGGTGGGCCAGACCGAGGGCGTGCAGGGCCTTGTCGACGCGGGCGTCCGCCTCGTATCCGCCGCGCAGTTCGAAGGCGGTGAGCAGGTCGCCGTACTCGCCGAGGGTCCGTGGGCCGGCGGTGCCGAGCCCGGCTTCCAGGGCGCGCAGGCGGCGCTCCATGGTCCGCAGTTCGGCGAGCGCCGCGTCGACGGCTTCGGTGACGGTGGCTCCGGGCGGCAGCTCGGGGGTCTGGGCGAGCAGGCGGGTGCCGCCGTCGGCCAGGGTGACGGCTTCGCCGGAATCAGGCGTGTCGAGCCCTCCGAGTATCCGCAGCAGGGTGGACTTGCCCGCGCCGTTCTCGCCCACGATCCCGATCCGCTCGCCGGGGCGGACGGTGAGCGAGACCTGGTCGAGCAGCAGGCGTTCGCCACGGGTGACGGTCACGTCGTGAAGAGAGATCTGGGTGGGCAAAGGGCACCTCCGTACGGAGCCACGGCGAACGACCTGACCCCATTTAACGCAACGGATGTCGCGTTACTACGAGTGTGGCACACTCGACACGACTAACGCAACGGGAGTAGCAATTGAACGAGTCGTCCGAGGAAGAGCGGTCCCCCGCCCCCGGCAGCAGGCGCCCCGGCGGGCGCACCGCCCGGACCCGCGCCGCGGTCCGCGACGCCGTCCTGACCGGCCTGGCCGAGCACGGATACCCGGCCCTCACCGTCGAGTACGTCGCCGAGCGATCGGGGGTGCACAAGACGACGCTCTACCGGCGCTGGGGCGGCGTGGAGGGCATGGTCGCGGACGCGCTGGCGCTCGCCGGCGAGGACGCGTGGGCGGCCCCGGACACCGGGAGCCTCGCCGGTGATCTGCGCGCGCTGGCCCTCGAGGTGACCGATGCCTTCGCCGACCCGGCACAGGCGGCCGCGCCGACGGCCTTCGTGGGCGCCGCGTTCCAGTCGGAGCGGGCCGCGGAGTCGCTGCGCGACTTCTACACGGAGCGTTTCCGGCGCTGCGAGCCCGTCGTGGACCGGGCCGTGGCCCGTGGCGAGGCGCCGGCCGGTACGGACCCGGGCGCGGTCGTCCGGGCGGTGTCGGCGCCCCTGTTCCTCCGCCTCTTCGTCACCCGCGAACCGGTGGACGCGCGGGCCGCCGACGAGGCCGCGCGGACGGTCCTCGCCGCGGTCGAGGCGGGCGCGTTCGTCCCCGAGCCCGACGCACCGCCCCAGCAGACGTCCGACGCGGCGGCCCGGGCGTCCGACGCGGCGGCCCGAATGTCCGACGCGCCGCCCCAGCGGACCCCCGGCGCGACAACACAGACGTCCGATGCAACAGCCCGGACGTCCGACGCGCCGCCCCGGCGGACGCCCGACACTCCGACCGCCTGACCCGCGTCAGGACCGCCCGCCGGTCACACCGCCCAGGACGATTCGAGCTGCACCACGTCGCCCGTCAGGGCCGCCACGTCGGCCGCGGTCTGTGCCCGCAGGCCGAGGCGTTCCACCCGTTCCACCCGGTACTTCCCGTGCTCGGCGGCCGAGTTCCACATCGAGAGCACCAGGAACTCGTGCCCCGGAGCCTCCCCGAAAAGCCCCCGGAGCATGCCGGGGGACCCGGCCATCGCCGGGTTCCACACCTTCTCCTGCATCAGGGCGAAGTGCTCCGCCCGCTCCTCGTGGACGCGGCTGTGGGCCACGCGTGCCACGTCGGCGTCGGCGAAGCGCGGCTCGAAGCCCGTCTTCACGTCGAAGCGGTGGTCGAACAGCTTGACCTGGGCGTTCTTGAAGGTGCCGGCCTGGGTGGCGGCGAGCCGGTCATGGGAGCGGGCCATGAACGAGTCGTAGAACGCCCGGCTCTCCCAGAACGCGAAGACATGCGCGACATCGGGCCGTCGCCGGCTCCATCCGCCGCCCTGCCCCCGGAAGCCCGGCTCACCGAGCAGCCCCGCCCATTTCCGCTGCCCCCGCTCGAACCCTCGACGGTCCACCACGGTGCAGCGAATCCACTTGACCAGCACCGCGCCATGGTACGGGGCGGAGCGACGCGCCGTCAGATCTCCGCGGACTGCAGCCGCACGAGACGGGCGGCCTCCTCGGCGTCCAGTTCGATTCCGAACAGCTCGGCGAGGATCCCGGCCAACTCCTCGGGCGCGATCGTCCGTTCCTCGGTCGTGCCGTCGACGCGTATGGAGGTCAGGCCGGACCGGACGAGGGACCTGCGTACCTCGGAGCCCGGCCGCAGGACCACCACCTGGCCGACGAAGCGGGACCGCGGGTGGCTGGAGCTGTAGTGGTTCATCAGCTCGAAGTCCACGGGGTACACGGAGTGCGGGGCGAACGCGTACAGGTCGACCCACCCCTCCGGGCGGAGCGAGCGCAGCAGGTGGACGCCCTCGGCCTCCGCCACGATGCCGAAGACCCAGCCGTCCTGCTCGACCCGCGCCCCGTCGACCAGCGGTATCGGCTCCAGCGGGCCCTGCCAGCCGAACCCCGCGTCGGCGAGCCACTGTTCACCGTCGATCGTCACGACGAGCAGCGCGTGGGTGATCGCCGTCAGCGCGTCCCCGCGCGACCGGTTGCGGGCGCCGCGCCCCGCCACCTGGAAGCCGATCCGTTCCAGGGCGGCCGCGAGGAGCGAGTTCTGCTCGTAGCAGTAGCCGCCGCGCCGCCGGCCCACCAGCTTGGCCTGGACGCTCTTGAGATCGAGCGGGATCCGGCGCCCCAGCGCCACGTCGAGGTTCTCGAAGGAGATGGCCCGCACATGCGCCCGGTGCAGGGCGCGCAGCGTCGGCAGGTCCGGGGCGAGCTCCCCCGCGTACCCGATCCGCGCCAGATATGCGTCCAGATCCAGCTCTTCCCCGCTCCACATCCGACATCCCCCGTCGACCGATGACACGTTGACCACATGACACCATGAACGAGTCGTCAGGAATCGCACAGGGAGAGGGGATTCACGGTGAGCGGACTCAACAAGGGGGTCGGCAAGGCCGAGGTGACGCTCAAGTGGGACCCGAGCCCCATGGGCACGCCCCCACACGACCTGGACCTCGTCGCGGGGGTCTACACGGCGGACGCCCCCTACGGACCTCCGGACTATCTCGTGCACTTCGACAGCCGGTCCCCCGACGGCACGATCACGCTGCACCGCGACAGCCGTACGGGGCAGGGCTTCGGCTACGACGAGGCGATGACCCTGGAGCTGACCAGGCTCGCGCCGCGCTACGCGCGCGTGGTGGTGGGCGTGGCCATCCAGCAGGGCGGGGGCAGGCTCACCTTCGGCCAGGTCGCGCACACGGGCGTCCTGGTGCGCGAGGGCTACACGGACCTGCTGGAGGACGACTTCGCGGCCGTGGCGGACGCGACCGCGGCGACGGTCGCCGAGTTCACCCGTGACGGCGTCGAGGGCTGGACCCTGCGCCCGCTGTCCGTCGGATTCGACACGGATCCGCGCGATTTCGGTGCCCAGATGGGGGCGCGGCGCGCCTGACGCGGCGCGGGGACCGGCCCGTCGGGCCGGTCCCCGCTTCCGTCACCGCGCGGTCCAGCCGGGAACGGTGGGCAGCACCCGCTCGGCGACCCGCAGCAGCGCCGCGTCGTCGGGGACCGCCTCGTCCTGGCGCCAGACGACGATCTCGAAAGAGCCGCCGCCGTCCTTCGCGTCCTTGGCGACGAGCAGATGCCGGGCGATGCCGCCGGTGCCCGTCTCGGCCTTGCCGTCGCCACCGCCGCCGAGCGGGATCTTGAGCGCGATGGTCCGGTCCGAGTAGAGGACCGCCTGGCGCCCCAGGACCCGCGTCGGCTCCGCCGTCCTGCCCAGCAGCTGTCCCATCTGGGCGACCGGGAGGCGGTCGTAGGAGACCGACAGCTTCGCGGAGTACGTCGTGAAGCGCACGTCGCCCTCGGGCGACGCGATCTGCGCGCCCCCGGCCAGGCCGACCCACCCATCGCTGCCCCAGGCGTTCTGCGCCTCCTCGCCGGGAGTGCCCAGGAGGCTGGGCAGGTCCGGCCTGTTCAGCGCCCGACAGAGCGCGTCACCCGGGATGTATCCGGCCGGACGCGTGCGCTTCGGCTCCGGCGTCTCAGCGTGCGCGGGCGTGCACACGGCCGGGCCCCGCGCCTCGGCCTCCTCCATCCCGGTCTTGGCCATGTACCAGAAGCTGCCGGCCAGAACGCCCCCCAGGGCCAGCGCGGCGACCACCTGCCCCACCACGCCCGGCCCGCTCGGCGTCCCGTCCGTACCGGTGGTTCCCTCGCTCATGTTCCCCCCTGTCGTACCCGCGTGATCATCACGCGGCGGCGAGCCTACCGGCGAGTACGCGAAACGGGGTACGCCCGTGCGGATACGCGGAAGAGGGCGCCGACCTGTGGTCGGCGCCCTCTCAGGCACTGCTCGGGCGCTGTTCAGACGCGCGGGGGCGGTGTGTCACGCACCGCCCGGGCGGGTCAGCTGCAGCCGCTGGTCGAGCCGCAGCCCTCGCAGATGTAGCAGGAGCCGGCGCGCTGCATCTTCGTACCGCAGGAGAAGCAGAGCGGGGCGTCCGCGCTGATGCCCAGCTGCATCTCGACGAGCTCGGCGGAGGTGTGGGCCTGCTTCGGCGCGGGCACCTCGACCCGGACCGGGGCGACGACGGCCTGCGGCTCCTGGGCGCGGGGGGCGGACTGGGCCAGACCCTCGACGTCGACGTCGTCCTCGGACTGCTCGTACGAGCCGGTCTCCAGGTGGCGCTGACGCTCCTCGGCGGAGTGGATGCCGAGCGCGGAGCGGGTCTCGAAGGGCAGGAAGTCCAGCGCCAGGCGGCGGAAGATGTAGTCGACGATCGACTGCGCCATCCGCACGTCCGGGTCGTCCGTCATGCCGGCCGGCTCGAAGCGCATGTTGGTGAACTTCGAGACGTACGTCTCCAGGGGGACGCCGTACTGGAGGCCGACGGAGACCGCGATGGAGAAGGCGTCCATCATGCCGGCGAGCGTCGAGCCCTGCTTGGACATCTTCAGGAAGACCTCGCCGAGACCGTCGTCCGGGTAGGAGTTGGCGGTCATGTAGCCCTCGGCGCCACCCACGGTGAAGGAGGTGGTGATCCCCGGACGGCCCTTCGGGAGGCGCTTGCGCACCGGGCGGTACTCGACGACCTTCTCGACGGCCTCGCGGATCGTCGCCTCGGACTTCGCGGTGACCTCGGCCTTCTCCTCCTCCTTCTTCTTGGCGGAGAGGGGCTGGCCGACCTTGCAGTTGTCGCGGTAGATGGCGAGCGCCTTGACGCCCATCTTCCAGGCCTCGAAGTAGACCTCCTCGACGTCCTCGACCGTGGCCGTCTCCGGCAGGTTCACGGTCTTGGAGAGGGCGCCGGAGATCCACGGCTGGATGGCGGCCATCATGCGGACGTGGCCCATCGCGGAGATGGAACGCTCGCCCATGGCGCAGTCGAAGACCTCGTAGTGCTCGGTCTTCAGGCCGGGGGCGTCGATCACGTTGCCGTGCTCGCCGATGTGGGCGACGATCGCCTCGATCTGCTCCTCCTGGTAACCCAGGCGGCGCAGGGCCTGCGGGACGGTGCCGTTGACGATCTGCATCGAGCCGCCGCCGACCAGCTTCTTGAACTTGACCAGGGCGAGGTCGGGCTCGAGGCCGGTGGTGTCGCAGGACATCGCGAGACCGATGGTGCCGGTGGGGGCGATGACCGAGGCCTGCGCGTTGCGGAAGCCGTTCTTGGCGCCGAGGCGGATCACGTCCTGCCAGGCCTCCGTGGCGGCGGCCCAGATCGGCGAGTCCAGGTCGTCCACGTGGACGGCCTTGGTGTTCTCGTCGGCGTGCTGCTGCATGACGCGCTGGTGCGGCTCGGCGTTGAGCGCGTAGCCGTCGTAGGCGCCGACGACCGCGGCGAGCTCGGCGGAGCGCTTGTACGAGGTGCCCGTCATCAACGAGGTGATGGCACCGGCCAGGGCGCGGCCGCCGTCGGAGTCGTACGCGTGGCCGGTCGCCATCAGCAGGGCGCCGAGGTTGGCGTAGCCGATGCCGAGCTGGCGGAAGGCGCGGGTGTTCTCGCCGATCTTCTGGGTGGGGAAGTCGGCGAAGCAGATGGAGATGTCCATCGCGGTGATGACGAGCTCGACGACCTTGGCGAAGCGCTCGACGTCGAAGGACTGGTTGCCCTTGCCGTCGTCCTTGAGGAACTTCATCAGGTTCAGCGAGGCGAGGTTGCAGGACGTGTTGTCCAGGTGCATGTACTCGCTGCACGGGTTCGAGCCGTTGATCCGGCCGGACTCCGGGCACGTGTGCCAGTGGTTGATCGTGTCGTCGTACTGGATGCCCGGGTCGGCGCAGGCCCACGCGGCCTCGGCCATCTTGCGGAAGAGCGACTTGGCGTCGACCTCCTCGATGACCTCGCCGGTCATGCGGGCGCGCAGACCGAACTTCCCGCCGGCCTCGACGGCCTTCATGAACTCGTCGTTCACGCGGACGGAGTTGTTGGCGTTCTGGTACTGGACGGACGTGATGTCGTCGCCGCCCAGGTCCATGTCGAAGCCCGCGTCACGGAGGGCGCGGATCTTCTCCTCCTCCTTGACCTTGGTCTCGATGAAGTCCTCGATGTCCGGGTGGTCGACGTCGAGGATGACCATCTTGGCGGCGCGGCGGGTGGCGCCACCCGACTTGATCGTTCCCGCGGAGGCGTCGGCGCCGCGCATGAAGGAGACCGGGCCGGAGGCGTTGCCGCCGGAGGAGAGCAGCTCCTTGGAGGAGCGGATACGGGAGAGGTTCAGGCCGGCGCCGGAGCCGCCCTTGAAGATCATGCCCTCTTCCTTGTACCAGTCGAGGATCGACTCCATGGAGTCGTCGACGGCCAGGATGAAGCAGGCGGAGACCTGCTGGGGCTGCGGCGTGCCGACGTTGAACCACACCGGGGAGTTGAAGCTGAAGATCTGGTGCAGGAGGGCGTACGCCAGCTCGTGCTCGAAGATCTCGGCGTCGGCGGGCGAGGCGAAGTAGCCGTACTCCTCGCCGGCCTTCGTGTAGGTCTTCACGATCCGGTCGATGAGCTGCCTGAGACCGGTCTCTCGCTGCGGGGTGCCGACGGCCCCGCGGAAGTACTTGCTGGTGACGATGTTGACCGCGTTCACCGACCAGAAGTCGGGGAACTCGACGCCACGCTGCTCGAAGTTGATCGAGCCGTCGCGCCAGTTGGTCATGACGACGTCACGGCGCTCCCAGCTCACCTCGTCGTACGGATGCACGCCGGGGGTGGTGTGGATGCGCTCGATACGCAGGCCCTTGGCCGCCTTGGTTCCCTTGGCGCGGGAACCACGTGCCGGACCGCTCGCCGTCTCTGTCATGCCGCCTCCCATATACGGGCAAAACACGCTGGAGCGCCTGGAAAATTCCAGCGCTCAGCCTTCTGTGACTCGTCTTGTGGTGCAGTTGCCACGAGCACCTGTCGGTTCACTCGGGGCAGGTCTTTCCGGGCCGCGCGGCGGCCTGTCGCCGGACCGTCCCGGTCCGGCCCGCCGATCTAGTCGGCGGCGGTGGCGGGAACGGGGACCTCGGGGGTCGCTCCGATCCCGCGCAGCTCAGCAGGAGGCCGCTCACGGAGTTCCGTGATGGCGGCCTCGAAGTCTTCGAGGCTGTTGAAGGCCTTGTAAACGGACGCGAAGCGCAGGTACGCGACGAGGTCGAGCTCCTGCAGGGGGCCGAGGATGGCCAGCCCCACGTCGTGGGTGGTCAGCTCGGCGCTTCCGGTGGCGCGCACCGCCTCCTCGACCCGCTGGCCCAGCTTGGCGAGCGCGTCCTCGGTGACGGGCCGCCCCTGGCATGCCTTGCGCACGCCCGAGATGACCTTGGTGCGGCTGAAGGGTTCGGTGACTCCCGAACGCTTGACCACCATGAGCGAGCACGTCTCCACCGTGGTGAAACGGCGGGAGCAGTCGGGGCACTGGCGGCGGCGTCGGATCGACGTCCCGTCGTCGGTGGTGCGACTGTCGACGACTCGGCTGTCGGGGTGCCTGCAGAAGGGGCAGTGCATGTGTTTCCGACCCTCCCTCACGGCACGACTGACACGCCTCACCGGGCCGGTCAAGACCCTCGAAGCGACCACCAGCATAGGTGATGTGGAGACCCCCGGCAGACCGAGGACCACTAGTTCTGGGTGGCAGATGCGATCCAACCACTAGATCTTGGGTCGGACCGCGATTTCGACCCCATGCGCGTGTCGTCGTCCCCAACCGGCCACGAGGGTACGGGAAGGGCGCGGCTGCGCGGATTCCGGGGTCACCGGTGCGACACTGGGAAGGCACCCGGCCGCTCACGGCCCGGCGCCGAAGGTTACCGTAATGACCGAATTGAGACCTCCGTGACCCCAGCAGCCTCGGCGGCCTCGGTGACCCCGGCTACGTAGCCGGCGGAGGCCGCCGGTCACGCCCTGTGCCGCTGCATATACACCCACGTACGCACACGCGTAAGTCGATCTGCGATTTTTCACTCGAACGTGTGTTTGGCGCAACCTTTCGAAAGCCACTACCGTTGTGCCAGCCAGGGAGACCATTCGAGAGGGGCCGCCGACGTGACCACCACCGCAGACAGTGCCACCATCACTGCCCAGGACCGCTCCCAGGGCCGACTCGAGCCGGTGCATGCGATGAATGACGCAGCCATGAACGGGGAGGAGCCCGGCCGACCCGCGCGCTCGCTCCCCGGACGACCTCCAGGCATCCGGGCCGACAGCTCCGGCCTCACCGACCGGCAGCGCCGGGTCATCGAGGTCATCCGCGACTCGGTCCAGCGTCGCGGCTACCCGCCGTCGATGCGCGAGATCGGACAGGCCGTGGGCCTGTCCAGCACCTCGTCCGTGGCGCACCAGCTCATGGCCCTGGAGCGCAAGGGCTTCCTGCGCCGGGACCCGCACCGCCCCCGCGCGTACGAGGTGCGCGGCTCGGACCAGCCCAGCACGCAGCCGACGGACACCACCGGCAAGCCCGCCGCCTCCTACGTCCCCCTGGTCGGGCGTATCGCGGCAGGTGGCCCGATCCTGGCCGAGGAGTCCGTCGAGGACGTCTTCCCGCTCCCCCGGCAGCTGGTGGGCGACGGCGAGCTCTTCGTCCTCAAGGTCGTCGGTGACTCGATGATCGAGGCCGCCATCTGCGACGGGGACTGGGTCACGGTCCGCCGCCAGCCGGTCGCCGAGAACGGCGACATCGTGGCCGCGATGCTCGACGGCGAGGCCACGGTCAAGCGCTTCAAGCGCGAGGACGGGCACGTCTGGCTGCTCCCGCACAACGCGGCGTACCAGCCGATCCCCGGCGACGAGGCCACCATCCTCGGCAAGGTCGTCGCCGTGCTGCGACGGGTGTGACACCACCTCGTCGGCCCTGAACCGGGCCCCGGGACCCACTGCGCCGGTCCCGGGGCCCTGCCGTGTCTCCAGGGCCCCTCAGCGGTCCGGTCACGCCCCCGCCGCGCCCCCGTCGGCGGCCGCCGCGTCGATCGCCGCCAGCGACCTCCGCACCTGGTTGCGGTCGGTGGTGTACCAGAAGTCCGGCAGCGAGGCCTTCAGATAGCTGCCGTACCGGGCCGTCGCGAGCCGCGGGTCGAGGACCGCCACGACGCCCCGGTCCCCCGTGGCCCTGACCAGACGGCCGGCGCCCTGCGCCATGAGCAGCGCCGCGTGCGTCGCCGCGACCGCCATGAAGCCGTTGCCACCGGCGTCCTCCACGGCCTTCTGGCGCGCGCTCATCAGCGGGTCGTCGGGGCGCGGGAAGGGGATCTTGTCCATCACGACGAGCTGGCAGCTCGCTCCGGGGACGTCGACGCCCTGCCACAGCGAGAGCGTGCCGAAGAGACAGGTCTTCGGATCGGCCGCGAAGTTCTTGATCAGCTCGCCGAGGGTGTCCTCGCCCTGGAGCAGGATCGGCAGCTCGGGAATCCGGGTCCGCAGCTCCTCCGCCGCCTGCTGCGCGGCCCGCATCGAGGAGAACAGGCCCAGTGTGCGCCCGCCGGCCGCCTGCATCAGCTCGGTCAGCTCGTCCAGCATGTCGCCGCGCTCGCCGTCCCGGGCGGGCCGGTTCAGGTGCTTGGCGACGTAGAGGATGCCCTGCTTCGGGTAGTCGAACGGCGAGCCGACGTCGATGCCCTTCCAGACCGGCAGGTCGTCGCCCGTGGTGCCCTCGGGCGCGAGCCCGAGCGAGGCGCCCACCCCGTTGAAGTCGCCGCCCAGCTTGAGGGTGGCGGAGGTGAGGACCACGGACCGGTCGGCGAACAGCTTCTCCCGCAGCAGCCCCGAGACGGTGAGCGGGGCGACCCGCAGGGAGGCGCCGAAGCGGTCGTGCCGCTCGTACCAGACGACGTCGTACTCCGAGCCCTGGGTGATCCGCTCGGCGACCCCGTGGACGGACTCCACGGACGCCATGGCCTGCTTGCGGACGGCGTCCTCGTCCTGCACCGCGCGGTCGCGGGTGGTGCCGAGGGCCGTGATCACCGCGCGGGAGGCGTCGCGGAGCGCCATCAGCGCGTACCCCAGGTCCTCCGGGATCTCCTCCAGGCGGCCCGGCAGGGCCAGCTCCATCAGCCGCTCGAAGCCCTCGGCCGCGGTCTGCAGCTGGTCGGCGGTCTTCTCGTCGACCAGCTTCGCCGCCCGGCGCACCGCCCGGTTGACCTGCCCGGGCGTGAGCTCGCCGGTGGCGACGCCGGTCACCCGGGAGACCAGCTCGTGGGCCTCGTCGACGATCAGCACCTCGTGCTGCGGCAGCACCGGCGCGCCCTCGATGGCGTCGATGGCGAGGAGGGCGTGGTTGGTGACGACGACCTCGGCCAGCTTGGCCCGCTCGCGGGCCGCCTCGGCGAAGCACTCCGGGCCGTACGCGCACTTGCTCGCGCCCAGGCACTCGCGCGAGGAGACCGAGACCTGTGCCCAGGCCCGGTCGGAGACGCCCGGCGTCAGGTCGTCCCGGTCGCCGGTCTCCGTCTCGTCGGACCAGTCCCGCAGCCGCAGCAGGTCCTGGCCCAGCTTGCTGGTGGGGGCGGCCGCCTCGAAGGGGTCGAAGAGGCCGTCCTCCTCGTCCTGCGGGACGCCCTCGTGCAGGCGGTGCAGGCACAGGTAGTTCGACCGGCCCTTGAGCATGGCGAACTCCGGACGGCGGCGCAGCTGCGGGTGCAGGGCGTCGACGGTCCGCGGGAGGTCGCGCTCGACGAGCTGGCGCTGGAGGGCCAGCGTCGCCGTCGCGACGACCACCCGCTCCCCCTGCGCCAGCGCCGGAACGAGATAGCCGAGGGATTTACCGGTGCCGGTGCCGGCCTGGACGAGGAGGTGGGAACCGTCGTCGATGGCCTCGGTCACGGCCTCGGCCATGGTGACCTGGCCGGGGCGCTCCACACCGCCGACGGCGGCGACGGCGGCGTGGAGGAGGTCGGGGAGGGATGGCTTCGTCATAGCGCTTCCAGCCTACGGGTCGGCACCGACAGCCGGTCCCTCCCCCGTGATCACGCGAGTGGGTTCGGGACGGTGCCGTGGACGGCCGCGTGGGGGCGCTCGGGCCGGTCGCGGTAGCCGTCCAGGTGGAGCCGGTTCCGGTTGAGACAGAGGCGCTCGATCCGGGGCACCAGGAGATCGAACAGCTCGAAGCGTTCCTTCAGCTCGGGGAAGCGCGCCTGATAGCGGAGGACCTCGGCCCGCAGCAGGGTCCAGAACTCCGCGTCCGGCACGCCCAGTTGTTCCTCGTACAGGGGGGCCAGATAGCGGAAGACACCGACGAAGAGGCCCGAATGGATGAACTGGGTGAGGAAGTCGGGCTCCTCGGTGAGCAGCACGGCCCGTACGTCGTCCGGCATGGTGTCGTGCTCGGGCAGCGGGTGGGCACTGATGTTCACGTCGTCGACGAAGTCCTTGATCGCCAGGCGTACGGGCACGTCCTGGGCGTCGTAGACGACGATCGCGTTCTCCCCGTGCGGGGAGAAGACCGTGCCGTACCGGTAGAGGAAGTGCAGCAGCGGCGGCATCATCGCGGCGAAGAGGCGCTGGAGCCAGACGCGGGGGGCGAGCCCGGAGCGTCCGACGAGCTCGGCGACGAAGGCCCGGCCCTCGGGGTCGGTGTGCAGCAGCGCGGCGAGGGTGCGGGCGCGCTCCCCCGGCGGCAGCCGCAGGGGTTCGCGCCAGATCGCGCCCAGGAGCTCCTTGTACTGGTACGGCACTTCCGGCAGCCGGTCGTACAGCGGGTGCTCGACGGTGACGGAGGCGACCTCGCCGAGGAGGATCACCCCGCACTCGTCGCGGAGGAAGGGGTCGGCGTCCCGCAGACCGTGCACCCAGGCGGTGACCGCCGGGGCGGCGAGGGTGCGCTCGGTGGGCAGGCCGCGCCAGACCAGGGTGTTGAGGACGGACAGCGGCAGTTTGACGGTGTGCCGGTCGGGGCGGCTGGTGTTGAGGAAGGTACGGATCGACTGCTGCGGCAGGCGCAGGTCGGCGTCCTCGGTGAGCGGCACCAGGGCCCCGGAGGCGATGGCCGGGGCGTACAGCGGGAGCAGGACCTCGTCCCACTGCCAGGGGTGGACCGGCAGCAGGAGGTAGCCGTCGGGGTCGAGGCCGCGGGCGCGCAGCGTGGCGTGGAAGCCCTCGCGGACCTCGGGGTCGAGCTCGCCGGCGTAGAGCAGCTCGGGGGTGTCGAGGCCGGCGACCCCTCGGTAGGCGGCGATCCGGCTGCTGACGGCGATCCACGGCAGGCGGGCCGGGCGGCGGGCCTCGGGGGCCCAGCGGGCGGCGTCGGTGGCGGAGAAGCCGATCCGGCCCTTGTTGAGCACGAGCCACGGGTGGCCGGTCTGGTGGCCTTCGAGTTCCGCGTAGCCGAGGTCGGCGAGGGCGGCGGCGGCGAGCGCGGTGTGGTCGAGCCGGGCGTCGGCGGCGAGGGTGGTGGTGAGCTCACGGATGAGGTGCCCGAGGGTGGCGCCGTCGAGGCCCAGCAGCCGGCGGGCGCGGACCAGGAAGTCCAGCGGGTCGATGGCGGGCCTGCCGTCGACGGTGATCGAGCCGGGGTCGACGCGCCAGCCGCCGTAGGCGCCGCGGCGGGCGGTGAAGGCGAGCGTGCCGCCGTCGTCGAGGGTGAGCGTGTACGGGCTCGGCCGGCCCTCGTCCCCGCCGGGCCCGGCGGGTAGGGGTTCGATGACCTCCTCGTACGAGAACTCGGCGATGGCCTTGGCCAGCAGGCGGGCGGACGCCCGGTTCCAGGCGACGGGGTTCAGTTCGGGCGGTCCGCAGAGGGCCTGCGGCGCGGGCTGTGCGGAGTCATGGGGTGCAGGGGACGTCGACACGAGGACTCCTCGGGGTGGGCACCGCCGTGGGTCGGGCGGTGGGTGCGAGTCAGTGGCTGTTCACAGGAGATGGCGCAGGGCGCGGTCGCGGACCATGAGCGCGGCCCTCTTGTCGGGGAGCTCGACCTCGGCGGACAGGCGGAAGCCGGCGCCGAGGAAGGCGGCCACGGAGGGCGTGTTGCGCAGGTCGGGTTCGGCGAGGACCCGGGCGCACCGGGGCCGGTGGTCGAGGACGAGGTCGGCGACGGCGCGCAGGAGGGTGGTACCGACCCCCCGGCCCCGGTCGGCGACGCCTCCGACGAGCAGGTGGATCCCGGTGTCGTGCGGGCGCGCCGGGTAGTGGCGGGCGAGCGGGTCGAGGTCGGCCCGGTAGATCTCGAAGTAGCTCATCGGCGTGGCGTCGAGGACGCCGAGGCAGGGGACGCTGCGCCCGTCGCCGTCGAGTTGGGCGCGGATGTGGTCGGCGGTGACCTCCGGGGGGCCGGCGAGTTCCCAGAACGCGGCGACGGCGGGGTCGTTCATCCACCGGGCGACGAGCGGCAGGTCGCGGTCGAGCCGGACGGGGACGAGCTGGAAGCGCCCCACGGGCGTGTCGGCCGGCCGCCAGTCGGCGACGCGGTCGAGCAGGTCGTCGCCGGCGCCCCTGCCCGGCGGGTCGGCGGCCAGGAGCGCCAGGAGCTCCTCGGGCAGGTGCAGGTCCAGGGTGTCGTCGGGGCCCGGCTGGGTGCCGGTGCCGGGTGCGGGGCCTGCGGCCTCGGTGCCGGGGTGCGCTTCGGTGGGAGGCACGGGGGCGCTCTCCTCTCGGCGGGGCGGTGGTGGGTGCGGTGGGACCCGTGGGGCGGACGGGATCTGTGGGGCGGGGGCTCGGTGGGGGCCGGGCGGGGGCGGGTCGGGCGGTCGTACGGTCCGGAGCGGGTCGGGCGGTCGTACGGTCCAGGGGGGCGGGTCAGGCGGTCGTACGGTCCGGGGGCGGGTCAGGCACGGCGAGGTGGGTCAGGCGGTCGGGCGATCCGGGATGGGGCAGGCGGGCCGTCGGGGCCGGTTCAGGCGCGCAGTGGGTTGGTGATGGCGACGTACACGGACTGGGTGTCGACCGGGCCGACCAGTTCGTCGAGGCCGTGGAGGCGGGTGAGGAGGTTGGCCTTGCAGCGCAGGGTCGCGGCCTCCAGGAGCCGGTGCGGGAGCGGTGAGCCGAGGCTGGTCGAGGCGGCGAGGAACTGGCGCAGGGCGGCGAGCAGGACGCGCTCGTCGGCCAGCCGCTGCGCGCCGAAGGCGCCGATCAGGCCGAGGATGTTGTTGATCCCGAGGTAGTAGGCGAAGCGTTCGTCGGTGACCTGGTCGGAGACGAAGGTGTCGCTGGCCTTCCCGATGCCGGGGAGCCGGCCTTCGAGCTCGTCGCGGCGGGACTCGCGGAAGTAGTAGCCCTGGTTGTCGCGGTAGCGGCCCCCGACGGGCCAGCCCTCGGGGTCCAGGAGGACCAGAGTGTTCTGCTGGTGGGCCTCCAGGGCGACGCCGGCCTGGCCGTCGAGCCAGAGCACGGGGCGGACCACGAGGTCGAGGTAGCGCAGGAACCACTCGGTGGCCACCGCCGTGGTGGGGCGTCCGGTACGGGTGGCGAGCCGGCTCACGACCTCGGCGAGGCGCGAGCTCATCCGGGCGGAGCCGGGCCGCGGTCGCGGTGAGGTGAGGGCGGCGAGGCACACGGCGTCGTCGCCGGCGGCGAAGGGGTTGTGCCGGATCATCACGTCGAATCCGGGGACGGCTTCGCCTTCGGGGGTGTCGACCGCGAGCCAGGCCGGGTCGCGGACGATGTCGAAGCCGGGGTGGGCGGCCTGCCACTCGTCGACCAGGCCGGTGCGCAGCAGCCGGTGCACCTCGACGCCGCGGTGGAGTTCCTTGCGCAGGTTCTCGCGGCGGGAGTTGGTGATCCGTACGCCGAGGGAGAGCTTCAGCATGGCGCGGGCGCCGGGGCGGTGCACGGTACGGACGGAGGACGTCGGGTGCCAGGGGGCGCCGTGGGCGCCGAGGTCGTGGAGGAGGCCCTCGTCGAGGAGGGCGGCGACGGCGGGGCGGTGCCGGAGTTCACGGGCCTGCCAGGGGTGGAGCGGCAGGGCGGCGGTGCCGGGGGGCAGGTCGAGGCCGTCGGCGAGGGCGGCGGTGAGCTGGGCGGCGGCGACCGGGCGGCCCTGTTCGGTCCAGGCCGAGTCGGTGGCGAGGAGGCGGTGGTCGACGCCCATCCAGTGGAGGGGGAAGGAACCGTGCGACTCGGGTGAGTAGAGCCGGGCCTCGGCGTCGGAGAGCCCTTCGCGGCTCTTGGGGGTGGGGTGGAGCGGGTGGCCGAGCAGGAGCGACTGCTCGGCGCTGAGGAACAGGTCGGCCTCGGGGCCGGGCAGCGGGTCGCGGCGGCGTTCGGCGATGAAGTCGGCGGTCCGGCGGGCGGAGTCGGCGACGCGGCCGACGAGTTCGGTGCCCTCGGGGCGGCCGGTCTCGCGGCTGAGCAGCGCGGCGACCGTGACGGCGTCGACGGTCGGGGCGCTGGCCGGGAGGCCCTCGAATGTGGAGGCGTCGAAGCGGTGCCAGCCGGTGGGCGACCAGTAACGGACGGGGACGAGGAGGGCCGTGCCGGAGGCGTCCAGCGGGATGCGGAGGGTGGCGGGGCCGGAACCGGCGTCCGTTCCGGGGGCCTTGAGGTTCTTCTCCCGTACCCAGCAGCGCAGCAGGTTCTCGACGGCGGCAAGGTCGGCGGCCCGCCGGGGGTCGGGGTCGTCCAGCGGGTCCGGGGTGCCGGCCGACCCGGCCGACCCGGCGAGCTCGGCGGACGCGGCGAGCTCGGCCGACGCGGTGGCTCCGCCGCACCCGGCGGGCGCGGCGGGCGCGCCGACCAGAGTCGGCGCGGTGCACCCGACGGGGACGGTGGCCCCAACCGGAGCGGTGGACCCCGCCGGGACGGCGGCCCCCGCCGGAACAGTGGACCCCGCGGACCACTCGTCCACGGCGGCGGACCCGGAGGTCGAGCAGGGCGCGCAGGACCCGGCGTGCGCCGCCACCGGTGTCCCGGCATGGGTGCCCGTCGGTGCTCCGGCGTGCGCCCCGACCGGTGTCCCGGCATGGGTGCCCACCGGCGCCCCGGCGTGGGTGCCCGCGGTCGGGCCCGGGTACTGGCGCGGGACGGTGGGCTCGGCGGTGAGCGGGGCGCTCGGGGTGCCGGAGGGGTCGGAGGCGGGAGTGGGGTTCACTGAGGCTTCCTTGGGGACGGGGCCGGGTGAGGCGGCCGGGCGGGTCGGTCCGTGTCCGGTGGGGGT
The DNA here is from genome assembly GCF_040683955.1 of Streptomyces sp. NPDC093111. Classification (NCBI taxonomy): domain Bacteria; kingdom Bacillati; phylum Actinomycetota; class Actinomycetes; order Kitasatosporales; family Streptomycetaceae; genus Streptomyces; species Streptomyces sp. NPDC093111. The sequence goes on along the minus strand of NZ_JBFBNW010000010.1, from coordinate 69,088 downwards.
GCCCGGACTCAGCGGGTCGGCCCGGACGGGCGGGCCCGGTGGGCCCGTTCGGCGGCGGCGAGGGCGTCGGCGAAGCGGTCGAGGACGGCGGCCGCCTGCTCGTCGGTGAGGGTGAGCGGGGGCAGCAGCCGGACGACCGCGTTGTGGCGTCCGCCGAGTTCGACGATGAGTCCCCGGTCGAGGCACTGGCGCTGCAACTCGACGGCGAGGGCGGGGTCCGGCGGCGGGGCGAGGTCGTCGGGGCGCTCCGCCTCGGGGTCGACCACCTCGACGCCGATCATCAGGCCGCGGCCCCGGACGTCACCGACGCAGGGGTGGGCGCCCGCGAGGCCCTGGAGCTGTCCGAGCATGCGGGCGCCGAGGACGCCGGCGCGGGCGGCGAGCCCGTTCTCGCGGACGTACGCGAGGGTGGCGGCGCCCGCGGCCATGGCGAGCTGGTTGCCGCGGAAGGTGCCCGCGTGGGCGCCCGGCCGCCAGGTGTCGAGCGCGGAGCGGTAGACGACGACGGCGAGCGGGAGGGAGCCGCCGATGGCCTTGGAGAGGACCATCACGTCGGGGACGACGCCGCTGTGCTCGACGGCCCAGAAGGTGCCGGTGCGGCCGACGCCGGTCTGGACCTCGTCGGCGATGAGCGGGATGGAGCGGGCCGCGGTGATCTCCCGCATGCGGCGCAGCCAGCTGTCGGGGGCGGGGATGACGCCGCCCTCGCCCTGGACGGGTTCGAGGATCATCCCGGCGGGTGCCGGGACGCCGCTCTTGGGGTCGTCGAGCGCGGTCTCCGTCCAGCGGGCGGCCAGTTCGGCGCCGCGCTCGCCGCCGACGCCGAAGGGGCAGCGGTAGTCCTGCGGGTAGGGCAGGCGGGCGACGCGGACGTCGGTGGCGCCGCCGGAGACGGCGAGGGCGCCGGCGGTCATGCCGTGGTAGGCGCCGCTGAAGGCGAGCACGCCGTCGCGGCCGGTGGCGGCGCGGACGAGTTTGAGGGCGGCCTCGACGGCGTCCGTGCCGGCCGGTCCGCAGAACTGGATCCGGGCGTCGTCGGCGAGACCGGCCGGGAGCGTGGCGAAGAGTTCGGTGGTGAAGGCGTCCTTGACGGGCGTGGCCAGGTCCAGGACGTGCAGGGGGGCGCCCGAGTCGAGGACCTTGCGGATGGCTTCGAGGACGACGGGGTGGTTGTGGCCGAGTGCCAGGGTGCCCGCGCCGGAGAGGCAGTCCAGGTAGCGGCGCCCGTCGGCGCCCTCGATGGTGAGTCCGCGGGCGCGCACGGGGACGATCGGCAGGGAGCGCGCGTAGGTGCGGGCCGCGGACTCGCGCTGTGCCTGGCGGCGCAGGATGCCTTCGTGGGCGCCCGCTTCACCGGTAGCGCGCGGCTCGCCCAGGGGTCCGTCCCGGTGGTCGCAGCGGGTCCCGCCGCCGGTCGCGTCCCGGGGGGCGTCGCAGGTCCGCTCGGCCGGCGTCACGGCCGGAGCTGGTTCGGTCACGGCCACGGCTCGGAGTCCTCCCGCTGTAACGGTTGCGTTGCACATCGGTACGTTGCAGGGCCACTCCAAGAGGCGTCTCGGACACCGCCGTTGTGTCCCCCGTATGTACCAACGACCGGGCCTGCCGGGGATCACGGGCGGCGGGCAAGTTCCTTGGCGTGTCCCGGATCACGGACCGGCAAAGGCTGTGGGGGACCGGAACCGCGGACCTGGGTCCTGCCGTCCCCTCCGGCACCGGCATAGTGGGGGCTTCACATGGCACGGCCCGTTCGTGCCGCCACTGTTCACTGATGCACAAGTAGACGTAGTCCCAGGGGGATCACGAGATGCGATCGATTCGTCCGATGCTGGCCGCAGCATCCGCCGTCGCGGCACTGACGCTGACGGCGACGGCCTGCGGTCCGACCGAGGACAACGCGGGGGGTGACAAGCCCAGCGTCTCCGCGGACCCGACCGCGGGCGGCAAGATCACGATTCCGGACGACCTGAAGCAGCGCCTCAAGGACCACGGGATCGACCTGGACAAGTGGCGCAACGGCGAGTGGAAGAACTGGGACCGGGACAAGTGGCTGCGTGAGGCCAAGGACTACGTCAACCCGATCATCGAGGACCTCTGGGACCCGGACCGGATGCGGGACGCCGAGCGCCCGGACAAGCCGGTCAAGGACGAGGACATCTCCGGTGACAAGGGCGTGACCGACCCGACGCCGGACCCGGTGAGGGCCACGTCCGTCAAGGCGCCCTACCACTCGACCGCGCCCGCCTCCGGCAAGGTCTTCTTCGACGGCCCCGAGGGCTCGATGGTCTGCTCGGCGACGGTCGTGCGGGACCCGGCGCACCCGGGCAAGTCCAACATGGTCTGGACGGCCGGTCACTGCGTGCACGCGGGCAAGAAGGGCGGCTGGTACCGCAACATCGCCTTCGTCCCCTCGTACAACAACGCCGGGAAGCCGACGGCCGAGCTGGAGAAGGCGACCCGCGAGGAGATCGCGCCGTACGGCGTGTGGTGGAGCGACTGGGCGCAGACCTCCGACCAGTGGATCGACCAGGGCGGGCAGACCGGCGGCCAGGGCGCGCCGTACGACTTCGCGGTGCTGCACGTGACGCCGGAGAAGGGCTCGACCGGCAAGTCCCTGGAGGAGACCGTCGGTTCGGCGCTCCCGGTGGAGTTCAACGCCCCGGCCGTGCCGAAGATCGCGGACATGACCGCGACCGGCTTCCCGGCGGGTCCGCCCTATGACGGGCAGAAGATGTTCCAGTGCCAGGACAAGCCGGGCCGTCTTTCGGTGAAGTCCGAGCAGCCGACGATGTACCGGATCGGCTGCACCATGACCGGCGGTTCGTCCGGCGGCGGTTGGGTGGCCGCGGGCCAGGACGGCAAGCCGGCGCTGGTGTCGAACACCTCGATCGGGCCGGTGACGGCGGGCTGGCTGGCCGGTCCGCGACTCGGCACCGAGGCCAAGACGATCTACCAGGGCGTCAGCAAGAAGTACGCGAACCGCTGACCCCGTGAACGCAGGAGGGCGGGACCCGTTCGGGTCCCGCCCTTCCGTACGGGCATACTGTGCACCGCTAGTGACGCGTCCATGGCAATCCGGAGCGGGTTCCTCCGCCCCGGCGGCCGCCCGCGGGCCCCGAGGGCCACGGCCGACGGCCGGACGAGACCGGACGCGCAGAACATCCCAGGGGGACAACACTTCATGCGTTCCATACGACTTCTGCCCGGCCTCACGGCCCTGGCGGCGGCGCTCGCGCTGACCGCCACGGCCTGTGGTCCGACCGAGACCCCGGCGGCCGACAAGCCCGCCGACAAGCCCGCCGCCTCCACTCCCGCCGAGGACGGTGCCGGCTCCGGCTCCGACCTCACCAAGGACATCGCCGGCAAGCTGAAGAAGCACGGCGTCGACCTCGACCAGTGGAAGAACGGCGACTGGAAGAACTGGGACCAGGACAAGTGGCTCCGGGAGGCGGAGGACTTCGTCAACCCGGTGATCGACGGTCTCTGGGACCCGGCCCGGATGCAGTCGGCCAAGAGCCCCGACCCGACGATCACCGCGCAGGCCGGCAGCTCCGGCAGCGACCCGGTGCCGCGGCCGGTCCAGGCGCAGCGCGAGAAGACGCCGTACCACCGCTTCGCGGCCCCGGTCGGCAAGATCTTCTTCGACTCGCCCGAGGGCTCGATGGTCTGCTCCGGCACGATCGTCAAGGACCCCCGCCACCCGGGCAAGTCCAACCTCGTGTGGACCGCGGGCCACTGCGTGCACGCCGGCAAGCGCGGCGGCTGGTACCGCAACATCACCTTCGTCCCGGCCTTCAACGACCTGGGCAAGTCGCCGGCCGCGCTGCGCAACGCCAAGCCCTACGAGGTGTACCCCTACGGCCAGTACTGGGCCGACTGGGCCGTGACCTCCGGCGAGTGGCTGCGGAGCGGCGGCACCAACCAGGCCTGGCCGTACGACTACGCCGTGCTGCACGTCCAGCCGGAGCGGGGCCGCAAGTCCCTTGAGGAGACCGTGGGCGTGGCCCTGCCGGTCGACTTCTCCGCGCCGGCGCCCTCGCGGGCCGGCACGGTCGGCGCCTGGGGCTACCCGGCGGCGCCGCCGTACAACGGCATGATCATGCACAAGTGCCTGGACCGCGCCACCCGTCTGACCACCGCGCCGGCGACGCCGACGATGTACCGGATCGGCTGCACCATGACCGGTGGCTCCTCCGGCGGCGGCTGGTTCCGCGTGCTGCCGAACGGCACGACGGCGCTGGTGTCGAACACCTCGATCGGCCCGGCCGGCCGCAACGGCTGGCTGGCCGGACCGCAGCTGGGCCGCGGCGCCAAGGCGGCCCACGAGATGGTCAGCAAGAAGTTCGCCCGCTGACCCGAGGGCGCTGATCCCCGAGGACGCTGATCCCCGAGGATGCTGACGCCCGGGGACGCTGGTCCCCGGGCGTCGACCCCCGGGGCCCGGCCCCGGGTGCGGGACATGGAAGAAGGCGCCGGCCGCCTCCCGGGAGGGAGACGGCCGGCGCCTTCGGTGTCTGTCGCCGCGACGGCGACGGCGTCAGTGCGCGGCCGGGACGTACGGCGCGAGGAGCGCCGCCAGTTCCTCGTGCACCCGCGCCTTGAGGAGGGTGCCCTCCGCGGTGTGCTCCTCGGAGAGGACCTCGCCCTCGGCGTGCACCCGGGAGACGAGACCGCCCTCGGTGTACGGCACCAGGACCTCGGTCTCGATCTGCGGGCGCGGCAGCTCGGACTCCAGGAGCGCGAGCAGCTCCTCCATGCCCTCGCCCGAGCGGGCCGAGACCGCGATGGAGTGCTTCTCGACGCGGAGCAGGCGCTGGAGGACCAGCGGGTCCGCCGCGTCCGCCTTGTTGATGACGACGATCTCCGGCACGTTGACCGCGCCGACGTCGCGGAACACCTCGCGCACGGCGGCCAGCTGCTCCTCCGGGGCCGGGTGCGAGCCGTCCACCACGTGCAGGATGAGGTCGGAGTCGCCGACCTCCTCCATGGTGGAGCGGAAGGCCTCGACCAGGTGGTGGGGCAGGTGCCGGACGAAGCCGACCGTGTCGGCCAGGGTGTAGACCCGGCCGGTGGGCGTCTCGGCCCGGCGCACGGTCGGGTCGAGGGTGGCGAACAGCGCGTTCTCCACCAGCACGCCCGCGCCCGTGAGGCGGTTGAGCAGCGAGGACTTGCCGGCGTTGGTGTATCCGGCGATGGCGACCGACGGGATCTTGTTCCGGCGGCGCTCCTGCCGCTTGATGTCGCGGCCGGTCTTCATCTCCGCGATCTCCCGGCGCATCTTCGCCATCTTCTCGCGGATCCGACGCCGGTCGGTCTCGATCTTGGTCTCACCGGGGCCGCGGGTGGCCATGCCGCCACCGCCGCCGCCACCCATCTGACGGGAGAGCGACTGACCCCAGCCGCGCAGGCGCGGCAGCATGTACTGCATCTGCGCGAGCGCGACCTGCGCCTTGCCCTCTCGGGACTTGGCGTGCTGGGCGAAGATGTCGAGGATGAGGGCGGTCCGGTCGACCACCTTCACCTTGACGACGTCTTCGAGGGCGATGAGCTGGCCGGGGCTGAGCTCGCCGTCGCAGACCACGGTGTCGGCGCCGGTCTCCAGCACGATGTCGCGCAGCTCGCGCGCCTTGCCCGAGCCGATGAACGTGGCCGGGTCCGGCTTGTCGCGGCGCTGGATGACGCCGTCGAGGACGAGGGCGCCCGCCGTCTCGGCGAGGGCCGCGAGCTCCGCGAGGGAGTTCTCCGCGTCCCGCACCGTCCCCGAGGTCCACACACCGACCAGCACGACGCGCTCCAGGCGCAGCTGGCGGTACTCGACCTCGGTGACGTCCTCGAGCTCGGTGGAGAGACCGGCGACACGCCGCAGTGCGGCGCGCTCGGAGCGGTCGAACTGGTCGCCGTCCCGCTCCCCGTCGATCTCGTGGCTCCAGGCGACGTCCTCTTCCATCAGGGCATCGGCCCGAAGGCTCTCGGTGCGGTTCGTCTCCGCGAAGTCCTGCTTGTCCTGGGAAGGGGATGAAGAGGAGGTCATTTGATCCTTACTCGAAGAAGAGTCCGTTACGTCCGTCACAACGCGTGACGTCCCGGAAGAATTCCCGGGGTCCGGCCGCGCCGCCGACCTGAAGATGGTGACACGGCCGGACCGGGCCCGTCATCCCGGTTTCACCGCCGCGGCGCCCGGCTGTGCCAGTCGGGGTGGCCCGGCATGGGCGGGGTCTTCGCCGCGTACAGCCAGTCCGCGAAGAACCGCTTCAGGTCGCGTCCGGAGAGCCGCTCGGCGAGGGCGACGAAGTCCTTGGTGCCGGGCGTCCCGTCGCGGTTCTCGCTCACCCAGGCGCGCTCCAGGCGCTCGAAGGTCCCGGTGCCGATCTCGTACCGCAGCGCGAACAACGCGAGGGCGCTCCCGTCGTAGACGACGGGACGGAAGAGGCTGATCTTCTCCCCCGGCTCCGGCGGCTTGGGCGCGGCCGGCGGGCCGCCGTCGGCGCGCCACTGGTCGGAGGCGCCGTACGCGGCCTTCATGCGCCGCTCCAGGGTGGGCCCGCCCTTCTGCTCGGCGTACAGCGCCTCGTACCAGGTGGCGTGGCCCTCGTTGAGCCACAGGTCGGACCAGCGGTGGGGCGAGACGCTGTCGCCGAACCACTGGTGGGAGAGCTCGTGGACCATGATCGAGTCGACGTACCACTCGGGGTAGCCGGGCTCGGTGAACAGGCCGCGCTCGAAGAGGGAGAGCGTCTGGGTCTCCAGCTCGAAGCCGGTGTCGGCGTCGGCGATGAGCACCCCGTACGTCTCGAAGGGGTAGCGGCCGATCCGGTGCTCCAGCCATTCCAGGTGGCCGGGGGTGCGGCGCAGCCAGGGTTCCAGGAGCTCGCGGTCGGCGGTGCGGACGACGTCCCGCAGCCGGAGGTCGTGCGGGCCCTGCCGGTGCACGACGGTCGACTCGCCGATGGAGACCTGGGCCAGCTCGGTGGCCATGGGGTGGGCGGTGCGGTACGTCCAGGTGGTGGTGGCCCCGTCGCGGACGCGGCTCTCGGGGAGGCCGTTGGCGACGGCGGTGAGGGCGCTGGGGGCGGTGATCCGGAAGGTGAAGAACGCCTTGTCGGAGGGGTGGTCGTTGGAGGGGAAGACGCGGTGGGCGGCGTCGGCCTGGTTGGCCATGGCGAGGCCGTCCCCGGTGCGCACCCAGCCGCCGCTGTCGGCGGGTCCGGTGGGGTCGCTGGTGTGGGTGACGGCGATCTCGACGGCGTCGCCCCGGTCGACCGGGCGGGCGGGGGTGATGACCAGGTCCTCGCCGCTGGTCTCGTAGGCGGCGGGTTCGCCTTCGACGGTGACGGCGGAGACGGTGCCGTGGGTGAAGTCGAGGTTGATGCGTTCCAGGTCGTCGGTGGCGAGCGCCTGGATCCGGGTGACGCCGGCCAGCGGTTCGGTGTTGCGGCCGGGGTAGGTGAGGTCGATGTCGTACGAGAGGACGTCGTATCCGGGGTTGCCCAGCTGGGGGAAGAGCGGGTCCCCGATGCCGAGGGGCGCGACCGGGGGCAGGGCCGCGGCGACGAGTCCGGCGGCGAGGGCGACGAGGACGGTGGAGCGCAGCACGCGCGCGCGGGCACGCACGCGTGGCGACGGATTGCGGGGCGTGCGGGTGGGGAGCGGCATGGGCTACCGCTACCAGGGACGGGCCCGTCCCCCCGGGCGGCGCGCGCGCCGGGCCACCCGAAGGGGTCAGGGGCGGGGGGAGGCGGGGTGCTTGGCGCGGCTCACGTCGTAGACGCCGGGCACGTCCCGCATGGCCCGCATGAGGGCGGGGAGCCCGGCGGCGTCGGGGAGTTGGAGGGTGTAGGTGTGGCGGACCCGCTGTTCGCTGGGGGGTTCGACGGTGGCGGCGACGACGGCGGCGCCCTCGGTGGCGATGGCCTCGGTGAGGTCGGCGAGCAGCCGGGGGCGGCCGAAGGACTCGGCGACCAGGGTGACCCGGCAGGCGGCGGTGTCGCCCCAGTGGACGGTGACGGGCGAGCGCCCGAGCCGCCGCATGGTGTCGGCGGAGGCGCAGGCGGTGCGGTGCACGGTGACGGAGCCGCCGCGCACGACGAAGCCGGTGATCTCGTCGGGCGGTACGGGGGTGCAGCAGCCCGCGGGGCGGACGGCGGGGGTGTCGGTGCCGGGCAGTTCGGCGCGCAGGCGGGTGCCGGAGCGCCGGTCGGCGGTGACGCCCGCGGCGGGCCGGGGGGCCGCGGCGGGGATCTTGGCGGTTTCCGGGTGGGCCTGCAGCCAGCCGGTGATGGCGATCCGGGCGGCGGGCGTACGGGCGTGGTCGAGCCACTGCGGCGCGGGCCCGGAGGTGCTGTCCTGGGCGAGCAGCGGCTGGACGGTGTCGCCGTCCTGGAGGACGGTGCTCAGGGGCGCGAGCCGGCCGTTGACCCGCGCCCCGAGACAGCCGTGGGCGGCTTCGCCGTGCTGGGCGTAGGCGGCGTCGACGCAGGTGGCGCCGGCGGGCAGGCTGATGGTGCCGGGGGTGCCGCCGCCGGTGCGGAAGACGGTGATCTCCTGGTCCTGGGCGAGGTCGGCGCGCAGCGAGGTCCAGAAGGTGTCGGGGTCGGGGGCGGACTGCTGCCAGTCGAGGAGCCGGGAGAGCCAGCCGGGCCGCGTGGGGTCGACGCGCTCGCCGTCGTCGCCGGGGGCCCCGGGCGCCTGCTCGGTGGCCTCCTGGCCGCTGTACGGGTTGCCGAGGGCGACGACGCCGGCCTCGGCGACCTGGTGCATCTGGTGGGTGCGGATGAGGACCTCGGCGACGGCTCCGTCGGGGGCGGCGACGGCGGTGTGGAGCGACTGGTACAGGTTGAACTTGGGGGCGGCGATGAAGTCCTTGAACTCCGAGACGACCGGCGTGAAGCAGGTGTGCAGCTCGCCGAGGACGGCGTAGCAGTCGGCGTCCTCGGCGACCAGGACGAGCAGCCGCCCGAAGTCGCTGCCGCGCAGTTCGCCGCGCTTGAGGCGGACCCGGTGGACGGAGACGAAGTGGCGCGGCCGGACGAGGACTTCGGCGCCGACCCCGGCCTCGCGCAGCAGGCCGGAGACCTGTTCGGCGATGACGGCGAGGGCGTCGCCCGCGCCGGCGTTCCCGGCGATGAGCGCGCGGGTGGCCTCGTACTCCTCGGGGTGGAGGATGGCGAAGACCAGGTCCTCCAGCTCGGTCTTGAGCGCCTGGACGCCGAGGCGCTCGGCGAGCGGGATGAGGACGTCCCGGGTGACCTGGGCGATGCGGACCTGTTTCTCGGGGCGCATCACGCCCAGCGTGCGCATGTTGTGGAGGCGGTCGGCCAGCTTGATCGACATGACCCGGACGTCGTTGCCGGTGGCGACGAGCATCTTGCGGAAGGTCTCGGGTTCGGCCGCCGCGCCGTAGTCGACCTTCTCCAGCTTGGTGACCCCGTCCACGAGGTACGCGACCTCGTCGCCGAACTCGGTGTGCACCTGGTCGAGCGTCACCTCGGTGTCCTCGACGGTGTCGTGGAGCAGCGCGGCGGTCAACGTCGTCGTCTCGGCGCCCAGTTCGGCGAGGATCAGGGTGACCGCGAGCGGGTGGGTGATGTACGGCTCGCCGCTCTTGCGGGTCTGGCCGCGGTGCGAGGACTCGGCGAGGACGTACGCCCGGCGCAGCACGGCGAGGTCGGCCTCGGGGTGGTGGGCGCGGTGCGCGTCGGCGACGTGCCCGATGGCGTCGGGCAGCCGGTCGCGGATCGCGGGGCCCGCGGTCGCGCCGAGCAGGGCGGCGCGGCCGAGCCTGCGCAGGTCGATCCTGGGGCGGCCGCGTCTGCGGCCGGGAGCGTCGGGGCCGGTGGCCCCGGCCTCGCTCACGGGGTTGGTGGCCTCTGCGCTCATGGGGCACCTCCGGCGGCGTGGACCGGCGGAGGGCCGGGGCAGGGTGTGCCCGGCGGGCCGGTGCTTGATGCTACCGACCCCACCACGTGGCGCAGTCCCGCTCTCGCCGAGCGTGAACCGGATCACCCGTTCGAGGGACGAATCAGTCGTTGACAGTTTCGAATCGGGGCGTCCGCGGCCGGTCCCGGAGGGTCAGTCGCGCGCGTCGGCGGCGTCGGCGCCGTCGGAGCCGGACGGCTCCGCGAGCCACGCCGGGTCGACGGTGCCCTCGGCGACGATCACGGCGGGGCCGGTCATCTCGATCTCCCCGTCGGGGTGCTCGGTGATGACGAGCGTGCCGCCGAGGACGTCCACGGTGTACGTGACGGGGGCGCCGGACGCGGCCGGGTCGGCGCCGTCCCGGCGGGCGGTGGCGACGGCGACGGCGCAGGCGCCGGTGCCGCAGGAGCGGGTCTCGGCCGCGCCGCGCTCGTGGACGCGCATGGCGACGTGGCGGGGGCCGCGGTCGGCGACGAACTCGATGTTGACCCCGTCCGGGTAGACGCCGGCCGGCTCGTAGGGCGGCTCGGTGTAGAGGTTGCCGGCGTGGTCGAGGGAGTCGACGAAGGCGACCGCGTGCGGGTTGCCCATGTTGACGTTGCGGGCGGGCCAGCTGCGCTCGCCGACGGTGACGGTGACGCCGTCCTCGGGGAGCACGGCGCGGCCCATGCGGACGGTGACGGAGCCGTCCTTGGCGAGGTGGACGCGCTTGACGCCGCCTCGGGTGGCGACGGCGACCTCGCCGGCGGTGACGTGTCCGGCGTGCTCCAGGTAGCGGGCGAAGACCCGGACCCCGTTGCCGCACATCTCGGCGACCGAGCCGTCCGCGTTGCGGTAGTCCATGAACCACTCGGCCTCGTCGGCCAGGTGCCGCGCCTCGGGGTGCGCGGCGCTGCGCACGACGTGCAGCACCCCGTCGCCGCCGATCCCGGCCCGCCGGTCGCACAGCCGGGCGACGACCGCGGCGGGCAGGTCCACGGCGTTCTCCGCGTCGGGGACGATCACGAAGTCGTTCTCGGTGCCGTGGCCCTTGAGGAACGTGAGGGGCGAGGTCTGCGTGCTGGTCACGGGATCAACTGTACGGGGCGGGTACGACACCGGCCGGGACGGTCCAGGGGGCGGGACGGGTGGGGCGGGTGGGGCGGGTGGGGCCGACGGTGGCCCGATGGGGCTGGGGCGGGGCAAGGGCAGGGGCGGCACCGCTGCTGTCGTCGAGCGGAGCGCCTGGCGCGACGCGGCCCCTCCAGGTCCGGGTGGGGTCCCTCCCGGTACGGCAGGGTCCCTCGCGGTGGCGCGGCCTCTCCTGCCTACGGCGGGGCCCCAGCGCGGCGCGGCCTCAGCGCAGGCGGGCCACGCGCCAGACCGCGAGGACGACCAGGAGGCCGCTCAGCGACACGTACAGGGCGAGGGCGCGCCAGTTCGGGCGCTCGCCGGAGCCTCGGGCGGGCAGGCCCGGCCAGGTGTAGCCGACGCGGCGGGCGGCCATCATGCCCCAGCCGGCCGCGCAGGAGCTGATGAGCAGTCCGAGCATGGCGACGACGGCGCCGCCCTCGCCCGAGCCGAAGGCGAGCGGGAAGGCGAACATCAGGGAGCCGACGGCGGCGAGCCCGACGATCGGCGCGAGCTGCCAGATCCTCAGGCGGCGCTGCGGCCGCAGTTCCACCTCGACCTCCGCCGCGTCCACCTCGATGGCGCTGCCCTCGGCCTGGTCGGGTCCGTCCGGCGTCAGTCCGGACGCCCCACCGGGGGTTTCGCCCCGGACGGCGGCCTGGTGTTCCGTGTCACGAGGGCCGGCCTCCATCGCCACGCGCCCTCCCCACTCGGACTCCACTTGGTCGATCGTTGCTCGATGATGGCACGCCGCCACCCCTCGGAATGACGGGCATGACGTCCCGATGCCATCACGTGATCAGGCTGTAACCGCTCGTTCGACCAACGTCAGCGCCTGCCCCGGGAGTTCCGCCCGGTCCTCGACGGCGCCACTCAGCCAATGGACGCGCGGATCGCGCCGGAACCAGGAGTCCTGGCGGCGGGCGAAGCGCTTGGTGGTGCGCACCGTGTCCGCGCGCGCCTCTTCCTCCGTGCACTCCCCCGCGAGCGCGGCGAGCACCTGCTGGTAGCCGAGCGCGCGGGCGGCCGTGCGGCCCTCGCGCAGGCCCCGCGCCTCCAGGGCGCGCACCTCGTCGACCAGCCCGGCCTCCCACATGCGGTCCACGCGGGTGGTGATCCGCTCGTCGAGTTCGGGGCGGCCGACGTCGACGCCGATCTGCACGGTGTCGTAGACGGAGTCGTGGCCGGGCAGGTTGGCCGTGAACGGCTTGCCGGTGATCTCGATGACCTCCAGGGCGCGCACGATGCGGCGTCCGTTTCCGGCCAGGATGGCGCGGGCGGCCTCCGGGTCGGCGGCGGCGAGCCGGGCGTGCAGGACGCCGGAGCCGCGCTCCTCCAGCTCGGCCTCCAGGCGGGCCCGGACCTCCGGGTCGGTGCCGGGGAACTCCATCACGTCGAGGGCCCCGCGTACGTAGAGGCCGGAGCCGCCGACGAGGACCGGGGTGCGGCCCTCCGCGAGCAGCCGGTCGATCTCGGCGCGGGCCAGTCGCTGGTACTCGGCGACGCTGGCGGCCTCGGTGACGTCCCAGATGTCGAGGAGGTGGTGCGGCACGCCGCCGCGCTCCTCCAGCGTCAGTTTGGCGGTGCCGATGTCCATCCCTCGGTAGAGCTGCATCGAGTCGGCGTTGACGACCTCGCCGCCCAGCTGCTGGGCGAGGAAGACGCCCAGATCGGACTTTCCGGCCGCTGTGGGACCGACGACGGCGATGACCCGCGGGGCGGGAGCTGCACTTCTCACCGCACCAGTCTCGCAAACCCGGGGGTGTGTCCCCGAATGAGCGACGTGACGGCCCCCATCCGGCTTCGTTGCTGTTGCGGGATTCCTACCCTGAGTACGCTAGGGAGCAGATATGGGCGTTTTCTCATTGTTTCGGCGCAAGAACCGCACCGCCACGACCACCGACGTCACCGTCGACACCGCCGCCGAGGCGGCGGAGGCGGCGGCGGTGACGGAGGAGCCGGAGGGCGCCGCGGCGGACCCGGTGGGGACGGACGCGGAGGCGGGCACCGAGGTCGCGGAGCCCGTGGCGGTCGAGGCGAAGGCCGAGGCCGTCGAGATCCCGAAGCAGCAGTCGGCCGAGGCGGCCGCGGACAACGGGGCCGGCGAAGGCGCCCGCACGTAGGCACGGACGGAACGGACCGGCAGGACCGGCACGACCGGCACGGACACGGACCCCACGGGGGTCCGTCGGAGGGAGGGTGACCCCATGGGTCTCCTGGATTCACTGAAGGCGAAGCTGGCCCCGGCCAAGGACAAGGTCTCCGACCTCGCGCAGCAGCACGGCGACAAGGTGGAGCAGGGCCTGGAGAAGGCCGCGAAGGTGGTCGACGAGAAGACCAAGGGCAAGTACAGCGACAAGATCGAGTCCGGCACCGGGAAGGCCAAGGAGGCCATCGACCGGCTCGCCCACAAGGACGGGACGGACGGCGACAAGGGCGGCGGCGCCACCCCGCCGCCGGCCGCCTGAGACACGGCCCGCGCACCCGGGGGCCGGCGGACGCCGGGCGTCACCCACGGTCCCTCCGTACGGCGGACCGCCGCGGAGCGATACGCTCCGCGGCCGTCCGCCGTTCTGCGCGGGCCCGGTGCTCAGCTCCAGGCGGCGACGAAGTACCCGACGCCGTAGGGGGCGTCCTCGTAGAGCAGCCGGCCCTCCAGGCCCGCGCCCTCGGCGGCGCCCGCGAGGACCTGCCAGGGGGCCCGGCCCGCCGCCTGCAGCGCGTGCGCGAGTTCCGCGTCCAGGGCGAGCAGCGCGGCCGGGTCGGCCGTGCCGAGCGCCTGTCCGACGGCGGCGTCGAAGCCCTCGGCGCGCTCGTCGAGGTAGCCGGGCGCCTTCACCGTGCGGCAGGCGCTGCCGTCGCCCATCACCAGCAGCGCGACCCGCTCCGCCGAGGCGCCGATCTCCCGGCCCGCCTCCGCGCACCGGGCGGGCGCCAGCTCCGTCCCGACCCCGAGCCCCTCGACGGGCGCGTCGGCCCAGTCGGTGTGCTCCAGGAGCCAGGCGCCGACCGCGAGCGACGCGGGCAGGGCCCGCTCCCCGCCGGGCCCGCTGCCGAGCCGTACGGTCAGGTCGACACCGAACCCGGCGAACGATCCGGCCGAACCGGCGGGGTGGACGCCCCGGGCGGCCTCGTCGGCGGGGCCGACGACGAAGAGCCGGTCGGGGCGGGAGGCGGCGAGCACGGAGAGCGCGTCGGAACAGGCCGTCCGCGCGTCGGCGAGTTCGGACGCCGCACCGGCCGCGACGGCGGGCACGAGCAGCGGGGGGCAGGGGCACACGGCGGCGGCGACAAGCATGATCCGCAGCCTACTGCGCGCGACGCCGCTCCTCTGGATGCCGGACCGCCCCAGCCGCCTTCTGGGCGGCCGGGGCGGCGGAGTCGTACCGAGGCCATCCGGTGCGGACCGGGCGTCCAGTAAGGGCCGGGCGTCCGGTAAGGGCCGGCCGTCCGGTCAGTGGCTGCCGCAGGCCGGGGCGTCCGCCACCGGCAGCGGCTCCGGGACGCCGATCTTCGGCAGGCCGAGGAGCACACCGGCCGGCTTCGCGGCGTCGGCGGCGGTGCGCTTCTCCCAGGCGTCGCCCGCGCGGGTGCGGCGGACGGCGCCGGTCGGGCCCTCGGCGAGGAGGTGGTGCGGGGCGGCGTAGGTGATCTCGACGGTCACCACGTCGCCGGGGCGCACGTCCTCGTCCGGCTTGGTGAAGTGGACGAGCCGGTTGTCGGGGGCGCGGCCGGAGAGGCGGTGGGTCTCGCCGTCCTTGCGGCCCTCGCCCTCCGCGACCATGACCTCCAGGGTGCGGCCGACCTGCTTCTTGTTCTCCTCCCAGGAGATCTCCTCCTGGAGGGCGACCAGGCGCATGTAGCGGTCCTGGACGACCTCCTTGGGGATCTGTCCCTCCATGGTCGCGGCGGGGGTGCCGGGGCGCTTGGAGTACTGGAAGGTGAAGGCGTTCGCGAAACGGGCCTCGCGGACGGCGTGCATGGTCTGCTCGAAGTCCTCCTCGGTCTCGCCGGGGAAGCCCACGATGATGTCGGTGGAGATGGCGGCGTGCGGGATCGCGGCGCGCACCTTCTCGATGATGCCGAGGAAACGCTCCTGCCGGTACGAGCGGCGCATCGCCTTCAGGACGGTGTCCGAACCGGACTGCATGGGCATGTGCAGCTGCGGCATCACGTTCGGCGTCTCCGCCATGGCGGAGATGACGTCGTCGGTGAAGTCGCGCGGGTGCGGCGAGGTGAAGCGGACCCGCTCCAGGCCCTCGATCTGCCCGCAGGCGCGCAGCAGCTTGCTGAAGGCCTCGCGGTCGCCCAGGTCGGAGCCGTACGCGTTGACGTTCTGGCCGAGCAGGGTGATCTCGGAGACGCCCTCGGCGACCAGCGCCTCGATCTCGGCGAGGATGTCGCCGGGACGGCGGTCCTCCTCCTTGCCGCGCAGCGCCGGGACGATGCAGAAGGTGCAGGTGTTGTTGCAGCCGACGGAGATGGAGACCCACGCGGCGTACGCGGACTCGCGGCGGGTCGGCAGCGTGGAGGGGAACGCCTCCAG
The DNA here is from genome assembly GCF_040683955.1 of Streptomyces sp. NPDC093111. Classification (NCBI taxonomy): domain Bacteria; kingdom Bacillati; phylum Actinomycetota; class Actinomycetes; order Kitasatosporales; family Streptomycetaceae; genus Streptomyces; species Streptomyces sp. NPDC093111. The sequence continues at coordinate 53,520 of NZ_JBFBNW010000010.1, read as the reverse complement.
CGACTCGGCGATCTCGACCTGCGCCTCCTCCTGGACGCGGGCGCGCTCCAGGAGGACGGGCAGCTTGCCGATGTTGTGCGTGCCGAAGACCACGTCGACCCAGGGGGCCTTCTTGACGATGGTGTCGCGGTCCTTCTGCGCCAGGCAGCCGCCGACGGCGATCTGCATGCCGGGCCGGCCCGCCTTGCGCGGGGCGAGCCGACCGAGGTTGCCGTACAGCTTGTTGTCGGCGTTCTCCCGGACGGCGCAGGTGTTGAAGACCACGACGTCGGCGTCGCCGTCGGCGTCCGACGGGGCCTTGACGTAACCCGCCTCCTCCAGGAGGCCGGAGAGCCGCTCGGAGTCGTGGACGTTCATCTGGCACCCGTAGGTGCGTACTTCGTAGGTGCGCGTCACGCCCGCCTCGGCCACTGCTCCGGTCCCGTCTTTGCTGCTGGTCACCAGACAAGGGTAAGGGGGTCCCGGACCTGTCCGGCTACCTCGGGCCGCCGCTCGCCTCGACCAGCGCCGTGAGCTGCGCCGCGAGGGTGCCGGCGTCCGGGCGGACGGCGCCCGCGAAGGCCGCCGAGCCGACGGTGAAGGCGTCCGCTCCCGCCGCGGCGAGCGCGTGGATCTGGGCCGGGCTCGACAGGGAGCCGGCCACGACGAGCCGGCCCGCCGTGGCGGCGCGGGCGGCCCGGACCAGGTCGAGCGGGTCCGCCTCGGTGGCCCGGTGGGCGAGCAGGTCGACGCCGGCGCACCCGGCGGCCTCGGCCCGGCGGCAGTCCTCGGCGATACGGGCGGGGGAACCGGCCAGGCGGGTCGGATGCCCCTGGGGTTCGCCCGCGAAGGGCAGGTAGCGGACGGGGCGGCCGTCGAGCAGGGCCAGGGTCTCCTCGATCCAGACGCCGCCCATCAGCCAGTCGACGCCGAGGTCGACCGCCGTCCGCACGGAGTCGAGCGCCTGCTCGCGCCCGGTGGAGACGACCTCCAGGTGGCTGGTGGCGCCGAGCTCCTTGATCTGCTCGTGGAGGCGGCGCAGGGTCGCGGGGTCGACGCCGACGTCCTTGAAGCCGATGTGGGTGATCCCGAGGTCGCGGACGGAGTCCAGGACGTGGAGGCAGTCGGTGACGGTCCGGTCGTCGCGGGTGAGCATGAAGATGAAGTCCATGGGGGTCCTCAGGCGTGATCGGCGTGGTCGGCGTGGTCGGCGAGCTCGGCGGCGTGGTGCAGGGCGGTGAGCAGGCTCGTGTGGTCGGCGGTGCCGGTGCCCGCGAGGTCGAAGGCGGTGCCGTGGTCGACGCTGGTGCGGACGAACGGCAGGCCGAGGGTGATGTTGACGCCGTGCTCCAGGCCCAGGTACTTGACCGGGATCAGCCCCTGGTCGTGGTACTGCGCCACGACGGCGTCGAACTCGCCCGCGCGGGCCCGCATGAACACGGTGTCCGCCGGGTGCGGCCCGCTGGCGTCGATGCCCTCGGCGCGGGCGGCGCGCACGGCGGGGGCGATGACGTCGAGGTCCTCCCTGCCGAAGAGCCCGTTCTCGCCCGCGTGCGGGTTGAGTCCCGCGACGGCGATGCGGGCCCCGGGCCCGAGCGTCCGGTGGGTGAGCCGGATGGTGTCCAGCTCGCGCTCGGGGGTGAGGGCGTCGATCGCGGCGCGCAGCGACAGGTGGCTGGTGACGAGGACGGTGCGCAGCTCGTCGTTGGCCATCATCATGGCGAAGCGCTCGGTGCCGGAGAGTGCGGCCAGGATCTCGGTGTGGCCCGGGTACGGCACGCCGGCGAGCCGGAGCGCCTCCTTGTTGATCGGCGCGGTCGTGATCGCCCGCACCTCCCCGGCGAGCGCCAGCTCGATCCCCCGCCGCACGTACGCGAAGGACGCCGCGCCCGCCCGCCCGTCCACGGTGCCGAGGGCCGGCTCCGCGGGGAGGGCGGGGCCCTCGGGCAGCACGTCGAGGACGCCGGGCTCCCCGGGCCCCCCATCGGCACGGGCGGCTTCGGCGGCGCTGGCGACCGTCCGCACGGCCAGCGCGATCCCGGTGGCGCGACAGGCCCGGACGAGGGCGACGGGGTCGCCGATGACGAGCACCGGGACCCGGCGTCGCGGGTCGGCGCAGACCTTGACGATGATCTCGGGGCCGATGCCGTGCGGGTCACCCATGGTGAGGGCGAAGGGGCGGGGGTCGGGGTGGGGGCGCGCCTCCGCGCGGGCCCCTGGTCGGGGCGCCGGGGCGCCGCCGGACAGGTACTTGGGCTGCGTGGTGCCGTCGGGCAGCGGCCTGGGCTCGGGGGCGCTGCCGAGCAGCGGCCCGGGCTGCGGGGCACCGCCGGGCAACGGCCCGGGCTCGGGGGCGCCGCCGTACGGCGGCCCGGGCTCCGGATCACCATCGGACAGCAGCCCAGGCTCCAGGACGTCGCCAGGCACGTGCCCGGGCTGCGGGGAGCCGCCAGGCAGCGGCCCGGGCTGCGGGGCGTCGCCGGGCAACGGCCCGGGCTGCGGGGCGCCGCCGGGCAACGGCCCGGGCTGCGGGGCGCCGCCGTACGGCGGCGCCCCCGGCTCCGGATCAGCATCGGACAGCAGCCCGGGCTCCAGGACGTCGCCGGGCAGCGGCCCTCGCTCCGGTCGGGGCCGGCCCCCCTGCTTCGGCCGGGCTCCGATCCCGTCCTCCGGGCGCGGCTCCGTACGGGTAGTCGCTCGGTCCCCCGCCGTGAGCAGGGCGCAGAGGCGGACGAGGGTGCCGTCGTCGCCGAAGCCGCCGGCCTTGACGAGGACGGGGATGCGGGGGGCGGTCGGGCCGTGGAGGGTGCCGCGGGCGATGCCGGGTTCGGGTTCGTCGTGGAGGTCGATGCCGGTGGCGCCGAGGGCGGCCAGGACGGCCGCGGCGGTCTCGCCTCCGGTGAGGACGAGTCCGTCGGCGAGGCCCTTGCCGACCGCTTCCGCCGTCGTCTCGGCGAGGCGACGGGTCAGGGCGCCCGGGTCGGCGTCCCGCGCGTCCGGGGTGTGGACCGCGAGCAGGGGCGCCCGCGAGGCGCTGAGGGCCGCGACGGCCGCCGCCGAGTCCTCGGCGACGGCGCCGTCCGCGCCCGACCGCGCGTACAGGGCGGCGAGTTGGCGTCTGCTGGCGGGGTTGGCGCTGCCGACGACGGCCAACGGGCGCCGTACCGGCGGCAGTCCGGGCACGCCGGTGGTGGTCGGGGCACGCCCGTGCCGGCGGGCCAGGGCGGCGGCCAGGCCCGGGGAGCCGACCCAGAGGACGTCCTCGGCCCGGGGCACGGCGGCGACGATCGCGTCCAGGTCCTCCGCCGTCGCCGCCGAGCAGACGAACACCCCTCCCTCGGCGAGGAGTTCCGGGAGGCCGGCGAGCCGATCGGGTTCGACGACCGTGGACTCCGGGAGCAGCCGGGTGAGGTCGGCGGTGCGGACGGGGTGGGCCGGGTCGCGGGCGAACTCGCTCTCGTCGACCCGTACGCCCCGGACGTACTGCACGCCCCGCACCGTCGTCCGCCCCTCGGCGGGGAAGGCGGGGGCCACGACGGCCGCGCGGCGTCCCGAACCGGCGAGGGTCGCCCGCACCTCGGCCGCCACGTGCCCGCGGAGGGTCGAGTCGACCGTCTTGAGCAGCAGGTCCGCGCCGGCGTACGCCCCGGCCGCCTCCTTCATCCGGGCGGCCGCCCCGGCCTCGTCCACGAGCCGGGTGCCGAGATCGACGGCCGTGACCCCGGCGGGCCGAGCGGCGTCGGGCGCGAGCCCGGTGGCCGTAGCCTCGGCGGCCGTCGCCCCGGCGAGCCGAACTCCGTCGGGCACGAGCCCAGCGGCCGACGCCCCAGCGGGCCGAACCCCGGCGGACGCGAGCCCGGTGGCCAACCCCCCACCGGCCGTCGCCCCGCCGGCCGTCGCCCCGGCAGCCGACTCCCCGCCGGCCGACGTCCCCGGTGGGTCGAACAGGACCAGGGCGCGGTGCCCCGACCTGCGGAAGGGGACGGCGCCGTCGGCGGCGCTGGTGAGGTCGTCGGCGAGGACGACGACGCTGGACTGGTCCCTCATGCGGGGTGCCCCTCGGGTCGGGTTTCCGTGACGAGATCAACAGTGGCCCGCACGAACCCGCAGGACAAGCGATTCCTTCTCACTCCACCTGTGAGTAGATTTCACACATGAGTCACCCGGACCTCCCCCCGTTGAACACCCTGCTCCCCTTCGAGGCGACCGTGCGGCACGCGAGCATGACCCGGGCCGCGCGGGAGCTCCACGTCACCCACGGGGCGGTCAGCCGCCAGGTGCAGAACCTGGAGAAGGCCCTCGGCACGCCCCTCTTCGAGCGCGGGCCGCGCTCCTTGCGCCCCACCCCGCAGGCCCGCCGCCTCGCCGCGGCGGTGCGGGAGGCGCTGGACCTGATCGAGTCGGCGGCCCGGGAGGTGTCGGGGCGGGACCGGGACGCCGGGCCGCTCGCCCTGTCCTGCGAACCGACCCTGCTCATGCGGTGGCTCATCCCGCGCCTGCCCGAACTCGCCGCCCGGCACCCCGAACTGAACGTGCACCTGTCGGCCGGCGGCGGGCTCGTGGCCTTCGCACGGGACACGGTGGACGTGGCGGTGCGCCGGGACGACTTCCCGGTGCCGGAGGGCGTGACCCGGGTGCCGCTGTTCGACGAGTGGATCGGCCCGGTCTGCCGGCCGGAACTCGCCGAGCGCCTGAAGGCCGGGGAGCCCGTGGCCCTGCTGCACACCGGCACCCGGCCGTCCGCCTGGGACGACTGGCGCGCGCTGTCGGGCCACGGACCGGCCGCGCACGCCGCGGAGCAGACCTTCGAGCACTTCTACCTGGCGCTCCAGGCCGCCGCCGCGGGCGTCGGCGTCGCCATCGGGCCGTACGCGCTCGTCCACGACGATCTCGTACGGGGGCAGTTGACGGCCCCGTACGGCTTCGTCGCGGACGGCACCGGCTACGGGCTGCTCAGCCCGCGCCCGCCGGAGCGGGACGCGCGGACCGCCGCCCTGCTCGGCTGGCTGCGCGAGCAGGCGGCGGAGCTGGTCCCGCCGCTCACGGAGCGGTCGGCCCCGGCGTCGAGGTGAGCGGTCAGCCGAGCGGGACCGTGCGGACCGCCCGTACCGACCGGGTCGCGGCGGAGGCGGCGGACGCGGGCACCTTCAGGAGGCCCTTGTCGGAGGAGTAGGCGGCCGCCCCGGCGTCGACGGGGGTGGTGGTCATGGGCCGGGCCGCGGCACAGCGCTGCTTCTCCGCCTCGGCCATCGGTCCGGTGCGCTGGAGCAGCCGGTCGGGCACTCCGCGCGAGGGCCCGTCGATGACGGCGTGCAGCCGGTAGTCGTCCTTCTTGCTGAGGAACCAGCCCTCGACGCGCTCCCGGCTGGGCTGGAGCTCGATCCAGCTGACCTCGCCCGGCTGGATGCGCTCGACGACGTTGCGCTGCTCGCCGCCGAACCACTGCCAGGCACGCTGCCAGCCCTTCTCGTAGGCGAGCGAGAACTGGCCCGCCATCGGCCGCTCCTTGATCCGCTTCTCGTCCTCCGTCCGGTCGCCGGACGTGGGCAGCTTGGCCACGTCGTTGAGGGGCAGGCCGGCGGCGGCGTACGTCTGGGAGACGCTGTCGTAGGCGCGCTCCGAGAAGGAGACGACCCGGCTGTGGTCGAGGGTGTTGCGGGTGCAGTTGACGAAGGCCTCGCCCACCACCCGGGCGCGGTCGTAGTAGCGGAAGGACATCCGCATGTCGGGCCGGAAGACGCAGGCGTTGTCGCCGTTGCAGGCGGCGGCCGCGTTGTGCAGCGTCGTCTGGCGCTCGTTGCCCTTGTACGCCTCCGCCGTGCCGAGCGCGGTCTTGTCGACGGTCCTGTCGAGCGGGACCGGCACCTCGACGGCGCGGACGCGGGCGATCATCGGGGTGCAGGTGACGTGGGTCTTGGTGTCGGTGACCTTGGAGGCGAAGGTGAGCAGGGGCTCGTTCTCGCCGGCCACGAAGGTGTAGACGCGCTTGGACCAACGCCCGGGCCCCGGTGTGCCCTTGACCCGGTCCGGGTCGCCGGCGGTGGTCACCGCCCGGGCGGCGCCGCCGGAGCCCTCGACAGTGTAGGGCTGCCCGTCGACGACGTCCGGGCCGTTGCACTCCTTCGAGACCGCCGGGCTGTCCTCGTAGCTGACCGTCACCTCGGCTCCGGCCCGGACCCCGCGCAGACGCTGCGAGAGGGAGTTGCCCTGCTTCTCCAGGGCGACGCCGTGGGCGTCGTCGGTGCGGCCCGACGCGGACGGGGAGTAGCGCTGGTTCCGGCCGTCCCAGGAGTCGAGGCCGACGGTGGTGGGGCCGTCGCCCTTCATGACGGGGTCGGCGAAGTCGCCGTTGAGGACGGTGACGGTCTGGGGAGCGGGGGCTTCGGCGGCCGCGGAGGGGTGGGCGAGGGCGGCCGGGAGCAGGAGGCCGGCGGCCGCGAGGGCGCGGACCGCGACCGCGGAAGGGTGGGCGGGAGAGGGAGACATGGGGACGGACTCCTCGTGGGGGTGGTGCGTGCCAGGGGCGGGACGGGAGACGGGAGGGACGGCGGTCGAGCCGGGAACGGCGGTCGCGCCGCTCAGGAAGCGCTGTGGACGGGGCGCAGGACCTCGACCCGCTTGGGTACCGCGCGGGCGTCGAGGGCGTCGCTCGCGTCGCGGCCGGGCAGCGCGCGCGGGGACGGCGGCGGGCCCGGCTGCGGGTTGTTGCCGCCGGCCGTCTGGCCGGTGGGGCGCGTGCGGCCGCACAGGTTGGCGGGGGCGGCGTAGGTCTGGGCGACGAAGCTGCTGGAGTTGACCATGGAGGGGCTGTCCACGGCGATCCCGGAGACCTGGGAGCCCGAGTTGGCGACGAGGGTGCCGACGACCCGGCGCATGGCGGCGCTCGCCCCGAAGACCAGCATGTCGTAGGGCTTCACGGTGGTCCGGTAGGTGGTCACCTCGGTGTTCTCGACGGTCCACGACTTGGAGTACGTGGCCTTGAACGCGGCCTCGAAGGCGAGTTTGGCGCTGAGGGAGCCGGCGACCTTGCCGCCGGCGGCGACGCTGGTCTTGGTGCCGTTGGTGGAGGTCGGCCCGTCCTTGAGGTTGGGCGTCTTGTTCTCGCTGGTGATGTCGTTGGTGAGGTTGGTCGTGACCTCGCCGGACGCGGTGACGGTGCCCTCGGCGGTGATCTTGCCGGAGATCTCGCCGCCGATGTTGTCGGTGCTGGACGTGCGCAGCGTGACCGCACGGTCGACGCTCATGTCGCTCTCGGTGCAGTTGACGACCGAGTTGCCGAGGGACCGGACGGCGGTCGCGAACTCGCGGCCCTGTTTGGGGTCGATGACGAAGCGGCAGGCGTCGGCCTTGGTGTCGCAGTACCTGAGGACGTCGGCAATCTTCGCCGGGCGTCCGTCGGCGGTGACGGCCTGCGCGACGGGCGGCTCGCCGGGCCCCTCGTCCGCGAGCGCGGGCGGCGCGAGGGGCACGGCGAGGCCGAGGGCCAGGGCGGGGAGGAGGAACAGCGCGGGACGGCGCGAGGGCATGGGACATCCCTTCGGGACGGGTGGTACGGGGAAGGGGCGGGACGGGGAAGGCGGGGTACGGGGAAGGCCGGGAAGTCGGCGCAGGTGGTGGTGACGGCGGCGGCCTGGAGGGGGGTCAGGAGCCGAGCAGCGAGCACAGCTGGGAGACCGGGAACGGGGACTGTCCCGGGTCGGTGGAGCCCGCCGGCAGCGAGGCCGGGAAGTCGGCGCAGGTGGTGGTGACGGCGGACTGGGCGTTGTCCTTCGGGTCGGGCCGGAAGCCGTCGACCGTGGCGGTCATGTCCTCCAGCCCCTTCTTCTCGCCGTTGCCCTTGGCCAGTTCGTCCATGCAGGCTTCGGAGCCGGGCTTGCACTTCTCCAGGTCCTTGCCGACCTTCGCGATGTCCTTGTCGGCCTTGGCGGCGGATTCCTTGGTCTTCGTCTGCTGCTCCTCGATCTCCTTCGCCTCCTGGGCGTTGGCCTGCTGGTCCTTGCACGCCTGGTCGTCGGGCGCGCACTCGTCGGCACGGGGGGCGGGCGGTGCCGCGAGGGCGGTCGGCGCGGCGGCCAGTGCGAGGGCCGAGGCGAGGACGACGGCGCCGAGGGCACGCCGTACGGGAAGCACGGAGGGCATGACACAACTCCCTGGTGACGGAGGTGAATTGATGGTCACGGGAACAGCGCAGGGGTCGCGGCAGGGACTGCCATCAAGATCGCCAAGCGCAGTTCGACGCTAGCCGGACCCGCGTCGGCGCGGCCGCAGGACACACGGTGCGGCGGGGCCCCGCGCCCTGCTCACCGCTTCGGCGGAGCGCGGGCGAGGACCGCCGGACGGCCTGCCCGGCGGCGGCTCCGGGACCCTCCGGCGGAGCGGTCCGCACACTCGTCCGGATGGAATTCCGGGGCGGCCGGAGAGGGGGCCCGGCCGCTCCGGGCGCGGTGTCTCACTCTCCCGGGCGCCGCCGATCGGCCGTCGGCCACCGCCGGCCGAACCGGCCTCGCGTACTCCGCCCCGAACCGGTGACATCGGCGCCGGGACCACGGCCCCGAACGGGTGTCCGGCAGTCGGGTGTTTCCCCGTGCCCCGGTCGCGCCCATGATCACGGTCGGCGAGGCTTCAGCTGTGTCCGACGGCCCGTCCCGGCCGTCCGACCGGCCCTGGGCGCGCCATGCCCGCGGCCGTCAGCTCCCCCGTACGTCCCCCACGAAGGAGAGCAGACCCATGTCCCGATCACCCCGATCAGCCCGGTCAGCCCGCTCGGGGCGCCGCCTCCGGCACGCCCTGCTCGGCCTGACCGTCCTCGCCGCGCTCGCCGCCGTTCCGGCCCTGGCGCCCGCGTCCGCCGCCAACGAGGGCAATCCGACCGTGCTGAGCTGGGGCGCCGGCCGCACCGGGCAGCTCGGCAACGGCACCCTGTCCGACAGCCTGTCGCCCACCTCGGTCGCCAGTCTGTTCCGCGGCGACGTCGACCAGATGTCGGCGGGCGGCACCTCCTCGGCCGACTCGTTCGTGCTCGCCCGCACCGACAAGACGGTGAAGTCCTGGGGGCACAACTCCTCGGGCCAGCTGGGCAACGGAGGCAACGACAACCAGACCGTGCCGACCACCGTCCCGCGCCTGACCAGCGTCAAGGACATCGCGGCCGGCGGGCGGCACGCCCTGGCCCTCGACACCAACGGCCAGGTCTACTCCTGGGGCGACAACTCCTACGGCCAGCTCGGCAACAACCGCACCGGCGACAGCCGCACCGTCCCCGACCGGGTCCAGGGCATGCCGAAGGTCAAGCAGATCTCGGCCGGCTGCGACTTCAGCCTCGCGCTCCTGGAGAACGGCAAGGTGTACGCGTGGGGCCGCGGGATCCACGGCCAGCTCGGCAACGGCGGCCGCGCCACCAGCTCCGTCCCCCGGCAGGTGACGGGCCTGGAGAACATCGTGTCCATCGACGCGGGCTGCTACCACGCGCTCGCGCTGACCGCCGACGATACCGTGAAGTCCTGGGGCTACAACCTCTACGGACAGCTGGGCAACTCCAGCACCAAGTCCTCCACCGTCCCGGTCGACGTCGACTGGCTGGAGGGCGTCTCCGAGATCGAGGCGGGCGCCTTCCACAACTACGTCAAGACCAGCGACAGCCACGTCTGGGGCTGGGGCAACAACCAGTACGGCCAACTCCTCGAAGGCGACGAGGCCTTCGGCGACAACGTCTCGCGCACCAACCGCACGGCCCCCGTGGAGATCCCGCGCCTGGAGGGCGTCCAGCACCTCGCGGCCGGGGCGCGGCACGGCGTCGCGGTGACGGCGGACGAGGTCTTCGCCTGGGGCAACAACAGCGAGGGCCAGCTCGGCAACGGCACGACCGTGTCCCGCTTCGAGTCGGTGAAGATCCTCGACGAGGGCTCGAAGGTGAAGGACATCGCCGTGTCGCTGGGCGGCAACACGACGTACGCCTACTGAGCGGGGTGCGTACGTGATGACGTACCGCACTCTCGTACGGGCAGGCGTCGCCCTGACCGCCCTCGGCGCCCTCATCGCCCTCGGCACCCCGGCGCGCGCCGAGCCCGGTGATCCCTGGGTACGGGCCTGGGGGCTGAGCAACACCGGCCAGCTGGGCAACGGCACCACCCTCGACCAGCAGACGCCGTCCTCCGTGCGGGGTCTCAGGCGCGACGACGTGCGCGAGCTGGCGGGCAACGGTGGCAGCGCCGCGAACCGGGCGTTCGCCGTCGCCCTCCTGGAGGACGGCACCGTCGAGTCCTGGGGCGGCAACGGGAACGGCCAGCTGGGCGACGGCACCACCACCGACCGGCCCGTGCCCGTGACCGTCGCCGGGCTCTCGGGAGTCTCGACGGTCGCGGCCGGGAACGGTTTCGCCGCCGCCGTCCGCGGCGGGCGGGTATGGGCCTGGGGCCAGAACAACCTCGGCCAGCTCGGCAACGGCGTGACGACGGACGCCGCGACCTCGCGCCCCGTCCTCAGCCAGAGTCTGCGCGGGGTGACGGACATCGCGCTGGGCTGCGGTTACACCCTCGCCCTGCGCGACGACGGCACGGTCTGGTCCTGGGGCGAGAACACCTACGGCCAGCTGGGCCTCGGGACCCTCGCCCACCAGAACACCCCGAAGCGGGTGCCGGGCCTCACGGACGTCGTCGCCGTGTCCGCCGGCTGCCACCACTCCGTGGCCCTCAGGGCCGACGGCACCGTCACGTCCTGGGGCTACAACGTCAACGGGCAGCTGGGCAACGACAGCGTCGTGCAGAGCTCCTCGCCCGTCGACGTGAAGTTCCTGGACGGGGTCACAGCGGTCTACGCGGGCTGGTACCACAGCTTCGCCGTGCTGGCCGACGGCAGCCTCCGGGCCTGGGGCTGGAACGGGAGCGGCCAGCTCGGCGACGGCACCACCGTCCAACGCACCACGCCCGTGCCCGTCCCCGGCCTCACCGGCGTCCAGGCCCTGTCCCCGGGCTACCAGTACAGCGTGGCCCTCCTCGACGACCAGTCCGTCGTCGCCTGGGGCGACAACTCCTCCGGACAGCTCGGCGACGGTACGACCACGGCCTCGCCGACCCCGGTCACCGCCCTGCCCCCGGGCAGCGGCACCACCCGCGTACCCGCCTCCATCCCCTGGCGGACGAGCTACGCCTACTGACCCCCATCAAGCGAAAGGCACGCAGATGACCCCACCCCTGCGTCTCACCCTCCTCGCCGCCCTGTCCCTGGTGGCCCTCCCCCTCACCGCCCTCCCCGCCTCCGCCTCCGCCGCCGGCACCGACCCCTGGGTCCGCGGCTGGGGCGAGAACGGGCAGGGGCAGCTCGGCAACGGGTCCGTGCTCACCCAGCAGACCCCCGCCGCGGTCACCGGCATCGCCCGTGACGACGTCCGCAAGGCGTCGGGCGGCGGTGGCGGTGCCGCCGCTGCCGCCAACGCCTTCGCCGTCGCCCTCCTCAAGGACGGCACCGTGAAGTCCTGGGGCTCCAACACCACCGGCCAGCTCGGCAACGGCACCACGACCGCGCAGAGCTTCCCCGGCACCGTCACCGGGCTCTCGGGCATCAGCGCGGTCTCGGCCGGGCTCAACCACGTCCTCGCCGTGAAGGGCGGCCGGGTGCTCGCCTGGGGCAGCAACGCCTCCAAGCAGCTGGGCACCGGGCAGGACACGACCAACCCGTACAAGACCCCGATCCCCGTGCAGAGCCTGGACAAGGTGAAGGACGTCGCGGCGGGCTGCGACTTCAGCGTGGCGCTGCGCCAGGACGGCACCGTCTGGACCTGGGGCAAGGGCGACAACGGACGCCTCGGCACGGAGAACAACACCACCCGCGAGACCCCGCAGAAGGTCCCGAACGTCGAGAACGTCGAGGCCATCGCCGTCGGCTGCGAGTACGTCCTCGCGCTGACCGCCGACAACACGGTGAAGGCCTGGGGCAAGGGCACCGAGGGCCAGCTCGGCAACGACACGGTCGTCGACAGCAACAAGGCGGTGGACGTGGCGTACCTCGACTCGGTGGCCTCGGTCTTCGCCACCAACGCGACCGCCTTCGCGATCCTCGACGACGGGAGCGTGGCCGCCTGGGGCAAGAACACCGACCGGCAGCTCGGCGACGGCACGAACGCCAACCGCACCACCCCGGTCGTCCTGGACCAGCTCAAGGGCGTCCAGGACATCGCCGGCGGTCTCAACTTCACCCTCGCCGCGCTCGACGACGGCTCGGTGATCGGCTGGGGCACGAACGACGTCGGCCAGCTCGGCGACGGCAGCACCACCGCGACGGCCGGGACGGCGACGACGAGCGCGCTGCCGCCGGGCAGCCAGATCACGCACGTCACGACGACGATGACCGGCAAGTCCGGCTTCGCCTACTGAGCGGCACCGGCCGGTACCTCGCCGTACCGGCCGGACGCCCCTCCCCCGTCCCGGCCGGGACCGCCCTGGCCAGGACGGGGAGCGAGCTGGCAGGATCGCGCCATGCTCCCCGCGCTCACCCGTACCGCCCGCCGCCGTGTCCTCCAGGTCTCGGCGGCGCTCCTGGTGCTGGTGGGCGTCCTGGCGTGGTGGCTGGTTCCGTTCGGCGCGAAGACGCCGAGCGGGCGGGTCACCTTCAGTACGGGGGTGCCCACGGGCGTCTACCAGAAGTACGGGGAGCTGCTCCGGCACGCGCTCGGCCGCGATCTGCCGGATGTCTCGATAACCCTGAAGGACAGCGAGGGCTCCCAGCAGAACCTCGCGCGGCTCGCGTCCGGCGAGGCGGACTTCACCATCGCCACGGCGGACGCCGTGGCCCAGTACCAGCGGGACCGCAAGCCCGGCTTCGAGCGGCTGCGCGGCTGCGCCCGGCTCTACGACGACTACGTCCAGCTGGTCGTGCCGAAGGGCTCGGCCGTGCAGTCGGTGGCCGATCTGCGCGGGCTGCGGGTCGGGGTCGGGCAGCCGGGCTCGGGCGTGCGGCTGATCGCCGACCGGGTGCTGGCGGCCGCCGGGCTCACCCCGGACGTCGACATCCGTCCGGTCTCGGCCGGCATCGACACCATGCCCGGCCGCCTGGAGCGGAAGCAGCTGGACGCGTTCTTCTGGTCGGGCGGACTGCCCACCCAGGCCGTGCAGGAGCTGTCGGAGCGCACCCCGGTCCGGCTGGTGCCGCTCGACGCGACGCTGGTGGAGAGCCTGCACGACGTGGGCGAGTCCACCCGTTACTACCGCTCGGCGGTGATCCCGGCCGACGCCTACGGCCTGGCCCAGGACGGCAACCCGGTGGACACCCTGGCGGTGGCGAACATCCTGGTCACCACGGACGCCGCCGACCCGGACCTGGTGGAGGGCTTCACCCGGACCGTGATCGGGAGCCGGGACCGGATCGGCGGCCAGGTGCACCCGGCGCAGCTGGTCGACCTGCGGACCGCGATCTACACGGAGCCGCTCACCCTGCACGAGGGCGCCCGGCGGTACTACCGCTCCGTGAAGCCCTGACCGCGCGGGTCCGGGACCCGGGCGAGCTGGCTCCGGGTCGCCTGTCGGCGCGGCTCGTTGCGGGGGACGGTGACGGTCACCCGGAGGCCGTGGGGCTCGTTGCGGGTGAAGGCGAGGGCGCCGTCGCCGGCCGCGAGGAGGACCCGGGCGATGGAGAGACCGAGGCCCGAGCCCTGGACGTTCTGGTGCAGGTTCGAGCGCCAGAAGCGGTCGCCGACCCGTTCCAGCTCCTCGTCGGTGAGGCCGGGCCCGTGGTCGGCGATCTCCACGGCGACGGTCCGCCCACCGGGGCTGAGCGCGACGCCCACGGTGACGTCCTCGCCGGGCGGGGTGAACTTGAGCGCGTTGTCGATCACCGCGTCCAGGGCACTGGACAGGGCGACCGGGTCCGACCAGGCGGTGATCGGGGCGGTGTCCGCGACGATCGCCACGCCCTTCTCGTCGGCGACCGGCCGCCAGGAGGCGACCCGCTCGGCGGTGAGCGCGCCGATGTCGGTGAGCCGCAGGTCGGCGTCGGCGTGCTCGGCGAGGGCGAGGCCGAGCAGGTCGTCGAGGACCTGGGCGAGCCGCTTGCCCTCGGTGCGTACCGAGGCGATCTCCTCGTTGCCCTCGGGTAGTTCGAGGGCGAGCAGCTCGATGCGCAGCAGCAGGGCGGCGAGCGGGTTGCGCAGTTGGTGGGAGGCGTCGGCGACGAAGGCCCGCTGCTGTTCGAGGACGTCCTCGACGTTGTCGGCCATCTCGTTGAAGGCGCGGGCCAGACGGCGCAGTTCGGGCGGTCCGCCGGCGGCGGCGACGCGGGACTTCATGCGCCCGGTGGCGATGTCGTGGGTGACGGCGTCGAGGACCCGGACCGGCCGGAGGACCCAGCCGGTGAGCCGGAAGGCCGCGCCGACGGCGAGCAGCATGGCCGCCGCCTCGCCGGCGAAGATCAGCAGCCAGCCGTGCAGGATGCGGGTGCGCAGCTGCCCGGTGGGCGAGTCGGTGACGACGACGGCGACGACGTCCCCGTCGCGTACGACCGGGGAGGCGATGGTGAGGCGGGCGTCGCCCTGCCAGGGCCAGACCTGCGGCGGGTCGTGGCTGCGGCGGCCGAGCAGGGCCTCGTTGAACGCGCGCCTGCCCTCCCCGTCGTACGGTACGACCCAGTCCTCGGGGGCGGCGGCCATCGCACGGTTGTTGCGGTAGAAGATGCCGGTACGGATGCCGTAGACGTCGTGGTAGCTGGTGAGTTCGCCGCTGAGGGTGGTGCGACGCTCGTCGGGGCCGATGACGGTCTCGCCGACGAACTGCGCGAGCGCGGCGAACCGGGCCCCGTCGTCCAGCCGGTCGACGACGACCCGCTGTTGTTCGGAGGCGGCGAGGCTCGCGGCCAGCGGGAAGCCGAGGGCCAGCAGGACGCCGGCCATCAGGACGATGAGGAGCGGGAGGAGTCGGGTGCGCACGTGCCGGCGGGTCCGGGGTTACGCGGCGGGCGCGACCAGGCGGTAGCCGACGCCCCGCACGGTCTCGATCAGGGCGGGCATGCGCAGCTTGGAGCGCAGGGAGGCGACGTGCACCTCCAGGGTGCGGCCGGTCCCCTCCCAGTTGGTGCGCCAGACCTCGCTGATGATCTGCTCGCGGCGGAAGACCACGCCGGGCCGCTGGGCGAGCAGGGCGAGCAGGTCGAACTCCTTGCGGGTGAGGGCGACGGCGCCGCCGTCGACGCTGACCCGGCGGGTGGGCAGCTCGATGGTGACCTGTCCGAGGCGCAGGGTGCTGTCCTCGGCCGTTCCGGAGCCTTCCTCGCCGCCGGTGGTGCGCCGGCTGACCGCGTGGATGCGGGCGAGCAGCTCGCCGGTGTCGTAGGGCTTGACCACGTAGTCGTCGGCGCCGAGGTTGAGGCCGTGTATCCGGGACCGCACGTCGGCGCGCGCGGTCACCATGATCACGGGGGTGGCGGTGAGCTTCCGGATCCGTCCGCAGACCTGGTAGCCGTCCTGGTCGGGCAGGCCGAGGTCGAGCAGGATCACCCCGTACGAGGGGCGCTCGCCGTGGGCGGCGGGCAGGACCGCCTGGAGCGCCTCCTCGCCGTTGCGGGCGTGGGTGACCTGGAAGCCGTGCCGCGCGAGGATCGCGGAGAGCGCGGCGGCGACGTGGTCGTCGTCCTCGACGAGCAGCAGTCTCATGGCCCTCCTCCGTGATCTCTTCGGTCGTTTCCGGTCGCTTCGCGGTGCTCCTCGGGAGCTGATTCCGGGTGTCCCGGCGCCATGCGATGACTATCTGTGTACCAGGGCATGAACGCCGATGGCCACGGCCACAGTCAAGTTTCCCCCCGTTCATGGGGCGTTTCCGTTATGCACCCGGTACGCCACCGAGTGCCCCCCGCACGGAGAGTGTCCGCTTGCGACCGGATCGTTATGCTCAAACTTCGCTCAGATCTGATGACGGTCGTCACACCCGGTCTCTAGTGTCCTCCCCAACCGAGCAGGACGGAGCCAGAAGCCGATGAGCGGAGTGTCAGTGACCAAGGGTTCCCAGGACGCCGTACCGGCCGCGGACGACCTGGTCGTGCTGTCCGAGGTCAACAAGCACTTCGGCGCGCTGCACGTGCTGCAGGACATCGACCTGACCATCGCCCGCGGCGAGGTCGTGGTGGTCATCGGGCCTTCCGGGTCCGGCAAGTCCACGCTGTGCCGCACCATCAACCGTCTGGAGACGATCGACTCCGGCAGCATCGCCATCGACGGGAAGCCGCTGCCCCAGGAGGGCAGGGAGCTGGCGCGGCTGCGGGCCGATGTCGGCATGGTCTTCCAGTCGTTCAACCTCTTCGCGCACAAGACGGTGCTCGAGAACGTGATGCTGGGTCAGATCAAGGTCCGCAAGACGGAGAAGAAGGCCGCGGAGACCAAGGCCCGGGCCCTCCTCGACCGGGTCGGCGTGGGCGCGCAGGCGGACAAGTACCCGGCGCAGCTCTCCGGCGGCCAGCAGCAGCGCGTGGCGATCGCCCGCGCCCTCGCGATGGACCCGAAGGTCATCCTGTTCGACGAGCCGACCTCGGCGCTCGACCCGGAGATGATCAACGAGGTCCTGGAGGTCATGCAGCAGCTGGCCAGGGACGGCATGACGATGGTGGTCGTCACCCACGAGATGGGCTTCGCGCGCTCCGCCGCCAACCGCGTGGTCTTCATGGCCGACGGGAAGATCGTCGAACAGGCCACCCCCGAGGCGTTCTTCAGCAACCCGCGCAGCGACCGGGCGAAGGACTTCCTCTCGAAGATCCTTCACCACTGACGGCGCACGGCCGCAACTCCTTGGTCGCCCCCGGGCGACGTGCTGCACACTGACGATCAACTACCCACGACCTGAGGGATGTTCACGATGAAGCTCCGCAAGACCGCGGCCGTGGCCGTCGCCGTACTCGCGCTGACCGCGACCGCCTGTGGCGGCAAGGAGGGCTCGGCCGGCGACAAGCCCGCCACCAAGCCCGGCGACGCCGCCGCCCCCAAGCTCCCCACGTACGCCGTCGCGAGCGGTGTGGACCTGAACTCCCCGACCTTCAAGAAGGCCAAGGAGCGCGGCA
This sequence comes from Streptomyces sp. NPDC093111, assembly GCF_040683955.1. Taxonomy (NCBI): domain Bacteria; kingdom Bacillati; phylum Actinomycetota; class Actinomycetes; order Kitasatosporales; family Streptomycetaceae; genus Streptomyces; species Streptomyces sp. NPDC093111. Next base: position 36,513 of record NZ_JBFBNW010000010.1, on the reverse strand, counting down.
AGCTGATCATCGGTTCCAAGGCCGACCAGCCGTACCTCGGCTTCGAGGACCAGGCGACCAAGGAGCGCTCCGGCTTCGACGTCGAGATCGCGAAGATGATCGCGGCCGAGCTCGGCTTCTCCCCCGACAAGATCGAGTGGAAGACCGTCAACTCCAAGCTGCGCGAGACGGCGATCTCCACGGGCCAGGTCGACTACTACGTCGGCACCTACACGATCAACGACAAGCGCAAGGCGCAGGTCGGCTTCGCGGGCCCGTACTACAAGGCCGGCGCCGACCTCCTGGTCCGCAAGGACGAGACCACGATCACCGGCCCGGAGAGCGTGAAGGGCAAGAAGGTCTGCTCGATCACCGGCTCGACCCCGCTCCAGGAGATCAAGAAGCCGCAGTACGGCGCGGAGACCGTCGAGCTCGGCAAGTACTCCGACTGCGTCCAGCAGCTGCTCACCAAGCAGGTCGACGCCGTCACCACCGACGACTCGATCCTCAAGGGCTACGCCGCCGCCAACAAGGGCAAGCTCAAGGTCATCGGCAAGCCGTTCACCGAGGAGCCCTACGGCATCGGCATGCCCAAGGACGACAAGGTCCTGCGCGACAAGGTGAACGACGTCCTGGAGAAGTTCGAGAAGGACGGCACCTACAAGAAGATCTACGAGGCCACCCTCGGCCTCTCCGGCTCCGCCTACACCGAGCCGCCGGCGGTCGTGCGCTACTGACCCGCCCGCGCGTGAGCGCCCCGTGCGCGCCGGACCCCCGGCGCGCCGCGGGGCGCCCCCGCCCCCTGCCCGTAAGCCCGCTGCCCTCCTGCCGCTGACTGCCGACGCGGAGTCCTCATGAACGTACTGCTCGACCATTTCCCGGAGTTCCGCGACGGATTCATAGGAACCGTGTCGATCACCGCCGTCAGCTCGGTCATCGCCCTGGTCCTCGGCATCGTCATCGCGGGCTTCCGGGTCTCCCCCGTCCCCCCGCTGCGCTTCTTCGGCACCGCCTGGGTGACGCTGCTGCGCAACACCCCGCTGACCCTGCTCTTCCTGGTCTTCTTCTTCGTCGTCCCGGAGATCCTCTTCCCGGGCATGAGCCCCTTCGTGCTCGCCTCGCTCGCGCTGGGCCTCTACACCTCCTCGTTCGTCTGCGAGGCCGTCCGCTCCGGCATCTCCACGGTGCCGCTGGGCCAGGCCGAGGCCGCCCGCTCGCTGGGCATGGGCTTCTCGCAGACGCTGCGGCTGATCGTGCTCCCGCAGGCCACCCGGACCGTGCTGCCCCCGATGAGCTCGATCTTCATCGCCCTGACCAAGAACTCCGCCATCGCCGGCGCCTTCAGCGTCACGGAACTCTTCGGCTGGCAGACGCTGATGAGCGAGCAGGGCTACGCGATCGCCCCGGTCTTCTTCTGGGTCGCCGTCGCCTACCTCGTCATCACCTTCGCCATCAGCGGTCTCTTCCGTCTCCTTGAGCGCACCATGGAGGTCGCCCGATGAGCGCCAGCGTTCTCTTCGACGCCCCCGGCCCCAAGGCCCGCGTCCGCAACCGGATCTACGCCGTCGTCGGCACCCTCGTGATCCTCGCGCTGCTCGCCGTGAGCGTGATCCGGCTGAGCGACAAGGGGCACCTCGCCCCCGAGATGTGGGACATCTTCAACTACTCGGGCATCCGGCAGAACATCGCCGACGCGCTGCTCGCCACCTTGAAGGCGTTCGGGCTCGCGGCCGTCGGCTCGCTCGTCCTCGGCGTGCTGCTCGCCGTCGCCCGGCTCTCCGACCACAAGCCGGTCCGCTGGGCGGCCACCGGCTTCATCGAGGTCTTCCGCTCGCTGCCGCTGCTGATCACCATCTACGCGGTCTGGGTCGCCTTCCTCACCGACTACTCGATGTGGGCGCTGGCGCTCGGCCTGTCCATCTACAACGGCTGCGTCCAGGCCGAGGTGCTGCGGGCCGGCGTCAACGCGGTGCCGCGCGGACAGCGCGAGGCGGCGTACGCGCTCGGCATGAGCAAGACCCAGGTGATGACCAGCGTCCTGCTGCCGCAGGCGGTCCGGGCGATGCTGCCGACGATCATCAGCCAGCTGGTGGTGACCCTCAAGGACACCTCGCTCGGCTACATGATCCTCTACCCCGAGCTGCTCTACTCGGCCCAGCTGATCGCCTCCAACACGCTGGTCAACGGGCAGTACCCGTACGTCTCCGTGATCGTGGTCTTCGGCATCATCTACATCGCCCTGTGTCTGGCGCTCTCCGCGCTCGCCACCTGGATCGAGAAGCGCGGCCGCCGGGCCAGGACCGGCATCACCGTCGCCCCCGCCGAGGCGCCGGGCGACGAGGCCGGCCGGGAGGCGGAGACGACCGCCGGTGGCACCACCGGGCCGGCCGACGGCCCTGCCGGCACGAAGAACTGACGGTATGTGACATCATCCGGGGGCAGTGGCGACCGCCGCTGCCCCTGTCACTTGACGCGCGCACCCGCAGTGGGTTGCATACGTTCTGTGATCAAGCTCCGGGCCCGCGCCACACTCCGCTGTGCTATCCGCACGACCGTACGGCCCTCAGGAGCCACGCCGTGGACCCGGTGATCATCGTGGGCGCGGGGCCCGTCGGCCTCGCGCTCTCCCTCGCCCTTGCCGCCCAGGACGTCCCCAGCGTCGTCCTCGACGAGAGCACGGGCAAGGAGGAGCCACGCCCCGCCCGCACCGTCGTGCTGCGCGCCGACATGGCCGCCCTGGTGGAGCGGCTCGGCTGCACCACCCTCCGTGACGAGGGGGTCCGCTGGGTCGGCTGGCGCTCCCTGCGACGCAAGCAGCAGACCCGGCACATCACCCTCGACCTGGGCCTTTCCGGGGACGCCGGGGCGGCGGACGGGACCGAGGGCCCGCCCGCGCCGCTGCACATCCCCCAGCACGCCCTCGCCCGCGGGCTGCGCGACGCGATCGCCCGCCAGAAGCTCGTCACCCTCGTCACCGACGCCCGCGTCGACACCATCGAGCAGGACGCGCACGGCGTCGGCGCGCACACCCGGGGGCCTGACGGCACCTGGTGGCGGGGCAGCCACCTGATCGGCTGCGACGGCGCCCGCTCGACCGTGCGCAAGCTGCTCGGGGTGCGCTTCGCCGGGCGCACCGCGGTGGAACGGCACGCGGTCGCCGCGCTGCGCACCGAACTCCCCTGGGCGGGCGAGGCCCTGTTGCACCGTCAGCCGCCGTGGCGGGGCGCCGGCGAGGAGATCACGGCCCGGCCGCTGCCCGACGGGGTGTGGCGGATCGACTGGCTGCTGCCGCCGCGCGGCGACCTGGTCACCCCGGACGCGCTCGTGACCCGCATCCGCGACACCCTGGCCGGCTGGTGCGAGGGCACCACCCCGGCGTACGACCTGATCGACACCGGCGTCCACACCGTGCACCACCGGCTCGCCCGGCGCTGGCGGATCGACCGGGTGTTCCTCGCCGGGGACGCGGCGCACCTGCTCGGCGCGGTCGGCACCCAGGGCTTCGACGAGGGGCTGCGGGACGTCGACAACCTGGCCTGGAAGCTGGCCCACAGCTGGCACCACCGGGACGCCTCGCCCACGCTGCTCGACAGCTACCAGAGCGAGCGTCGCGCGGCCGTCGCGGCGCGGCTGCGGGCGGCCGACCAGTCGCTGCCCGCGCTGCGCGGCGGCGGCGGGCTGCGCACCTACCTGCCGGGCGGCGGACGTGGTCACGACGCGCTGCTGACCGAGGGGCACCTGGGGCGCGGCCCGCTGGGCGCGCCGCCCGCCTATCCGCACTCCCCGCTGGCCGCGCCGGCGTCCGAGGGGCGCATCCCGGTGGGCACGCCCGACGGGGCGCCGGCGGAGGACGTGCGGGTGACGGCGCCCGACGGGACGACGGTGCGGCTGCGGGACCGGCTGGGGCAGGGGCGGCTGCTGGTCGTCCTCGTCGCCCCGGGGACCGGGGTGTGGGACCGGCGGCACTGGATGAGCGCCGGCGTGATGCCGCGGCTCGCCGAGGCGGTGGAGGCGCTGCCGGCCCCCGCGGAACTGCTGGTGACGGAGGGCTACCCCGGCGCCCCGGCCCACGCCGTCCTGCTGGTCCGCCCGGACGGGCACCTGGCCGCCGCCTTCGCCGGGGTCCGCCCCGAGGAACTGCACGCCGCGGCGGACGCCGTACGGGGTGGAAGCCCGGTTGTCGAGGGCGCGTCCACGGACAGCGACCGCACAGCGGACGTCAATTGACCCTCGCAGGCGCACATGGTGTACTCCGGAACGTGACCGACACCGATGTGCGCCTGTGGCGGAGGGTCCATATGGACCTGGTCCGCTACGCGGGCTGCATGTGTCGCCCGTCCTGCTGAATTCGCATCCCTCTTCCGCTTCTTCGCGCGCCCGCTCGGTCGTGCGCGCTTTCGCGAACCCTCAGGACGGTCCTTCGTGTCCCAGACACAGCACGCCCCCACGCCCGTTTCCGGCTCCCCCACCGCGGCCGATCTGCTGGACTTCGTCCGGCGCACGGCCGCCGACACCGAACTGATCGCCTCGCTGCCCCTCGACCCGGAGGGCCGCACCTGGATCCGGCTCGACGGGCCCGGCGGGAGCGAGGCCTGGCTCATCGGCTGGCCGCCCGGCACGGGGACCGGCTGGCACGACCACGCCGAGTCGCGGGGTGCCTTCGCCACCGCGCGGGGCGCCCTGAAGGAGAACGCGCTCGCGGTGCGGCTGCCGGCCGGCGGCTGGAAGAACCTGGAGCTGGCCGACGGGCTGGACCGCCGCCGCGAGCTCCCGGCCGGCGCGGGCCGCGCCTTCGGCCGCCACCACGTGCACGAGGTCCTCAACGAGTCCGGCACCGAGCACGCGATCTCGGTGCACGCCTACTATCCACCGCTCCCGCTGATCCGGCGCTTCAGCCGCTCGGGCGCGGTGCTCCGTCTCGAGCAGGTCGAGCGCCCGGAGGACTGGCAGTGAGCGGGGGAACGAGCGGCGGTGCGCACGGAGGGACGTCTGGCGGGGCGCCGAGCGGCGGGGCGCACGGAGTGACGTCTGACGGGGGATCGAGCGGCGGTGCGTCCGGCGCGGTGCCCGAAGGGGCACCCGGCGGGACGGTGAGCGGTCCGACCGGCGGGGCGGCCGGCGAGCGGGTCGGGATCGACGAGCTGCTCGCACGCGTACGGGCGGGGCTCGACCGTGTCGACGCGCGCACCGCCTACGAGGCGTACGAGGCGGGGGACGCGCTGCTGGTCGACACCCGCTACGCGGCGCTGCGCGAGCGGGACGGGCTGATCCCGGGCGCGCTGATCGTGGAGCGCAACGAGCTGGAGTGGCGGCTCGACCCTCTGGGCAGCCACCGTGCTCCCCAGGCGTACAGCCACGACCTGCGCGTCGTGGTCCTCTGCAACGAGGGCTACGCCTCGTCGCTGGCCGCCGCGTCGCTGCGGCAGCTGGGCCTGCACCGCGCGACGGACGTCATCGGCGGCTTCCAGGCATGGAAGGCGGCGGGCCTCCCGGTCCTGCTGCCGGCGACGGGAGCGCCCCGGAGCCGCTGAGGGCGGCCACGCGCGCGCCCTGGCCCGGCCTGCGGACGCGAAGGCGGGGCCCGGGGGGGCGGGACGGGGGGGCCCGGGGGCCTAGAACGTTTCCTCCAGGCCGTCGGTGTCCTCGCCCTCCCCCTCCAGCGCCTGCCGGACCACGCGCAGGGCCATGCCCTCCGGGTAGCCCTTGCGGGCGAGCATCCCGGCGAGGCGGCGCAGCCGCCGGTCGCGCTCCAGGCCGCGGGTGGCGCGCAGCTTGCGGTCGACGAGCTCGCGGGCCCGGGTCTCCTCCTGGTCGGAGTCGAGCCGGTCGACGGCCTCCTGGATGAGGGAGGCGTCGACGCCCTTGGTCCGCAGCTCGCGGGCGAGGGCCCGGCGGGCGAGGCCCCGGCCGTGGTGCCGGGAGTCGACCCAGGCACCGGCGAACGCGGCGTCGTCGATGAGCCCCACGTCCTCGAAGCGGGAGAGGACCTCCTCGGCCACCTCGTCGGGGATCTCCCGCTTGCGCAACGCGTCGGCGAGCTGCTTGCGGGTGCGGGGGGTCCCGGTGAGCAGGCGCAGGCAGATCGCCCGCGCCCGCTCAGCCGGATCCTGGGACGACAGCTCCTTCTCGGCCCTCGACGAGGCGGGGCTGTCGTCCGGCCATTCGGTGCGGCCGGTCACCGGTTCAGCTCTTGGCCGTGGTGGCCTTGGTCACCTTGGTGGCCTTGGCCGGTGCCGGGACGGCCTTGGCCGCGTCGGCGTCCGCCGTGCCCGCCTCCGCCGAACCGCTCGCGGCGTCCGCACCCGGCTCGGCCGAGGGCTCCTCGGGCCGCACGCCGACGCCCAGCTTCTCCTTGATCTTCTTCTCGATCTCGTTGGCGAGGTCGGGGTTGTCCTTCAGGAAGTTACGGGCGTTCTCCTTGCCCTGGCCCAGCTGGTCGCCCTCGTACGTGTACCAGGCGCCGGCCTTGCGGACGAAGCCGTGCTCCACGCCCATGTCGATCAGGCCGCCCTCGCGGCTGATGCCCTGGCCGTAGAGGATGTCGAACTCGGCCTGCTTGAAGGGGGGCGCGACCTTGTTCTTGACGACCTTGACGCGGGTGCGGTTGCCCACCGCGTCCGTGCCGTCCTTGAGGGTCTCGATGCGGCGGATGTCGAGCCGCACGGAGGCGTAGAACTTCAGGGCGCGGCCACCGGTCGTGGTCTCCGGCGAGCCGAACATCACGCCGATCTTCTCGCGGAGCTGGTTGATGAAGATCGCGGTGGTCTTGGACTGGTTGAGCGCGCTGGTGATCTTCCGCAGGGCCTGGCTCATCAGTCGGGCCTGCAGACCGACGTGCGAGTCGCCCATCTCGCCCTCGATCTCCGCGCGCGGGACGAGCGCGGCGACGGAGTCGATGACGATCAGGTCGAGGGCGCCGGAGCGGACCAGCATGTCGACGATCTCGAGGGCCTGCTCGCCGTTGTCCGGCTGGGACAGGATGAGGTTGTCGATGTCGACGCCCAGCTTGCGGGCGTACTCGGGGTCGAGGGCGTGCTCGGCGTCCACGAACGCGACCTGGCCGCCGGCCTTCTGCGCGTTGGCGACGGCGTGCAGGGTCAGGGTCGTCTTGCCGGAGGACTCCGGTCCGTAGACCTCGACGACACGGCCGCGCGGCAGGCCACCGACGCCGAGCGCGACGTCCAGGGCGGTCGATCCGGTCGGGATGACCTCGATCGGCTCCCTCGAGCGGTCGCCCATGCGCATCACGGCACCCTTGCCGAATTGCCGTTCAATCTGTGCGAGCGCGGCGTCGAGCGCCTTCTCGCGGTCGGTTCCTGCCATGGGTTCCACCCGGTTTGCTTGAGTCGATCGCTTCATGTGAAAGACGCTAACCCCTGCCACTGACAATGGGCCCCGGCGTCCCTTCCGGCCTGTGGATAACCCGGCGAAAACCCCGTGATTCCAAGGCCCTGCTTCTCATGAGAATGGATGTTCGATTTTCGTGTCAAGCGCACCACGCCGGTGCGCCGCGCGCTCCGGAAGCCCGTCCTCCGGCCTCGGCCGCGCCGCTACCGCCGCCCCTGCTCCGCCTGCTCCTTCTTGTGGTGGAGAGCCTTCTGCAGGCGGGCGACGACGGCCTCGCCGTAGCGCCGGTGGCCGTGGACCCGGGGGTCGTCGGTCACGTCGTACCGCTTCACGTACGCGCCGAGGAAGGCCTGGAGGGTGGCGACGGCGGGGATGGCGATCAGGGCGCCGACCGCGCCGAGCAGCGCGGTGCCCGCGATGACCGAGCCGAAGGCCACCGCCGGGTGGATGTCCACCGTCTTGGAGGTCAGCTTCGGCTGGAGCATGTAGTTCTCGAACTGCTGGTAGACCACGACGAAGATCAGCACCCACAGCGCGTACCAGGGGTCGACGGTGAACGCGATCAGCATCGGCAGCGCGCCCGCCAGGTACGTGCCGATGGTCGGGATGAACTGCGAGACCAGGCCGACCCAGACGGCGAGGGCCGGCGCGTAGGGCACGCCCAGGATCTCGAAGAGCACGAAGTGCGCCACGCCGGAGATCAGCGCCATCAGGCCGCGCGAGTAGAGGTAGCCGCCCGTCTTGTCGACGGCGATCTCCCAGGCCCGCAGCACCTCGGTCTGGCGGGCCGGGGGCAGCACCGAGCACAGCGCGCGGCGCAGCCGGGGCCCGTCCGCCGCGAAGTAGAACGAGAACAGGAAGATCGTCAGCAGCTTGAACAGGCCGCCGAGCAGGGTGGTGGAGACGTCCAGGACTCCGGAGGCGCTGTTCTGGACGTACTTCTGCAGCCAGTCGGAGCGCAGCACGCTGTCCTGGACCTCGACCCGGGACAGCTCGGTGTGGAAGTGCTGGTTGGTCCAGTTGATCAGGGAGTCGAGGTACTTCGGGAAGTTCTCGACCATGTCGACGATCTGGCCGGCGAGCATCGAGCCGAGCAGCACCACGAAGCCGACCCCGACGACGAGGACGCCGAAGAACACGATGAAGGTGGCGAGTCCCCTGCGCATGCCCCGGGCCGCCATGCGCCCCACCGCCGGCTCGATGGCGAGCGCCAGGAAGAAGGCGAGCAGGATGTTGACGAGCAGCCCGATGAGCTGGTGGAAGGCCCAGCTGCCGAGCTGGAAGCAGGCGTAGAGGGCGAGGGCGAGCACCAGGGCACGGGGAAGCCAGCGCGGCATTCTCGCGGCGGGAGCCGGGGCGGCCGCGGGGACCTCCTCGCCGCCGGGGGCGGGCACCACGGCGGTGCCCGCCGCCGCGGGGCTCAGTCCCTCGGGCCGGCCGGCCGCGACCGCGGCGCCGACCGGGGCCGGCTGCCCGGCCACCGTCGTCCCACGGAGGGCGCCCGCCTGGGCAGGGCTGTCGTGCGTGCCGGGGGCGCCGGAGGTTCCGGCGGGGTCGTCACGGGTCTCGTCGTTCGCGTCGTCGGTGGCCACCCCGCCAGTCTCGCGCACTGTCCGGACATTCCGGCCAGCGCCCGTCACATCATCGTTTCTCGGCCGGTACGCCGACGGCGGAGCACACCGCCCGCCACACGTCCTTGGCCTCCCAGCCGGCGTCCAGCGCCTGGTGCACCGTTCGTCCGCCGAGCTCGGCCATCACATGGTCCTTGGCGAAGCTCTCGGCATAGCCCGCACCGAAGTGGTCGGCCATCCGCTCCCAGAAAATCGTCAACCGCATGAGCCCAGTATCGCGCTCTCAAGGGTGCAGCCCGGGCCGAAGACCTTGTCAGAAGCGGTTTGCCCCCTACCGTCGGAACATGGCCGGAATCCCCCCAGAGAACGCCTCCCCCCTCGCTCGGGCCGAGCACTTCGTCTGGCTGACCGCCCGCGTGCTGGAACAGCGCCGGTTCGCCTACCACTTCCTGCGCGGCGGCCCCGACCCGGTCGAGGCCGCGCTCGCCGCCCACCTCAACGAGGACGGTGGCTACGGCCACGCCCTCGAACCCGACCTGCGCGGTCCGGTCAGCCAGCCGCTGCACACCGCGCACGCCCTCCGGGTGCTCGACTCGATCGGCCGCTGCGGCGGACTGCGCGTCGAGCGGATCTGCCGCTATCTGACGGAGGTGTCGACGCACGAGGGCGCGCTGCCCGCGATCCACCCCTCGCAACGCGGCTACCCGGCGGCCCCGTTCGTGCCCGTCGTCGACGACCCGCCCGCCGCCCTGCTCTCCACCGGGCCCGTGGTCGGGCTGCTGCACCGCAACCAGGTCTGGCACGCCTGGCTGTTCCGGGCCACCGAGTTCTGCTGGGCCGCCGTCGAGTCCCTGGAGAAGTCGCACCCGTACGAGGTCCAGGCGGCCGTCGCCTTCCTCGACGGGGTCCCGGACCGCTCCCGGGCGCAGGCGGCGAGCGACCGGCTGGGGCGCCTGGTGCGCGAGCAGCGGCTCGCGGTGCTCGACCCGGACCGGCCGGAGGACTTCCCGGTGGCGGACGGGTACGCGCCGGGCGAGCACCACTATCCGCACGACTACGCGCGGGTGCCGGACTCGCTGGCCCGCCGCTGGTTCACGGACGAGGAGATGTCCCGCTCCCTGGACCGGCTCGCGGCGCGCCAGGAGGAGGACGGCGGCTGGCCGATCGACTGGCGGGAGTGGGCGCCGGGCTCCGCCCTGGAGTGGCGCCCGATCGTGACCGTGGAGGCACTACGGACCTTGCGGGCGCACGGCCGCGCGATCTGACCGCCCGCGACCCGAACGGGACGCGGCCCGGCCCGGCGTACCGGAGACGCCGTCGGTCGCAGGGGTGCCGGTGGCGCATCAGGGGCCCGTAATCCGGCGGCACGCGCACGCGTGCCGCCGGATTACGTCGCGGACGCCGGGGTTCAGCCGCCCAGCGCGCGTACCCCGGCCGTGACGAGCACCGCCGCGCCGACGACCACCAGGAAGGGGGCGCGCAGGACCAGGGCGAGCGCCGCCGCCGCGAGGCCCGCGGCCCGGGCGTCGACCGTGAGGGCGCCCTGGCTGCTGAAGGTCTGCTGGGCGGTGAGCGCCGCGAGCAGGGCGACCGGCACGAGGGCCGAGAGGCGCTGGACGAGGGGGCGTTCCAGGGTGTCGGCCGGCACGAGCAGGCCGAGCAGTTTGACCAGGTAGCACCCGGCCGCGGTCAGGGCGATGGCGATCCAGACGGTCATCGGAGCTCCTCCTCGCGGTCGCGGCGGCCCTGGAACCAGAGCACGGCGGGTGCGGCCAGCGCGGCGGCCAGGACCGGGACGCCGGCCGGCAGGACCGGCATGAGTCCGAGGCCGAGCAGGACGGCGAGGCCCGCGGTGGCGCGTTCGGTGGCCGACTTCAGCATGGGGGCGAGCAGCGCGAGGAAGACCGCGGGCCCGGCCGCGTCCAGGCCCCACGCGGCGGTGTCGCCGATGGCCTCCGCACCGAGCGCGCCGAGCAGCGTGGTGAGGTTCCACAGCACGTACAGGGTCAGTCCGGTGACGGTGAAGCCGATCCGCGCGGCCCGCCGGTCCGGCTGGGCGAGGGAGACGGCCGTGGTCTCGTCGATGACCCACTGCGCGGCGAACGGCCGGACGACCCGCCGCAGCGCGAGCAGCTGGCTGAGCCTGAGGCCGTAGAAGGCGTTGCGGGTGCCGAGGAAGAACGCCCCGGCGGCGGCCGTGAACGGGTTCCCGCCCGCGGCGAGCGCGCCGACCAGGGCGAACTGGGAGGCGCCGGTGAAGACCAGCAGGCTGAGCGCGCAGGTCTGGAGCAGGCTCAGGCCCGATCCGGCCGAGGTCACGCCGAAGGCGAAGCCGGAGAGGCCGACGGCGATCCCCACCCCCAGCGCGTCGCGGACGACGGCCGCGTCGCTCTTGGGGGGTGCCGGCTCGTCGCGTATGTCGGGGGGTGCTGTCTGTTCTGCCACGTCAGAGACGGTACGGGCGGGGTCCGGGGCACGTCTTGTACGTTCTTGCGCGCACCGCGCGGGCGCGGGGCGGGCAGGAGCCGGGGTGGGACGCCCTCCTCCCGGCCGTCTCCCTGCCGACGCCCTACCGGTCCCGTGCCCCCGTCCCCGTCCCCCGCGCGCGCTGGTACGCGCCCGGGGGCACGCCCACGCTCCGGGTGAAGTGCCGGTTGAGGTGGGGCTGGTCCGTGAAGCCGACGGCGACGGCGGCCTGGGCCGGGGGCGTCCCGGCGTCCAGGAGGCGCCGGGCGCGCCGGACCCTGGCGTCGGTCAGCCAGGTGTGCGGCGGCATGCCGTAGGCGCCTCGGAAGGCCCTGAGCAGCGCGAAGGGGCTGGTGCCGAGCTCGGCGGCGAGCTGTTCCAGCGTCGGCGGATCGGCCATCCGCTCCTCCAGGACGGCCCGCGCGAGGGCCGCGTCCCGCGCGCCGGCGGCGCGGGGGGCCAGGGGGTGGACGCGACCGCCGTGGCTGCGCAGCATCCGTGCCGTGACCAGCCGCAGCAGGCTGTCGGCAGCGAGCGCGTTGCCCTCCTCGGCGGCCCGGTGCACCCCGACGACCAGCCGGGCCGCCTGCGGATCGTCGATGACGGGCGCCGCGAAGCCGACCGGGCCCCGGACGGCGAGGGTGTCGGCCGCGATGGCGCGAACCAGCTCGGCGTCGGGGTAGATCGTGCGGTACGTCCACCCCTCGGGCACGCCCGCGTGCCCGGTGTGCGGGGTGTCGGGGTTGACCAGGGCGATCTGGCCGGGACCCGCCCGGACGAGGTCGCTGCCGTAGTGGAAGGCCTCGACGCCCTCGGTGATCGCGGCGAAGACGAAGCTCTCGTGGGTGTGCCGGGAGAACTCCTTGCGGACGTAGTGGGCGTGCAGCAGGTCCACCCCGGTGAGCCCGGCCGGGCTCCAGTACCGGGCGCGCTCGCCACGGGCGACCCGCTCGCCCGGAGCCCCGTGCTCCCGGGCCGCGCGCCCGAGCCCCGTGTCACCGCTCGCCATGCCCTCCATTCTGCGCCACCTCGCGACCCGGTCACGAACCGGTTTCCCCAGGTCCGGGCGGTTGTCAGTGGCGGGGTGCACGATGGGTGGCATGGTCAGGTCCGCGCTCGACTCGTTCTCCCCCGCGACCCGCAGCTGGTTCACCGGGGCCTTCACCGCGCCCACGGCGGCGCAGGAAGGCGCCTGGCGGGCCATCGGCGCGGGCTCGGACGTGCTCGTCGTGGCCCCGACCGGTTCCGGCAAGACGCTCGCCGCCTTCCTCGCCTCGCTCGACCGGCTGGCCGCCACGCCCCCGCCGGCCGACGCCAAGAAGCGCTGCCGCGTGCTGTACGTGTCCCCGCTGAAGGCGCTCGCCGTCGACGTCGAGCGCAATCTCCGCTCGCCGCTGACCGGCATCCGCCAGGAGTCGGTGCGGCTGGGGCTGCCCGAGCCGGACGTGAAGGTGGGCATCCGCTCCGGTGACACCCCGCCCGCCGAGCGGCGGGCGCTGGCGACCCGGCCGCCGGACATCCTGATCACCACCCCCGAGTCGCTGTTCCTGATGCTGACCTCGGCCACCCGTGACGCGCTCGCGGGCATCGAGACGGTCATCCTGGACGAGGTGCACGCGGTCGCGGGGACCAAGCGCGGCGCGCATCTGGCGCTCTCCCTGGAGCGGCTGGACGAGCTGCTGCCCCGGCCGGCCCGCCGGATCGGCCTGTCGGCGACGGTCCGGCCGGTGGAGGAGGTGGCGCGCTATCTCTCGCCGCAGCGGCGGGTGGAGATCGTCCAGCCACCGTCCGGCAAGAAGTTCGACCTGTCCGTGGTCGTGCCCGTCGAGGACATGGGCGAGCTGGGCGGCTCCCCCGCCTCCGACGCCTCCGGCGGGGCGGGCGGCGGCGACCGGCCGTCGATCTGGCCGCAGGTGGAGGAGCGGATCGCCGACCTGGTGCAGGCGCACCGCTCGACGATCGTCTTCGCCAACTCCCGCCGCCTGGCCGAGCGCCTGTGCAACCGGCTGAACGAGATCGCCTACGAGCGGGCCACCGGCGAGGCCCTGCCCGAGGGGAGGCCGCCCGCCGAGATCATGGCCCAGTCGGGGGCGGCGCAGGGCGCCCCGCCGCTGCTGGCCCGGGCGCACCACGGCTCCGTCTCCAAGGAGCAGCGGGCCCTGGTCGAGGAGGACCTGAAGGCGGGCCGGCTGCCCGCCGTGGTGGCCACGTCCAGCCTGGAGCTGGGCATCGACATGGGCGCGGTGGACCTGGTGGTCCAGGTGGAGTCGCCGCCCTCGGTGGCCTCCGGGCTCCAGCGCGTGGGCCGCGCGGGGCACCAGGTGGGGGCGGTGTCCACGGGAGTGGTCTTCCCGAAGTACCGGGGCGACCTGGTGCAGTCGGCCGTGGTGACCGAGCGGATGCGCAGCGGCTCCATCGAGTCGCTGCGGGTCCCGGCCAACCCCTTGGACGTGCTGGCCCAGCAGCTGGTGGCGACGGTCGCGCTGGACAGCTGGCAGGTGGACGACCTGCTGGCGCTGGTCCGCCGGGCGGCGCCGTTCGCCTCGCTGCCGGAGTCGGCGTTCACGGCGGTCCTGGACATGCTGGCCGGCCGCTACCCCTCGGACGCCTTCGCGGAGCTGCGCCCGCGCGTGGTGTGGGACCGGGTCGCGGGCACGGTCACGGGCCGCCCGGGCGCCCAGCGGCTCGCCGTCACCTCCGGCGGCACGATCCCCGACCGGGGCCTGTTCGGGGTGTTCCTGGCGGGCGCCGACCCCAAGAAGGGCGGCGGCCGGGTCGGGGAGCTCGACGAGGAGATGGTGTACGAGTCGCGGGTCGGCGACGTGTTCACGCTGGGCACGACGTCCTGGCGGATCGAGGACATCACCCGCGACCGGGTCCTGGTGTCGCCCGCGCCGGGCGTGCCGGGCCGGCTGCCGTTCTGGAAGGGCGACCAGCTGGGCCGGCCGCTGGAGCTGGGCCGCGCGGTGGGCGCCTTCCTGCGCGAGGTGGGCTCCCTGCGGCCGGACGACGCGCGCCCGCGCCTGGTCGCGGCCGGTCTCGACGCGTGGGCGGCGGACAACGTCCTCGCGTACCTCGCCGAGCAGCGCGAGGCCTGCGGCCATGTGCCGGACGACCGGACGATCCTGGTGGAGCGTTTCCGGGACGAGCTCGGCGACTGGCGAGTCGTCATCCACTCCCCCTTCGGGGCGCAGGTGCACGCCCCGTGGGCGCTGGCCCTCGGGGCCCGGCTCGCCGAGCGGTACGGGATGGACGCCCAGGTGATGCACGCCGACGACGGCATCGTGCTGCGCCTGCCGGACGCCGACCTGATGGGCCTGGACCTGCTCGACGGCGACCCGGGCGGCCCGGACGGCCCCGTGGACCCGGGCCGGTTCGGCGACACGGCCTTCGACAGCGAGCGGGCGCCGGTCGGCGCGGCGGACGCCGTCTTCGACAAGGGCGAGATCGGGCAGATCGTCACCGACCAGGTGGGCGGCTCGGCCCTGTTCGCCTCCCGGTTCCGCGAGTGCGCGGCGCGCGCCCTGCTGCTGCCCAAGCGCAACCCGGGCAAGCGCACCCCGCTGTGGCAGCAGCGCCAGCGGGCGGCGCAGCTCCTCCAGGTGGCGAGCGAGTTCGGTTCGTTCCCGATCGTCCTGGAGGCGGTCCGCGAGTGCCTCCAGGACGTCTTCGACGTGCCGGGCCTGACCGAGCTGATGGGGGACATCGAGGCCCGGCGGGTGCGCCTGGTCGAGGTCACCACCCCGGAGCCGTCCCCGTTCGCCCGCTCGCTGCTCTTCGGCTACGTCGCCCAGTTCCTGTACGAGGGCGACTCGCCGCTCGCCGAGCGGCGGGCGGCCGCCCTGTCGTTGGACTCCCGGCTGCTCGCCGAGCTCCTCGGGCAGGCGGAGCTGCGGGAGCTGCTCGACGCCGACGTGCTCACGGAGCTGGAGCGGGAGCTCCAGTGGCTGACCGAGGACCGGCGGATCAAGGACGTGGAGGGCGTCGCCGACCTGCTGCGGGTGCTGGGCCCGCTGACCGACGCGGAGCTGGCCGAGCGGGGCGCCCAGGCCGACTGGGCGGCGGAGCTGGGCCGGGCCCGCCGCGCGATCCGGGTCCGGATCGCCGGGGCCGAGCACTGGGCGGCGATCGAGGACGCGGGCAGACTGCGGGACGCGCTCGGCACGGCCCTGCCGGTCGGCGTTCCCGAGGCGTTCACCGAGCCGGTGAAGGACCCGCTGGGCGACCTGCTGGCCCGCCACGCCCGTACCCACGGCCCGTTCACCTCCTCGCAGGCGGCCGGGCGGTTCGGCCTGGGCACGGCGGTCACCGACGGCGCCCTCCAGCGGCTCGCGGCGGCCGGACGGGTCGTGCAGGGCGAGTTCCATCCCTCCGGCATCGGGCAGGAGTGGTGCGACGCCGCCGTGCTGCGGCGACTGCGCCGCCGCTCGCTCGCGGCCCTGCGCCACGAGCTGGAGCCGGTCGCCCCGGCCGCCCTCGCGACGTTCCTGCCCCAGTGGCAGCACCTCGGGAGCAACAGCCTGCGCGGGATCGACGGCCTGGCCCGCGCGATCGAGCAGCTCCAGGGCGCGCCGGTGCCGGCCTCCGCCCTGGAGAAGCTGATCCTGCCGTCCCGGGTGCGGGACTACTCCCCGGCGCTGCTCGACGAGCTCACGACGACCGGCGAGGTCGTCTGGGCGGGCGCGGGGGCACTGCCCGGCAAGGACGGCTGGATCTCGCTGTACCTGGCGGACGCGGCGCCGCTGCTCCTGCCGCCGCCGCACCCGCTGGAGCCGACCGCGCTCCACGAGTCCGTCCTGACCGTCCTCTCCGGCGGGTACGGGCTGTTCTTCCGCCAGATCGCCGACCAGGTGCGGGCGACCACCCACCCGGACGCGACGGATCCGCAGCTGGCGGACGCCCTGTGGGACCTGGCCTGGTCGGGTCGGCTCACCAACGACACCCTGGCGCCGCTGCGCGCCCTCCTCGGCTCGGGCCGCACGGCCGGTTCGACGGCGCACCGCGCCCGGCGCACGGTGCCGCGCGGCCGGTACGGGACGCTCACGGCGGCCGCCCGGCCCGCCTCCCGCACGGGCCCGCCGACCGTGAGCGGCCGCTGGTCGCTGCTGCCGCCGCCGGAGCCGGAGCCGACCCACCGGGCGCACGCCCTGGCCCGCACCCTCCTGGACCGGCACGGGGTCGTCACCCGGGGCGCGGTGGCGGCCGAGGGCGTCGAGGGCGGCTTCTCGGCGACGTACCGGATCCTGTCCGCGTTCGAGGACAGCGGGCAGGCCCGCCGCGGCTATGTGGTGGAGGGTCTGGGCGCGGCCCAGTTCGCCATGGACGGCGCCGTCGACCGGCTCCGCGCGGCGGCCAACGCCCGGGACCGGGGCGTCGAGGAGGGCGCGGGACCCCGCGCGGTGGTCCTGGCGGCGGCCGACCCGGCGAACGCGTACGGGGCGGCCCTGCCCTGGCCCGAGCCGCCGACGGGCGCCGGTCACAAGCCGGGCCGCAAGGCGGGCGCGATGGTCGTCCTGGTCGACGGCGAGCTGGCGCTCTACGTGGAACGGGGCGGCAAGACCCTGCTGTCCTGGCCGACGGACCCGGACTCCCCGGCGCTGCGGGCCGCGGCGGAGGCGCTCGCGGCGGCGGCCACGGCGGGCTCGCTCGGCACGGTGACGGTCGAGCGGATCAACGGCGCCACCGCCCTGACCTCCCCGCTGGCCCGCCCCCTGGAGACCGCGGGCTTCCACGCCACCCCCAGGGGCCTACGCCTGCGCGCCTGACCGGACGGGGCCTCACGGGAACACGCCCCGGCCCGGAACAGCCGCCACCCGGCCACCACCCTCCCGTCCGGCCGGCACCCGGCCGCCGCCCAGCCACCACCCTCCCGTCCGGCCGCCGCCCTCCCGTCCGGCCACCACCACGCCGGCCACACCCTCCCCACCCGTCCCCCAACCCCCACAGAGGCCGCCACCAGCGCCTCCACAAGCGCCTCCACCCGCCCACCCGGGGCATCATGGCCCCATGCCCGAAGGAGACACCGTCTGGTTCGTCGCCCACCGGCTGGACACGGCACTCGCCGGGCGGGTGCTCACGCGGTCGGACCTGCGCGTGCCCCGGTTCGCGACCGCCGACCTGACCGGACGGCGGGTCCTCGACGTCACGCCGCGCGGCAAGCATCTGCTCACCCGGATCGAGGGCGGGCTCACCCTCCACTCCCATCTGCGGATGGACGGGGCCTGGCGGGTGTACGCCACCGGGGAGCGCCCGCACGGCGGCCCCGAGCACCAGATCCGGGCGATCCTGGGGAACGCGGAGTTCACGGCGTACGGCTACCGCCTCCCGGTCCTGGAGCTGCTCCGTACCGCCGACGAGGAGCGGGTCGTGGGCCATCTCGGCCCGGACCTGCTCGGCCCCGACTGGGATCCGGGGGAGGCCGTGCGGCGCCTGGGCGCGGACCCGGCGCGCCCGCTCGGCGAGGCGCTGCTGGACCAGCGGAACCTCGCCGGGATCGGCAATGTCTACAAGTCGGAGCTGGCCTTCCTCGCCGGGGTCACGCCCTGGCTTCCGGTCGGCGACCTGGCGCCCGGGGTCCCGGACCGCCTGGTGGCCACCGCCCACCGGCTCCTGGCGGCGAACAAGGACCGCCCCGACCGCCGGACGACCACGACCCGCCGCCCCACCGAGCGGCTGTACGTCTACGGCCGCGAGGGCCGCGCCTGCCTGCGCTGCGGCGCCCCGGTCCACAAGACGGAGCTCGGCGACCGCGTGACGTACTGGTGCCCGGGCTGCCAGAAGGGCCCACGACACGAGCCATGACCGGCCGGCCGGCCACAACGGCACCCCCTCCCCGCCCCATCCCCCACTCCCTCCCCGACAGAACCCCACCCACCAATCGACGAACCGGACGAACCAATTGACGGACCGTCAGATCCAGTCGTACCGTCCGGACATGGTCCTCACCGCGTACGACCTCACCGGCCGCACGGCCTTCGTCACCGGAGCGGCGAGCGGCATCGGCCGCGCGACCGCGGAGCTCCTCGCCGAGGCGGGGGCGGCCGTGCACTGCGCGGACCGCGACGAGCGCGGTCTGAAGGAGACGGCCGACCGGATCGGGCGGCGGGGCGGCACCGCGCACGTCCACGTCCTGGACGTCACCGACCGCGCCGCCCTCGGCGCCGCGGTGCGGGCGGCGGGCCCGCTCCACGTGATGGCGGCGGTCGCCGGGATCATGCACACGAGCACCGTCCTGGAGACCCGCGAGGAGGACCTCGACCGGGTGCTCGCGGTGAACTTCAAGGGAGTGCTGCACGCCTGCCAGGAAGCGGCCGGCGCGATGATCGAGCACGGCGTCCCCGGCTCCATCGTGACCATGGCCTCCGGCGCGATGGACACCGCGAGCCCGGGGCTGCTCTGCTACAGCGTCGCCAAGGCGGCCGTGGTGCAGCTGACGAAGACGCTGGCCGCCGAGGTCGGCCGGCACGGCATCCGGGTCAACGCGGTCGCGCCGGGGTGGATCCGCACGCCGATGACGGACCGCCACGAGCCGGCCGCCCAGGAGCAGGCCGAGGCGATGATGGTCCGGGTCTCCCCGCTGGGCCGGGTCGGCGAGCCCGAGGAGATCGCGCACGCGGTGCTGCACCTCGCCAGTGACGCCTCCTCGTTCACGACGGGCCAGATCCTCCGCCCCAACGGCGGCGTCGCGATGCCCTGGTGACATCCCGCGCGGAACCCCGCACCACGCTCGCGCCGCCCGTCGCGGAAGACGCCGCGCGTCGCCGTGAAGAGGCGGCCACGTGCACCGGCAGCAGGCTGAGCCCCCAGCCGCCCGCGGCCACCGCCCCCTCGACCGGGCCCGTCTCCCCCGGCACCAGCAGCAGGCGCACCACCGCCCACCACCAGAGCCCGCCGGCCACCAGTCCGACCGCGACCAGCATGAGCGTCACCAGCGGAACCCGTCGCCGTACCATGGCCGCCTCCTCCGGTCGACGCTAGTGCGGCAGGATCACCCGGCGGGAGGGCGCACCGGAGGCAGACCGGGCGCACGGAACGCGTGGAGAGCGCCGTATCGCGGGGGCGCAGGCCATGGGGGCTCCTACCTGTCGTACGTCCCCCCCGCCGTGCCCCCACCATGGCACGCACTCGGGGCACCCGGCATCTCCAGCCCAATCTTCAGCCCAATCTCCAGCCCACATGAAGAGAGCCCCGCCCGGCACCCTTCGCAGGGGCCGGGCGGGGCTCGATCGCACTTCGCCGAAGTGGTTCGGTTCAGGCGGCGACGACGTTCACCGCTTCTGTGGGTGCCTTGATGGTCACCCGCTCGGTGGACACACCGGCCACCGAGACCGAATTGAGCATCGGACGGACCGGTGCCGGCACCGGTTCGCTCGCGGCTGCCGACTCGGCCAGTTCGGCCAGCGACAGCTCGTCGCTCACTTCACGCATGAGCTCGGACATCCGTACGTCCAGCGCGTCGCAGATCGCGGAGAGCAGCTCGGAGGAAGCCTCCTTCTGCCCCCGCTCCACCTCGGAGAGATAGCCGAGTGAGACTCGGGCGGACGAGGAGACTTCGCGCAGAGTACGGCCCTGGCGCTGGCGCTGCCGACGCAGCACGTCACCCAACAGGCGACGGAGCAGAATCATCGGTGGCTCCCTCCTCGGACCGCGTAGCCGCATCCTTCACGCCCCACCGTACCGCCTCGCGCCGCGGCCGTGCGGGGAGCGATGTCGTGTTCACTCATGGCTGCAAACATCAATCTCCCCCGTTCTGTTCCGTATCCTGTGCCCGCGCATTCTCCGGGTGTTCTCCGTCGAGCAGCTCTCGGAGCAATTCGAGCACGCTCCGCACGCTCTCTCTACGGATTTCCGCCCGGTCGCCGTTCAATCGCAGCGAGGCCACCTTCCCCGCCCCGCAGCGCTCCCCCGCGGGCCCGGCGACGGCCACGTAGACCGTCCCCACGGGCTGTCCGTCCTGCGGATCGGGTCCCGCCACGCCGGTCGTCGCGATGCCCCAGTCGGCGCCCAGACGCGTCCGCACACCGGCCGCCATCTGCAGCGCGACCTCCGGGTCGACCGCCCCGCGCTCCGCCAGGAGCGTCCGGTCGACCCCGAGCAGCTGCTCCTTGAGCGGCGTCGCGTACGCCGTGACGGAGCCGCGGAAGGACCGCGAGGCCCCGGGGACCCCGGTCAGCTCCGCGGCCACCAGACCGCCCGTGAGGGACTCCGCGGCGGCCAGCGTGTGGCCTCGTTCCGCGAGCAGCTCCAGCACCCGGGCGGCTTCGTTCATCGTCCGTCCGCCTCCGCGGCGGCCTCGGCGCGCTCCGCCTCGAGCCCCCTGCGGCGCAGGACGACGGCCTGCCGTACGTAGTCCAGACCGGTGACGACCGTCAGCACGACGGCCACCGCCATCACCCAGAAGCGCAAGGTGGCGAGTGGACCGGTGAGCATCAGGACGTACATGCCGACCGCCGTGCCCTGCGCGAGGGTCTTCATCTTGCCGCCGCGGCTGGCCGGGATGACCCCGTGCCGGATCACCCAGAACCGCATCAGGGTGATCCCCAGCTCACGGGCGAGGATGACGCCGGTCACCCACCACGGCAGGTCGCCGAGGTACGACAGGGAGATCAGTCCGGCCGCCATGATCGCCTTGTCGGCGATCGGGTCGGCGATCTTCCCGAAGTCGGTGACCAGGTTGTACGTCCGCGCCAGATGCCCGTCGAAGACGTCGGTGATCATGGCGACGGCGAACGCCGCCCACGCCCAGGCGCGCCAGGCGGGGTCGTGCCCGCCGTCCTGGAAGAGCAGCACCACGAAGCCGGGCACGAGGACGAGCCGGACCATGGTGAGGATGTTCGCGATGTTCCACAGGCTGGCCTGGTTGACGGCCGCAGTGCCCAGCTTGCCGCGCGGCGCCGGCCTACCGGTCCCGCCCGTCGCGGATGCCGGGACTCCGGTCATCTGCCCGCCTCCTCGGCTCCGGGGAACTGGGGGTCGCCCAGCAGGTCGCAGCACTCGGCCACCAGGTCGACGCCCTCGGTGTCGACGACCTTGGCCCTGACCATACGGCCCGGGGCCAGGTCCAGGCCCTCGGCCGAGTCCGCCGGGAGGAGCACCTGGCCGTCGGTCTCGGGCGCCTGGTGCGCGGCGCGGCCGATCCAGCCGTCCGCCTCCTCGTCGAAGGACTCGACCAGTACTTCCAGGGTCTCGCCGATCCGCTCCTCCGCGCGCTGGGCGGTGAGCTCCTCGGCGAGCCGGGACAGGTGCGCGAGGCGCGCGTCGACCACGTCCTGGTCCAGCTTGTGCTCGTACGTGGCGGCCTCGGTGCCGTCCTCGTCGGAGTAGCCGAAGACGCCGATGGCGTCGAGGCGGGCGTGCGTGACGAAGCGTTCCAGCTCGGCGAAGTCCGCCTCGGTCTCGCCGGGGAAGCCGACGATGAAGTTGGAGCGGGCGCCGGCGGTCGGGGCCTTGGAGCGGATGGTCTCCAGGAGCTCCAGGAAGCGGTCGGTGTCGCCGAAGCGGCGCATCGCCCGCAGCACGTCGGGCGCGCTGTGCTGGAAGGACAGGTCGAAGTACGGGACGACCTTCTCGGTCGAGGTGAGCACGTCGATCAGGCCGGGGCGCATCTCGGCGGGCTGCAGGTAGCTGACCCGGACCCGCTCGATGCCGTCGACGGCGGCCAGCTCGGGCAGCAGGCTCTCCAGGAGCCGGATGTCTCCGAGGTCCTTGCCGTACGAGGTGTTGTTCTCCGAGACCAGCATGACCTCCTTCACACCCTGCTCGGCGAGCCAGCGCGTCTCGTTCAGCACGTCCGAGGGACGGCGCGAGACGAAGGAGCCGCGGAAGGACGGGATGGCGCAGAAGGAGCAGCGCCGGTCGCAGCCGGAGGCCAGCTTCACGGAGGCGACCGGGCTGGTGTCCAGGCGGCGCCGGAGCGGGGCGCGCGGCCCGGAGGCGGGCGCCAGGCCGTCGGGGAGGTCGGTCGGCACGTTCTCCGGGGCGGCGGGCGCCTCGGGGGCCGCAGGGGCCTCCACGGCCCCGTGGCCGGGCAGTGCGACCGAGGCGGCGGCCTGCTGGCGCTCCACCGGGGACAGCGGCAGCAGGCTGCGCCGGTCACGCGGGGTGTGCGCCTCGACACTGCCACCGCTGAGGATGGTCTGGAGGCGGTTGGAGATGTCGGCGTAGTCGTCGAAGCCGAGCACGCCGTCGGCCTCGGGGAGCGCGTCGGCGAGTTCCTTGCCGTAGCGCTCGGCCATACAGCCGACGGCGACGACGGCCTGGGTGCGGCCGTGGTCCTTCAGATCATTGGCTTCGAGGAGGGCGTCGACGGAGTCCTTCTTGGCGGCTTCGACGAACCCACAGGTGTTGACGACGGCGACGTCTGCGTCCTCGGCGGACTCGACGAGCTCCCAGCCGTCCGCTGCCAAGCGGCCTGCGAGCTCCTCCGAGTCCACCTCGTTACGGGCGCAGCCGAGAGTGACAAGGGCGACGGTACGGCGTTCGGGCATGGACTCAAGACTACTTCGTCCCGGCCGTTACTCCGTCGCGCAGGGTTCACCCACGTCACACCCGTCACCGGGATCAGCCGGCCTCGGGGTCTCCCTTGGTGTACGACAGGCGCTCGACCTGGCCGGACTCGAAGGTGTCCTGGACCTTCTTGCCGTTGACGTAGAGCTCGATCGGTCCGGCATTGCCGAGGATCAGATCGACGCGCTCGTCGTCCTGGAAGGTCTTGGACTCGCCCGCGAGGAGCAGTCCGTCGAAGAGGAGCTTGCCGTCGTGCGCCTTGGCCGAGATCCAGCTCTTGTCGTCGACCGCGGTGAGCTTCACGGTCACCTTGTCCTGCGGGACCGCCGCGATGGCGCTCTCGGAGGGCGCGGGCTTGGGGGCGGGCTTGGCCGGCTTGGGCTTGACGCTGGCGCTGCCCTTGGGCGCCGGGGCCGGGCCCTCCGCGACCGCGCCGTTGCCGCGCACGTCGTTCCCGTTGAACATCGTGAAGCCGACGAAGCCGACGACGGCCACGATGGCGGCGACCATGGCGGCGGTCCAGTTGGGGCGGCGCGGCTCGGGGCGGATGCGTTCCGCCTCGAAGAGCGGTGCCGCCGGGGTCGGGGCGGGCCGGCCGCCGTGCTCGGCGTCGTACTGCTCGATCAGAGGGGCCGGATCGAGCCCCACGGCGCGCGCGAGCGTACGGATGTGCCCGCGGGCGTAGACGTCGCCGCCGCAGCGCGAGAAGTCGTCCTCCTCGATCGCGTGCACGATCGGGACCCGCACACGGGTGGAGGCGCTGACCTCTTCGACGGTGAGCCCGGCGGCGACACGGGCCTGCTGGAGGGCGCGACCGATCGAATCCCGGTCATCTGCCGGGAAGTTCCGGTCGTCCTCGGGGGATTCGGGGGAGTTGCCGATGGACACGAGAGCGCCTTTCGAGCGTGTAACCACCTGCTGGATGTTCAGTCTATGGGTGGTACGAAAGGGTGGGGCAACCGGGCGGGCGTCGTTTGTACGCCATGAGGCTGGGACATCATCCTGTCCCTCCCTCCAACTTGACGTATGCCCAAGGGAAACGGTTGCCCTCGTTCCCTTACGAGTGAGTCTCGGCCCGGTCTCGTTACGGCGGCTCCGCTCGGCGCCCTCAGCCGTCGGACTCCCCGCGGATCACCGCCAGCACCCCGTCGAGCTCGTCGGGCTTGACGAGCACGTCCCGGGCCTTCGACCCCTCACTCGGTCCGACGATGTTGCGCGACTCCATCAGGTCCATCAGCCGGCCGGCCTTCGCGAAGCCCACCCGCAGCTTGCGCTGGAGCATCGAGGTGGAGCCGAACTGGGTCGAGACGACCAGCTCGGCGGCCTGGCACAGCAGGTCGAGGTCGTCGCCGATCTCCTCGTCGATCTCCTTCTTCTGCTTGGTGCCGACGGTGACGTCCTCGCGGAAGACGGGCGCCATCTGGTCCTTGCAGTGCTGAACGACGGTGGCGACCTCGGCCTCGGTGACGAAGGCGCCCTGCATGCGGGTCGGCTTGTTCGCGCCCATGGGCAGGAAGAGGCCGTCGCCCTTGCCGATCAGCTTCTCGGCGCCCGGCTGGTCGAGGATGACCCGGCTGTCGGCGAGCGAGGAGGTGGCGAAGGCGAGCCGGGAGGGCACGTTCGCCTTGATCAGGCCGGTGACGACGTCCACGGAGGGCCGCTGGGTGGCGAGCACCAGGTGGATGCCGGCCGCCCGCGCCAGCTGGGTGATGCGGACGATCGCGTCCTCGACGTCCCGGGGGGCCACCATCATCAGGTCGGCGAGCTCGTCGACGATCACCAGGAGGTACGGGTAGGTCTTGAGCTCGCGCTCGCTGCCCGGCGGCAGCTTGACCTTGCCCTCGCGGATCGCCTGGTTGAAGTCGTCGATGTGCCGGAAGCCGAACGCGGCCAGGTCGTCGTAGCGCAGGTCCATCTCGCGCACGACCCACTGGAGGGCCTCGGCGGCCCGCTTCGGGTTGGTGATGATCGGCGTGATCAGGTGCGGGATGCCCTCGTACGCGGTGAGCTCGACCCGCTTGGGGTCGACGAGCACCATCCGAACGTCCTCCGGGGTCGCTCTTATCATCACCGAGGTGATCAGGCAGTTGATGCAGGAGGACTTGCCGGAGCCGGTGGCGCCGGCGACCAGGATGTGCGGCATCTTCGCCAGGTTGGCCATCACGTAGCCGCCCTCGACGTCCTTGCCCAGCGCCACCAGCATCGGGTGGTCGTCCTCCGCCGCCTCGGCCAGCCGCAGCACGTCGCCGAGGTTGACCATCTCGCGGTCGGTGTTCGGGATCTCGATGCCGACGGCGGACTTGCCGGGGATCGGCGAGATGATCCGCACGTCGGGGCTGGCCACGGCGTACGCGATGTTCTTGGTGAGCGCGGTGATCTTCTCGACCTTGACCGCGGGGCCGAGCTCCACCTCGTACCGGGTGACCGTCGGGCCCCGGGTGAAGCCGGTGACGGCGGCGTCGACCTTGAACTCGGCGAAGACGTTGCTGAGCGACTCGACGATCAGGTCGTTGGCTGCGCTGCGGGTCTTGCCGGGGCCGCCGCGCTCCAGGAGGTCCATGGACGGCAGGGAGTACGTGATGTCGCCGGAGAGCTGGAGCTGCTCGGCCCGCGGGGGCAGGTCGGTCGGGTCGGGCGCCGGCTTGGTGAGGTCCGGCACTCCCCCGCCGGACGCGTCCCGGCCGCCCTTCGCGCCGCGCGCGGTCGGCACGGGAGCGGCCGGTGCCTCGGTGGCGTCGGCGGCGGCCGCGGCGACGGCGGCGGCCCGCTCGGCGGTGAGGTCCCGGGTCAGGCCGGCGATCAGCGGGGACGGCGGCATGCCGTTGAGGACGGCGCCGTCCAGGGCGGCGGCGGCCGCGGCGGCGACGTCGACGGGGTCGAGCCCGCCGGTGTCGAAGGCGGAGGAGGGCGGGGTACGGCGCCGGCCGCGCCGCGCCAGGGCCGCGGCCTCCGCCCGGTCGGTCCCGTCGGGGTCGTGGCCCGGTCCCGCGCCGGGCGCGCGGCGGCGGACCGGGCGCGCGGGCTGCGGGCCCGCCTCGCGCCAGTCGTCGCCGTAGGCGTCGTGGTCGCCGTCGGCCTCGGGCTCGTACTCCGGTTCGACGATGCCGAGCCGGGCGCCGAGGGCGCGCAGCCGCTGCGGGATGGCGTTGACGGGGGTGGCGGTGACGACGAGCAGCCCGAAGATCGTGAGCAGCACCAGCATCGGGACCGCGAGGACCTCGCCCATCATGAAGACGAGCGGCTTGGAGGCGGCCCAGCCGATGAGCCCGCCCGCGTCCTGCATGGCCTTGGTGCCGTCTCCGCGGCCGGGCGAGCCGCACGCGATGTGCACCTGTCCGAGCACGCCGATGACGAGCGCGGACAGGCCGATCGCGATCCGCCCGTTGGCCTCGGGCTTCTCCGGGTGCAGGATCAGCCGGACGCCGATCGCGCCGACGAGCAGCGGGACCAGCAGGTCGAGCCGCCCGAAGGCGCCGGTGACCAGCATCTCGACCAGGTCGCCCACGGGTCCGCGCAGGTTGGACCAGGTCCCGGCGGCGACGATCAGGGCGATCCCGAGCAGCAGCAGCGCCGCGCCGTCCTTGCGGTGCGCCGGGTCGAGGCCCTTGGCTCCGCGCCCCACCCCCCGGAACATCGCGCCCACGGCGTGCGCCAGGCCGAGCCAGAGCCCGCGCACCAGCCGGTAGAGGCCGCCGGTCGGGGACGGCGCCGGGCGCGGCGCGGGCCTCTTCGCGGCGGTCTTGCGCGCGGGCGCGCGCTTGGCGGGCGCGGCCTTCTTGGCCGGCGCCTTCTTCACCGGAGGCTTGGCGGGCGACTTGGCGGGCACCGCCTTCTTCGCGGTGCCGGTCGTACGGCCGGCGCGCGGCTTCGCGGTGCCCGCCGTGCCCTGGGAACCCTTGCCGGACGTACGTGAGGCCATGATGCTGAGGTTACCGGTGTACGCCGCCGGGAAAACAGCTCACCCGTTCGTGTCGCCCTTGCGGGGGCGTGAAACTGACGCCCGCTCATGGCGGGCGTCCTGCGGATGACGTCGGGTGACGTCGGGTCAGCTCTGCGAGGGCAGGGTGGGCGCGCCGCCCGTTCCGGGCTCCAGCGCGTCGAGGGCCCGGCGGAGTCCGGTCAGCTTGCGCTCCAGATGGGCGGCGGTGGCGACGGCGGCCGCGTCGGCCGAGTCGTCGTCGAGCTGCTTGGACAGCGCTTCGGCCTGCTCCTCGACCGCGGCGAGGCGGGCGGAGAGCTCGGCGAGCAGTCCCGCGGACTCCTTGGCGTGCCCGTTGTGACCGCCGCCCTCCAGCTGGAGGCGCAGCAGCGCCGCCTGCTCGCGGAGCTGACAGTTCTTCATGTACAGCTCGACGAAGACGGAGACCTTGGCCCGCAGCACCCACGGGTCGAAGGGCTTCGAGATGTAGTCGACCGCGCCGGCCGCGTATCCCCGGAAGGTGTGGTGGGGGCCGTGGTTGATGGCGGTGAGGAAGATGATCGGGATGTCCCGGGTCCGCTCGCGCCGCTTGATGTGCGCCGCCGTCTCGAACCCGTCCATTCCGGGCATCTGGACGTCCAGCAGGATGACCGCGAAGTCGTCGGTCAACAGCGCCTTGAGCGCTTCCTCCCCGGAAGATGCCCGTACCAGCGTCTGATCGAGCGCCGAGAGAATGGCCTCCAGCGCCAGCAGATTCTCCGGCCGGTCATCGACCAGGAGGATCTTGGCCTTCTGCACCATGCCCCGTCCTCCTCGCCCCGGCACTGCCTCGTTCCGGCTCCGCGAGCCGGGGGTAGCACCGGGCGCCGCCCCAGAAGACGACTCCCATGCGCCGTCCGTCCTTGTGCCGGTCATCGTAGCCGCACCCCGCCCGTCGCCACACCCTGTCACCGCATTGTCACGGAGCACGCAGCCCGTGCCCGTACGTCGAACGCGGTGGGAGACCAGAAGGTTCCCCGTCCTCGGGCCTCTCACACCCGTCGGCGGCGGTCCGCCGGCCGACGGCCGGCGGACCCGGGTCTCAGCGGCCCTCCCCCCGCATCCACTGCTCCATGAGCGTCAGCAGGACGTCGGGGTCGACCGGCTTGGTGACATAGGCCGAGGCGCCCGAATCGAGGGCCTTCTCCTTGTCCCCCTTCATCGCCTTCGCCGTCAGCGCGATGATCGGCAGCCCGGCGAACTGCGGCATGCGCCGGATCGCGGTCGTCGTCGCGTAACCGTCCATCTCCGGCATCATGATGTCCATCAGCACCACCGACACGTCCTCGTGCTGCTCCAGCACCTCGATGCCCTCGCGCCCGTTCTCCGCGTACAGCACCGCCAGTCCGTGCTGCTCCAGGACGGAGGTGAGGGCGAAGACGTTGCGGATGTCGTCGTCGACGATCAGCACCCGCTCCCCCGCGAAGCCGTACGTCCGGCGCGGCGCCGGCTCCGGCCGCTCCTCCGCCTCCTCCGTACCGTGCTGCGGGGACTGCCCGGGGACCGCCGGCCGCCGCTGCTCCACCGCCTTGCGCCGGTGCCGGAACAGCGCGCCCGACCGGGCCCCGGCCGACGGCGCCGGCGGGAAGTGCATGAGGCCGTCACCGGACTCGCCCGCCAGGGCCTCCAGTTCGGCCGGGTCCGACGACTCCTGCCCGTACCCGTGCTGCGCCGGCTCGCTGGGGCTCAGCGGCAGGTAGAGCGTGAACGTCGAGCCGCGGCCCGGCTCGCTCGCCGCGTGGATCTCGCCGCCGAGCAGCCGGGCGATCTCCCGGCTGATCGACAGCCCCAGGCCCGTACCGCCGTACTTGCGGCTGGTCGTCCCGTCGGCCTGCTTGAACGCCTCGAAGATGACCCGCATCTTGCCGGCCGCGATGCCGATGCCGGTGTCCGTCACCGAGAAGGCGATCAGCGCGGCGTCCGGGTCGCTCAGCGTCCCCGCCTCCAGCAGCTGCTCCCGGATCGACTGCGGCACGTCCGTGCCCGCCGGGCGGATCACCAGCTCCACCGCGCCCGTGTCGGTGAACTTCACCGCGTTGGACAGCAGGTTGCGCAGCACCTGGAGCAGCCGCTGCTCGTCGGTGTGCAGCGTGGCGGGCAGCTCGGGCGAGACCCGCACCGAGAAGTCGAGACCCTTCTCCGCGGTCAGCGGCCGGAAGGTGGCCTCCACGTAGTCGACGAGCTGCACCAGCGCGATCCGGGTCGGCGACACGTCCATCTTGCCCGCCTCGACCTTCGACAGGTCCAGGATGTCGTTGATCAGCTGGAGCAGGTCGGAACCCGCGCCGTGGATGGTCTCGGCGAACTCGACCTGCTTCGGCGTCAGGTTGGTGTCCGCGTTGTCCGCGAGCAGCTTGGCCAGGATCAGCAGCGAGTTGAGCGGGGTGCGCAGCTCGTGCGACATGTTGGCCAGGAACTCGGACTTGTACCGCATGGAGACGGCGAGCTGTTCGGCCCGCTCCTCCAGGACCTGCCGGGCCTCCTCGATCTCGGTGTTCTTCACCTCGATGTCCCGGTTCTGACGGGCCAGCAGCTCGGCCTTGTCCCCCAGCTCCGCGTTGGAGTTCTGCAGCTCCTTCTGCCGGTGCTCCAGCTCCGCGGACCGCTCCCGCAGCTGCTCGGTGAGCTCCTGCGACTGCTGGAGCAGCACCTCGGTACGGGTGTTGACGCTGATGGTGTTGACCGTGGTCGCGATCAGCTCGGCGATCTGGTTGAGGAAGTCCCGCTGGATCTGGGTGAACGGCTGGAAGGAGGCCAGCTCGATCACGCCGAGCACCCGCCCCTCGAACAGCACGGGCAGCACGATCACATGCGCCGGCGCGGCCTCGCCGAGCCCGGAGGAGATCTTCAGATAGCCCGGGGGCACGTTGACCTGGATGGTCCGCTTCTCCTCGGCCGCCGTCCCGATCAGCGTCTCGCCGGGCCGGAACGAGGTCGGCATCGACCCGGCGGAGTAGCCGTAACTGCCGCGCATCCGCAGCTCGTACGAGCCCTCCCCCTCACCCACCGGTTCGGCGTCGTTGGGCGCCGACCCCGTCGGCATCGCCACGAAGAAGGCACCGTGCTGCGCCGAGACCACCGGCGTCAGCTCGCTCATGATGAGCGAGGCGACGTCCTCCAGGTCCCGGCGGCCCTGCATCAGACCGGAGATGCGGGCCAGGTTGCCCTTGAGCCAGTCCTGCTCGTCGTTGGCGAGGGTCGTGTCGCGCAGGTTGGAGATCATCGTGTTGATGTTGTCCTGCAACGCCTGGATCTCACCGGCCGCGTCCACACCGTCGATCTTGACGTTGAGGTCGCCGCGGGTCACCGCGGTGGCGACGGCCGCGATGGCCCGCACCTGCCGGGTCAGGTTCCCGGCCATCTCGTTCACCGACTGGGTGAGGTCCGACCAGGTGCCCTCCACGTCCCGCACCCGGGCCTGACCGCCGAGCTGCCCGTCCGTACCCACCTCGCGGGCCACCCGGGTGACCTCCTCGGCGAAGTTGGACAGCTGGTCGACCATCGTGTTGATGGTGCTCTTCAGCTGCTGGATCTCGCCCCGCGCGTCGATGTCGATCTTCTTGGTGAGGTCGCCCTTGGCGATGGCCGTGGTGACGGCGGCGATCTGACGCACCTGACCGGTCAGGTTGTCGGCCATCGAGTTCACCGACTCGGTCAGGTCCTTCCAGGTGCCCGACACCCCGGGCACCCGCGCCTGACCGCCCAGTTCGCCCTCGGTGCCCACCTCACGGGCGACCCGGGTCACCTCGTCGGCGAACGACGACAGCGTCGTCACCATCGTGTTGACGGTGTCGGCGAGCTCGGCGACCTCGCCGCGCGCGTCCACCGTGACCTTCTTGGTCAGGTCGCCGTTGGCGACGGCCGCGGAGACCCGCGAGATGTTCCGCACCTGACTGGTCAGGTTGTTGGCCATCAGGTTGACGTTGTCGCTCAGGTCCTTCCAGATGCCCGTCACCCCGCGCACCCGGGCCTGGCCGCCGAGGATGCCCTCGGTGCCCACCTCACGGGCCACCCGGGTCACCTCGTCGGCGAAGTTCGACAGCTGGTCGACCATCGTGTTGACGGTCGTCACCAGCTCCAGGATCTCGCCCTTGGCGTCGACGGTGATCTTCTTCGACAGGTCGCCGCGCGCGACCGCGGTGGTGACCTCGGCGATGTTCCGGACCTGGAAGGTCAGGTTGTTCGCCATGAAGTTCACGGACTGCGTCAGGTCCTTCCAGGTGCCGGAGACCCCCTGCACCTCGGCCTGACCGCCCAGGATGCCCTCCGTGCCCACCTCGCGGGCCACCCTCGTCACCTGGTCCGCGAAGCTGGACAGCTGGTCCACCATCGTGTTGAGGGTGTTCTTCAGCTCCAGGATCTCGCCCCGCGCGTCCACGTCGATCTTCTGCGACAGGTCACCGCGGGCCACCGCCGTCGCGACCTGCGCGATGTTGCGGACCTGCGCCGTCAGGTTCCCGGCCATGCCGTTCACCGAGTCCGTCAGGTCCCGCCACACCCCGGCGACGCCCGGCACCTGCGCCTGACCGCCGAGCCGCCCGTCCGTGCCCACCTCGCGGGCCACCCGGGTCACCTGGTCCGCGAAGGCCGAGAGCTGGTCGACCATCGTGTTGATGGTGTTCTTCAGCTCCAGGATCTCGCCGCGCGCGTCCACGTCGATCTTCTGCGACAGGTCGCCCCGCGCCACCGCCGTGGTCACCTGGGCGATCTGCCGCACCTGCGAGGTCAGGTTGCCGGCCATGAAGTTCACCGAGTCGGTGAGCTCCCGCCAGCGCCCGGACACGCCGTCCACCCGGGCCTGACCGCCCAGCCGGCCCTCCGTGCCCACGTCCCTGGCCATCCGGGTCACCTGGTCGGCGAAGGACGACAGCTGCGACACCATCGTGTTGACGGTGTTCTTGAGCTCCAGCATCTCGCCGGCCACGTCGACCGTGACCTTCTGCGACAGGTCACCGTTGGCGACCGCCGTCGTCACCTGGGCGATGTCCCGCACCTGACCCGTCAGGTTGCGGAACGCCGTGTTCACCGAGTCGGTGAGGTCCTTCCACGTGCCGGCCGCGCCCGGCACCTCGGCCTGACCGCCGAGCAGACCCTCGACGCCTACCTCCCGCGCCACCCGGGTCACCTCGGAACCGAACGCGGACAGCTGGTCCACCATCGTGTTGACGGTGTTCTTCAGCTCCAGCATCTCCCCGGCCACGTCCACCGTGACCTTCTGCGACAGGTCACCGTTCGCGACCGCCGTCGTCACCTGCGCGATGTCCCGCACCTGCGTGGTGATGTTCCGGAAGACCGTGTTGACCGAGTCGGTCAGGTCCTTCCACGTACCCGCCGCGCCCGGCACCTGCGCCTGACCGCCCAGCAGGCCCTGCGCGCCCACCTCGCCGGAGACACGGGTCACCTCGTCGGCGAAGGTCCGCAGCGTCTCCGTCATCTGGTTGATGGTGTCGGCCAGCTGCGCGATCTCGCCGCGCGCCGACACCCGCACCTTCTGCGACAGGTCGCCGTTGGCCACCGCGGTGGTGACCTCGGCGATACCCCTCACCTGATTGGTGAGATTTCCCGCCATCGTGTTGACGGAGTCCGTGAGGTCCTTCCACACACCGGCGACCCCGGCCACCTCGGCCTGACCGCCCAGCTCCCCCTCGGTGCCCACCTCACGGGCCACCCGGGTCACCTCGGACGAGAACGAGGAGAGCTGGTCCACCATCCGGTTGACGGTGTTCTTCAGCTCCAGCATCTCGCCGGCCACGTTCGCCGTGACCTTCTGCGACAGATCGCCGTTCGCGACCGCCGTCGTGACCAGCGCGATGTCCCGCACCTGGGCCGTCAGCCGGTTCGCCATCGTGTTGACCGAGTCCGTGAGGTCCTTCCACGAACCGGACATGCCCCGCACCTGGGCCTGACCGCCCAGCTTGCCCTCGGTACCCACCTCCAGGGCGACCCGGGTGACCTCGTCGGCGAACACCGACAGCTGGTCGACCAGGTTGTTCACCGTACGGGCGACCTTCAGGAACTCCCCGCGCAAGGGCCGCGTCGTCCCGTCCAGGCCCTCCGAGCGCAGTTCCATCCGCTGCCCCAGATCACCCTCGGCCACCGCCGAGAGCACCCGCCCCACCTCGGAGACCGGCCGCGCCAACTCGTCCACCAGCGCGTTCGCGGCCTCGACGGCCGCCGCCCACGCCCCCTCGCCGGCCCCGGTCTCCAGCCGCTCCGACAGCTTGCCCTCGCGGCCCACCACCCGGCGCACCCGCGACAGCTCACCGGTCAGATGGGTCTGCCGGTCCGCGAGCTCGTTGAAGACGGCGGAGATCTCCGCCATCACCCCGTCGCCCGAGACCGTCAGCCGCTTCCGGAAGTTCCCGTCCCGCATCGCCACCAGCGACGCGAGCAGCCGCTCCAGCGCCGCCGCGTCGACCTGGACCGACCCACGACTCCTGGACCGTCCGCCCCTCGCGCGCGTTCCGCCGCTGCCGCGTCGCGCTGCCGTGCCAGACTCCACCGTGTCCCTCCCGAAGGGGTCGACGAACTTCCCGGGGTACCCCAAGGCTGCCCAGTGTTTCACCATGGTCGAACCCGGCCATAACAGTTCGACGGAAACAGCGACGACCGGCATCAGCTGGGACAGCGAAGGTAAGTAACCTGGCATCCGGCTGTCCAACGCCCCGGTCCGCCCGGCGGGGGCGTCCACAGCACTCACACAGCACCACCACCGGGCACCGGGAGGGGCAGACCGACCATGGCAGAGCCGGGCGTCGAGACGCGTACGAGGAGTTCAGTGATCACCGCGCGGGCGGCTGCCAGCTTCGATCCCGTCGGGCGGTCCGTGGCGACCGCCCGCGCGTTCGTACGCGACACCCTCCAGGGCTGGGGGTACGCCGAGATCGTCGACGACGCCGTCGTCCTCACCAGCGAACTCGTCACCAACGCCGTCATCCACGCCGGCACCGCCGCCGACGTCCTGTGCCTGCGCGCCGACGACGGCGTCCGCATCGAGGTCGCCGACCGCTACCCCGAGCGCGAGATCCCCCTCCAACAGGGCCGGTCCGTGGCCGGACCCGACCGGGAGAACGGCCGGGGCCTGCTGCTGTGCGCGGCCCTCGCCACCCGCTGGGGCGTCGAGTACAGCCCCACGCGCAAGCACGTCTGGTTCCACCTCGACCTCCCCGAGCGGCCCGTCGGCACCCGCTCCGCCGGCCCCGTCCTGCCCGACCCGCTGCTCCCCGTCACCGAGAGCCGGGTCCGGGTCGCCGTGGTCCAGATCGACCGCGGCGGCGCCATCTCCGCCTGGAACGAGGACGCCGAGGAGCTCTTCGGCTACGGCGCCGAGCAGGTCACCGGCAAGCCCCTCGGCGACCTCGCGGCCTGGCCGCACACCCCTGGCATCGGCACCGGCCTCGCCGAGGCCCTGCGCCTCTCCCGCTGGGAGGGCAGCTACGGCATCCGCTGCGCCGACGGGCGTGTCATCCCCGTCTACGCCTCGCACCTGCGCGTCCGCGACTCCCAGGGCGAGCCCTCCACGGTCTGTCTCCTCGTCCGCGAGTACGAGCGGGCCGTGCTCCAGACCCCGCAGCGCCCCGCCGCCTCCGAGACCGGGTCCGAGGGCCGGTCCGCGGTCGACCCGTTCGAGGTCTTCATCGGCTCCCCGGCCCCCGACGACCTGGACGGCCTGCTCCAGCGCACGGTCGAACGCGCCCGCGACATGCTCGACGGCGACTCGGCCTTCCTCCTGCTCGCGACCGACGACGAGACCGAGCTGGAGGTACGCGCCACCACGGGCCTGCCGTCGGCCCGCCAGCGCTTCGCCCGCGTCCCCGTCGAGACCGGTGCCAGCCGTTACGGCTCCGCCCGGATGCCCGCCGTCCACGAGGACCTGGCCGCCGTCCCGGGCGCCGTGCCCCTCCTCGAAGGCACTGGCATGCGTTCGGTCGTGACGGTGCCGCTGAAGGTCGAGGGCCGCCTCACCGGCTCCCTCGGCGTGGCCGCCGAAGGCGCCAACCGCTACTCCAACGAGGAGGCCCTGCGCCTCCAGTTCGCCGCCGACCGGATCGCGCTCGCGGTCGAGTCGGCCCGCCTCGGTGAGCTCGAACGCCTCCGCCGCGGCTCCCTCAGCTTCCTCGTCGAGGCTTCCGACCTCCTGGCCGGCACTCTCGACCGCGACCAGACCCTGGCCCTGATGGCCCAGATGACGGTCCCGACCCTGGCCACCTGGTGCGCGGTCTACACGATCGCGGACCAGGCTTCGGACCCGTTCCTCTCCTACGTCCTGCACGAGGACGAGGATCTGATCGACGGTCTGAAGGACCTGCTGTCGTCCATCTCCCCGCCCGATCCGGTGACGACGCCCGGCGCCCGGGTGTGGACGGCGCCCGGCGACGCCGCGCACCGTGCGGCGCTCAGCGCCTCGATGCGCGAGCTCGACGGCCCGGGCAGTCCGGTGTTCTCCGGCATCCACACGGCCCTCGCGACCGCGACGGCCGTCGGCGGCGAGACCGTCGTCCTGCCGCTGGTCGCCCGCAACCGGGTCATCGGCATGCTGACCCTGGGCAAGCCTTCGGACGACCACTTCCGCCAGGAGATCCTGGAGCTGGCCGAGGACCTGTCCCGCCGGGCGGCCCTGGCCCTGGACAACGCCCGGCTCTACTCCGAGCGCACGGCCATCAGCCGCTCCCTCCAGCGCAGTCTCCTCCCGCCCGGTCTGCCGGACGTGCCGGGCGTCGAGGTCGACGTCATCTACCGCGCGGCCGGCGAGGGCAACGAGGTCGGCGGCGATTTCTACGACCTGTTCCCGATCCGCGACGGCGCGTACGGCTTCGCCATCGGCGACGTGTGCGGTACGGGCCCGGAGGCCGCCGCCGTCACCGGCCTGGCCCGGCACGCCCTGCGTCTGCTGGCCCGCGAGGGCTTCGGCGGTCCCGCGGTCCTGGAGCGCCTGAACGCGGCGATCCTCGACGAGGGCGCCCGCAGCCGCTTCCTGACGCTCCTGTACGGCGAGATGCGCCCGCAGGAGGACGGCTCGGCCGTCCTGAAGGTGGTGTGCGCGGGGCATCCGCTGCCGCTCCGCCTCAGCCAGGACGGCACGGTCCGCCCGGCGGCGGACCCGCAGCCCCTCCTCGGCGTCATGGAGGATCTGGAGCTCTACGAGCAGACGGTCACCCTGGACCCGGGCGATGTCCTGCTGTGCGTCACGGACGGCGTCACCGAACGCCGCGAGGGCACCCGCATGCTGGGCGACGACGGTCTCACCGAGGTTCTGAAGTCCTGTACGGGCCTGACGGCCGGCGCGATCACCTCGCGGGTGCTGCGGGCGGTCGAGCGCTTCGCCCAGGAGCCGGCCTCCGACGACATGGCGATCCTGGCCCTGCGCATCCCGGAGCCCCACACCCTCTGATCCGACACCCGGAAGGGCCGGCCCCGAGTGGGGCCGGCCCTTCCGTCGTCTCTTCACACCTGGCCCGGGAAACGCAAAAAGGCCCCCGCCATAAGGCGGAGGCCTTTTCTCTGAGCCCTTTAACGGAATCGAACCGTTGACCTTCTCCTTACCATGGAGACGCTCTACCGACTGAGCTAAAAGGGCGGGTTGTTCGGCGGTGTCCTACTCTCCCACAGGGTCCCCCCTGCAGTACCATCGGCGCTGAAAGGCTTAGCTTCCGGGTTCGGAATGTAACCGGGCGTTTCCCTAACGCT